>JAPPOR010000029.1 GCA_028817905.1 Myxococcales bacterium
CCTGTGAAGGCCTGACATGGGACGACATTCCCGGCGGAGCGGTGCGCGACATGTCCCGTCTTGTGGGGGTTTACGTGAAATTGCGAGAGGTTGGTGGAGGGCGCGCGGACCGGTGGGGTTGCCCGCTCATTATCCGAAGGTCGTCGGTTCAAATCTGGCCCCCGCAACCACACCAACGAACACCCGGCCACCTGCTCGGGTGTTCGTGCTTGTGGGCCAGGGGTCTGCTCGCTAGAGAGAGGGCGGCGTCCGGAGGCAGGCACCATTTCTGCAGCCGTGCTCGCAGGGGATGTACACGTTGTCGTGCCAGTCGCCTCCGGCGCCGCAGATGGCTTCGTACACGCCGCAGTGCACGAGCTCGGGGTTGAGCGAGGAGGCAACGCCGGTATGACAACGGTCGGTAAGCACTCCATCCGCTTCTGTCGGTAGCCGACTTAGGTAGCAGCAGTCCTGCAGGCCGAACGCGGATACGCTGCGAACCTCGCTTGGTATGAAGGAGTCCTCAACCTCTGGATCGCGACACTGGGGATCCTCAGGCTGTCCGGCGAGGCAGGCGCCGCCGCGGCAGACCTGTCCTTCCGGGCAGCGCTCGCCGGGTTCGGGGCGGACGCAGCGCCCCGCTTCGCAACGCGCTTCGTGCAGCCGGCCCGCGCGATCTTCGTCATACGTGCAATAGTCGGCGCTGCCCTCCCCCGAGCGGTCCGCCTTCCAGGCTTCGCACTCCCCGGCCACCGCGGGTGACCGGCGGGTGCCAGCTCCCCTCTGCGGGCGGACAGACCGCCCTCATGCATGATTTGTTCGGATCACAGGGATCCACGCCGATGCATGAATCCTCGATTAGGAGCCTTGTCAACCAGTCGTCGCGGCCGCGAGCTTCTTGCGGTCGCGGTAGGCGCCGGGCGATGTGCCCATCGCCCGGCGAAACTCTCGACTCAGGTGCGCTTGGTCGAAGAAGCCGCATTCCTGTGCGATGCGAGCGAGCGGCCAGGAACCAGAGACGAGCAGCCCGCGGGCTTTGTCGACCTGCGCGAGCCGGGCGAAGGCCGCCGGCGATAGCCCCACCTGTTCGCGAAACAAGCGCTCGAAGTGCCGCCGGCTCACGCTAGCATCCCGTACCAGGTCTGCGATGACGACATGGCCACCGTGACTCGCGATGCCGTCGATGGCGCTACGCACGATGGGGTGGCGACGGTCGGGGAGACGCAGGCGCTCGCGCAGCAACGCCTCGAGGGCGCCTTGGGGCGCCTCGCCTTGCTCCAGTGCGCACAACACAGACCTGCACGGCTGGGTCATGCCCTGCGCACAGAGCCCCAAGGCCTTTGCCAACGGCTCGCCGACAGGGCTTGCGAAGAGGCGGAAGAAGCCGCTCGGCTCGAATCGCACCCCCAACAGAGCGCGGTGCGGCCGGAGATGAAGCGCTTGTGCCTCGGTGCCGCTCGGGTCCCAGCGCAGGGTTGCCGTCGCCGCTCGGGTGCCACGCTCAACATCAACGACCAGCTCGAGCCCGAGATTGCCGTCTGCGTGCTTGGTGCCCCGGCGGGCATCATGCGCCGGGCGCACCCACCAAAAGTTGCGAACGTATGGCTCGAGGTCCGCGCTCGGTGCGGCCATCATTGGACGGATCGCAGTCACGGCTAGCGGCTCCCGGCTGGGCCCGCCGCGGCGGCCGACAGCTGACTCACGCGGCGAGCCGCGCAGGACACGAACGTTCCGTTTCGCATCAAGAAACCCATCAGCTCCGCCTGGTAGTCCTCGTGAACGGTGCGGACGAAGCTCGGCCGCGCACAAAGCTCCTGCGCCCACTCTGCTACAAGTAGGGCGCTTTGCAAGATCTCCGTTGCACAAATCCGCTCCATCCACGACAGGACATGGAGCACGGGCGCAAACGAGAACGAGATCAGCGTCGGCTGGGCACGCTCGCGGCCCACCACTCGAGCGAGGTATCGCTCAAACCCGCCGAGCGCTGCGCGCACGTCCGCGACAGCGTCATGGAACGCTGGCTCGTCGTGGGCCTCGAACATCCGGTTCAGGCCGCCGTGCACGGAAGCCAGCGCACGTAGCTGAAGCCTCAGCAAGGCGGCCTCGGCAGGGTCTGAAGGCAAGTAGCGACCCCCGTGGAGGTCGTTCAGGTATTCGAGAATCACGTCGGACTCGCAGAGCACGAGCGGGCCATCCTGCAGTACTGGCACCTTGCTGGCGGGTGCGATCTCGATGAACCACTGAGGCCGCTCCCGATACGGGTCGATGTATCGCAGCTGGTAGCCGACGCCTGCCTCCTCGAGGCAGAAGGCGACTCTCTGGGCGTACGGGCAGATCTTGTTGCCGACCAACGTTAGCGCCATCTCACCTACCCCTGACGGGCACCGAGCCCCGCAACGGCTGGGCGTACCCGGCCAAGGACAGACGGGCGGCGAAGGCGGTGAGCACGCTATAGTCGAGCACGGACTTGGGCCCGACAGAGCAGCACATCGCGAGCGCGAACAGCGCGAGCAAGCCAGCACCCGCGACCGCTCCCCGGGCCAACTGCACCCCGCTGAGCAGCCATACGGAGAGCACGACCTCGAGCGCCGTGGCCACCCCGCCAAGAACATCCGAGAGCGCCCGCGGCAGGACCGGCAGCAGCAGCCATGTGTAGTCCAGAAACGCTGCGTAGTTGCCCCACATCACGCCGGGTTCACCCGCGCGACCCCAAAGCCCGAAGCGATCCGCAACCGCCGAGGCGAAAGCCGCTGCCAACGCGACCCGCAGCGCCACTGCGACAAGGCGCCGGCCCGCGCCCGTGCGCAGCGTCGTGAACGCAACTTGGGTGACCATGGATAAAACCTGCCCGGCTCGCCTGACGGTGTATTGGATGGATGCGACATCGACTGGACGCGGCGGGGATAGCTATCATGAC
>JAPPOR010000766.1 GCA_028817905.1 Myxococcales bacterium
GGCAGGGGCTGTGCGCTAGGTTCGACCTCCGCCTTCGGCGTACCCGCGCCGCCTCCGCAGCCATGGTCTCCGCAACCCGCAGCAACCAACAGGACCAGGCACGACAGGGCTGTGTCCGATAGGGGGTAGGGAACGCGCCCGGAAGGTCCGGTAGCGGCCCTTGAGTCAGACCAAATTCGGCGACGTGGCATGCTGACCGCCGAAACCTACCCCAACCGCCATCTTTCACCAACATCTATGCCGGAACATTCTCGCAGGTCCCGGCACCGCGGCTGGTATCGATGTCACAACACTCCTCCGGCACCTGCACAAATGCAGCAGTCGTCGTTCGGCTCCCGCGCTTTGCGCAAACTCCGGTCATCGCCAAAGCAACCTCTTCGACGTGAAGGTCTGCAGTCTCTAGGACCCCCCGCGAACCGTGTGTAGGTTGGGCTCGACGGCAGGCATGGAGAACGACGACGTGTCCCACGACCCCGCCCTGCGCCAACCTGCGCCCCGCCTGCCGCTCCTCGCGGGGGTAGCGCTGCTGTGCTGCACGTCGGCAGCCGCCCAGGAAGGGCAAGGCTTTGCCGAACTCCGGCTCGCCATGTCCCCCGGAGCAGAGGGGGAGCTCCTACAGGTGGTGGAGCGAACGCGCCCCAGCTTTACGGCCGACATCGCAGAACGCCTGACGCTCTCGACCACGATTGAAGCGGCCCTGGTGCAGGGCCGCGACCCATCATCCGAGGCGGAACGCGTGTTGGCGGGTAGCGATCTCGGCCCGGTGCTGGCACGGGCGGGCTGTAGCTTTCCTCCGTACGACAACGCCACGTTGCGTGTGAACCGCTCCGCGGACTACCTCGATGTGGACCGGCTCTTCTTGGATGCGTATCTGCCATGGGCAGACGTGCGGGTGGGACGTCAGGCCGTTCATTGGGGCTCGGCCCAGTTCTTCAACCCCACAGACCCGTTCCCCCAAGTGCTGTTGGCGGAACCCTGGCGTCCGCGCCGCGGTGTCAACGCCGCGCGGGTCACGGTCCCCTTCGGCGATGTGCACGACGCCAAGGCGATCGTCGCGACAGACGATGTCTTCGGTTCATTCCGGAGTGCGGGGCGTGTCAAACTCAATTGGCTGGAGACTGACGTCGCCGTCAACGGCAACTATCGCAGCGATACGAACGTCGGGTTCGTCGGCTTGGACGTCCGTGGCACCCTGGGGGTAGGGTACTGGTTGGAAGGTGGGGTGCGGCTGGACTCGGATCCCCACGAGGAGTTCGTGGTGGGCGTAGACTACTCTTTTCCGCTACTCGAGCGCCTGGTCTTGGTCGCTCAGTACTATCGGAACGGATCGGGCGCGACCGACCCGGACGACTATCGCCGGGGGGGACCGTTCGGCGCTATCGCTCCGCCCACCTGTGAGGACCCTGCGGTGCAAGCCCTCGTGGGCACCAGGAATGCGGACCCTTTTGCTCAGATCACCGCGGCACGAGACTATCTCATGCTCGGCGCGATGCTTGGGGCAACGCTGGACCTAACGCTCAACCTGTTCTGGTTGCACAACCTGAATGACGGAACGGGCTTCGTGGTGCCAACAGTGGTCTATGCGCTGCTCGGTTGGCTCGACGTATCGGTCTCCGCGCAAATCCCTTTCGTGCTGTGGGGACGGGGAGGCGAGTTCAGACCGCGCGATACGGACCTGGCGTTCGCGCAGGTGGATCCCGCGAGCGGCCAAACCCTGCGAGCGGATTTCTCCGGCCTGCTGCCGGCGGCTGTGATCACCCTGTGGACCCGAGCGAGCTTCTGAAGGCGGCGACGATGACGATCTGTGAGCTAAGGAATGTGACCAAGAGCTACGGCGAGGGCGCGACTCGAGTCGACGCGATCAAGAACGTGAGCCTCGCGATCGAGCCCGGCGAGTTTACGGTCTTCTCGGGACCCTCCGGTTCCGGAAAAACGACGCTGCTCAATCAGGTGGGGTGCCTGGACCGTCCAACCGACGGGGAGCTCCTGATCGAAGGCAAGCCCACTTCAGCATTGAACGCACACGCCCTATCGCAGCTGCGCGCGCACAAGATCGGTTTCATCTTCCAGTCCTTCAACCTTGTACCGGTGCTGACGGCACTCGAGAACGTGGAGCTGGCGCTACAACTCGCCGGGCAGACCTCTGGCGTTCGTGAGCAGGCGCTTGCCATGTTTCCCAAGGTCTCGCTCACGGGGCTCGAAGGCCGGCGCCCCAACCAACTGTCGGGCGGACAGCAACAGCGAGTCGCGATTGCGCGGGCCCTCGTGAAGGTACCGGTCATGGTGATCGCAGACGAGCCCACAGCCAATCTCGACTCGGACAACGGTGAACAGATCCTCGCACTCATGGAGCAGCTCAACGCTGACCTTGGCACGACCTTTCTCATCTCCACGCACGACCCGCGCGTGATGGCCCATGCCCGTCGTCGGATCGTGATGAAGGATGGCCAGATCGTTTCCGACGAGGCAGGTGCTCGTCAGGCAGCAGCCCCAGAAGCCAGGCAGAGCCCATGACCCTGCTGCTCCGCCTAGCCACCCGCAACTTGCTCCGCAACACGCGGCGGACGATGCTCACGACGATCGTCATTGTCGCCGCCATCGGCGTGCTGATTCTCGGCGAGGGGTTCGTCTCCGGCACGGAGCAAAACTTCGTGACTTCCGCGATCAACTCGACGGTTGGCCATATCACCGTGCGACCTTCAGACTACCCGGCGGACATGGGCCAGCAACCGGTCGACGTACTACTCGACGTCACGCCTGCCATGCGCAGTTTCCTCGATCGCCATGCCGAGGGCTGGACCGAACGGGTACTATTCCAGCCCACCCTGATCGCCGGCGAGGACTGGACCCGCGTACAAGGCATCGGCTACGATCCGAACACGGACGACCGCGTCTTTCGACGGGACCTATGGACCCTGAAAGGGCGCGAACCGACAAGCCCGAGCAATGAGATCATGGTGAGCCCAGGGATCGCCTCGTTGCTGGATCTCTCCCTGGGGCAAAGCGTTGTGGCACAGTTGCGGACCCATGAGGGCGCCATCAACGCCTTGGACCTGACGGTGGTGGGGATCGTGAACACGACCAACGCCTCGATCGACATGAACAGCCTGTTTGCGCCCCGTGAGCTGGTGGCTCGCCTCATCGCGTCGCCCAAGCCGAGCCACGTGTCGTTACGGCTCGCGAGCCGCTACGACATCGATGACCTGCTCCCGTCCCTGCGGGAGAGCTTCGGTCCGCAGGCAGAACTCGTCACCTGGCAGACCGAGACCGCAGAGCTGCTCAGGCTTCAAGCGACGCGCCGCCGGACACTCCAGTTCCTGGTCTTCGTGCTCATGGCCCTTTCGGCCTTTGGCATGGCCAATACCATCTTGATGGCAGCCCACGAGCGCGTGCGCGAGGTAGGCACACTGCGCGCGATGGGCATGTCACGCCCCGGGGTGATCCGCATGTTCCTCACGGAGGGTGCGCTCATGGGAGTGATGGGCAGCCTTCTCGGGGCCGCCTGGGGTGGCGGACTGGTTGCCCACTGGGCCGTCACACCCATCGACTTCAGCAACTACGTGCAGAACACCCAGATGAGTGGGTTCTCGTTTTCGGTTCTGCTCTACACCGACTTCCGTTGGTCCACCGTGGCCGGTTCCATCCTGTTTGGCACGGCGGTGGCAGTCCTCGCATCCATCTATCCTGCGTGGGTCGCCTCCAGCCTGGTCCCGGCCGACGCTGTGAGGGCGGATTGATGCTCAAGCTGCTTTTGCGATTGTCGGCGCGCAACGCCCAACGTCGGCGGGTCCGCAGCCTGCTAACCATCTCGATGGTGGCGGTCGGAGTCGCGCTGCTGTTGGTCTCTCTCGCGTATCTGGAAGGGGTACTCGGCACGGCCCTGGCGGAGGCAGCGGGGGCGGCCGGACACGTACGAATCGTCCAGCCGGGCTACGCCAAGCGCGAGCAGTTGCTTCCGCTGCATGAGAACATCCCGGACGTCGCCTCCGTGATCGGGGCGCTGCAAGCCCACCCGGACGTGGTGGACGTCTTTCCCAAGATCGCCACCGCCGTGACCGTCACCGCGGATGAAGAAATCGGTGACATCTTCGGTCTAGCCATAGGCGCCGATCCCGCCTACTTCGACGCATACCTGGGCGTCCGGGACGAACTGGTCGCTGGGGGCTGGTTCACTGGGGCCAAGGAGGAGTTGTTGTTGGGCGCACAACTGGCCGAAAAGACAGGTGCCGGGGTAGGGGACGAGATCGTGCTACTCGGGATGACCCAGTACGGTTCCATGTCGCCCATCAAGGGCCGCGTGGTGGGCATTGTGGGCAAACTAGGAGCCCTTGAGAAGCAGATCCTCCTGCCGCTGGACCGCTTGCAGTGGCTTGCAGACATGGCGGGCGGAGCCACGGAGATCCTGGTATTTGGGCGCGAGTATCAGCAGGCGCAGCGGCTCGCGGATCGACTGACCAGTCCCGAGCTGCGTGGCTACGACATAGCCGCCTGGAACCAACGCGCCCCCTTCAACGCCCTGTCCGGCATGGCGGGTGCGGTGAGCGGGGTCATCGCATCGATCGTGGTGTTCTTGGTGGCGCTCGGTATATGGAACACGATGATGATGAGCGTACTGGAGCGTACGCACGAGATCGGCGTGATGCGGGCCATGGGCCTGAACCCACCCGGCGCAGTGGCCCTGTTTCTGGTGGAGGGCCTGGCGATCGGGTTCATAGGAAGCCTCGTCGGGATTGCCCTGGGCGCACTGCCCGCATGGCTACTCGAGATCTATGGCATCAACCTAGGCGAACAGACCGCACGTCAAATGAGCGCAACGGTCCCGGTGCCCGCAACGGTGCACGCTGACCTCACCCCGGAACTGATGGTCTGGAGCTTTCTGTTGGGCCTTGTAATGGCGGTCTTGGGAGGAACCTTGCCCGCGATTCACGCTGCCCGAATTCAGCCGGTCGCAGCCATGCGATCGGGGAGGTAGAATGATGCGAGTCTGGTATGCCGCCGCAGCACTCATCCTGTCGCAACTGGTCGCAACCCGACCCAATGTCCTGGCGGAGGAGCCGCCGCCCGCGGCGACGCCCAAGGCCGAGCTACCCAGCGCCGACGAGCTTCTGAGCGCGATCGACCGCAACATGACTTTCGAAACGCGACGTGCACGCATTCGCATGGTCGTGGAGGGCAAGGGACGCACCCGGTCCTACGGGATGGTCAGCTACGGCCGCGGCGAAAACGATACTGCGTTCGAGTACTTCGAGCCCCGCCGTGAAAAGGGTACAAAGATGCTCAAGCTCGGCGATGAACTGTGGATCTACATGCCTAGCGTGGAGCGCGTGCAGAAGATCTCAGGCCACATGTTGCGTCAGGGGATGATGGGGTCGGATGTGTCCTACGAGGACCTGATGGAGTCGCGACAACTGCGTCTGCAGTACGCTGCGCGCGTCACAGGCACCGGGCGCCACGATGGTCGCCCTTGCTGGCTCCTCGAGATGACCGCCAAGTCCAAGAAGATCGCGTACCCAAGGCGAAAGGTGTGGGTCGACAAGGAGACGGCGATACCCGTAAAGCAGCAGCTGTTTGCCCTGTCCGGCAAGTTGCTCAAGACGTGGACAATGTCCGAAGTCAAACAGTTCGACGACAGGGTGTTCCCGACGAGGATGATGATTCAGGACCACGCCAAGAAGGGCTCCAGAACGATCATCCGGATGACCGATCTGGAGTTCGGCGTGAAACTCAGGACCGAGGTCTTTGCGCGCAGATGGCTCGAGCGGCGCTGAGCATCCACGGTCTGCACCCGGAGCGAAGCCAAGCGGCGCGACCCGCGGAAAGGGGGACGGTGGGTGCCCTTTCCCGGATGGACACTAGCTAGACACCGGCCTCAAAGGGAGGCGTAGGATCGGGTGCGTTCTGGGGACTGGCGGGTGCGATCACGGCACCCGCTGGCGGCGGAGCGGGAGGCACCGAATCGTGGGCACGGGCCCGACCCGACCCAGCGCGTGCCGGCAGGGCCGCCACATGCTGCGGGCTGCCTGGGCTCTTTGCCAGGGGCGAAGACAGCAGCGGTGCGAGACGGGCGCAGATGGCCTCGATGCGCTGCAGCGACTCTCGGTGGAAGGCGTCGCATGGCATCTCGTGAATGGCCAACACGGCAGCGGTACCCCTCAGGCGCGTGCTCACGGGAATCGCTGCCACCACCGCCCGGTCGTCCACCAGCCCCCCGGGGGTCGCTGAAGAGCACGGCTCGCCGGAAGAGAGCGCACGTTGGACCAGTTCGCTGTGGTGGCAAGCCGCCGACGCCTGGCTGCCGAGCTCCGCGAATGGGGTAGACGCCATGCGACCGTCGAAGACGCGCCACAGCGAAGCCGCCGACACGTCGGCGTGAGCCGCCAACAGGGACAACAGCATGCTGCCCCGCGCCGAAGGATCGGGGCCCGACAGCATGCACGCCTCGATCGCGTCGAGCGCCTTGGTCAAGCTCACACCACGCGAGCTGCCGGCAGAAAGTCGCGACTCGAGCTCCCCGTGCGAGCGAACCAATGCGCTGTGAGCCTGCGCGATGCGATCGACGTGGTTTCGGCAGGCCTCGAGCGCTTGGGCCATCTTCGAAGCCCGTCGATTCCAGTGGTCCCGCGAGAGGCCAGCAAACATAGCGCAAACGATACCTGCCATGGCGAGCTCTGAAGCCCTGACGATACCCGTGAACAACGCTGCATTCGCAGCAACCAGCGCTGTGCTCATGACCGCGGGAACGAGGCCATGGCGCAGGGCCACCAGCAATGGCGCAATGGCCAGCGCAAACCAGTAGCCGTCCTGACCCAGATCTAGGGCTTCAAGCGTTGCCCCTATCTCGATCCAGGTGCCCCCGCCCCACGCTTCCAGCAATGCGCTGGCACGTCGGACCAACCAAGGGACCCCACAGGCAAGCCCAGTGATCGCAACACTTTCCACCCACCCGTACCATCGGATGTGCATACGTACCCCTATCTTTCAATAGAACGGATGGTGATGTACGACCGGGCGTGCGTCAAGTGGCAACTGGTCCACATTCTGACCCACGTGTCGGGTGCGAGCATCCCTAATGCGTGCGATGATTTGCCGGGCTGGTCAGGGCAGCAGCGCCTGTTCAGACCAATCGTCGTCGGTGGTCCGAACGAACCGGCGCCTATCGTGCAGTCGCTCGTCCAGGTCCAACGCCTGCACCTCGATTTGGTCGGGGTGGACCTCGAGATAGCCCGCATGGGGCGTGGCTGGCACTTGACCCGGCTCCGCGTAGTGTGCCTGCAGCGTGGCAAGGACCTCCCGGAAGCGCGGCACGAAGTCCGAACGGTCCGCAGGCGTGGACTGGGCTATCTGCTCGTACACATGGTCCCACGTCTTGGATCGCCACGGGCTAAGGGCATAGAGGTCTGCGTGCGCACGAGCGGGCACAAACCGTGCGGTGCCGCGGACCCTGTACTGCCGTTGCAGGGTCACCCAATAGACAAGTAGTTCGCAGCGTGGGTTGTCGCCCAGGGCGCGAACCTTGGGACTGGTCGCGTTGGCGGAGACCAGGAGCTGCGTCGCGGTGAGCCTGCGCAGGGTGACGACCCGGGCGGCAGGTTGTCCGCCCTCCACGGTGGCGAGTGTGGCGAAGCCTTGCATGGGATCCCCGCACTCGGCAGCACGGGCCCGGTCTTCGACTAGCAACTGAACGGGATCGTCGATCGACGCCGGCAGCATGGCCCACATCCTCGGACGGTGAAGTGGCGCATGGCAAGCTCAGGCGCGCGCTTGGCAAGTGACGTCGCTACCTGCGCGTACAATTCTGACGCGCCTTCCTGGCCGGGTTGAACAAGGGGAAACGCTCAAGGCGTGCTCCAAGTGCTACCCAGAGTCGCATAAGCCAATGATTTCAAGCTTGAACAAACAGCCAGTCAGCAAATCTCATGTGCATGGTGTTGTTCCGGGCTGTGGCTACCCGTAGATGCCTGCACATGATCGAACGGAACCGGCTCCTAGCCCGCATCCATCACCAAATCACGCGTCCTCGCAGCGCTTTCGCTTCGCTCGAAGATACTGCGAGCATTTCCTCATTCTCAGAAAGACCCGCGAAGTCGATTACTTGCACGATCGTCGCGCGCCTTGGTGATAGGTGCGGGCCAATCATTCCATGGTTGCTGTTAGCGATGGTTTCGGCGTGCGCTGGTTCGGATGAGCAGCCTGAACCGGCTCCTGGACCCGGTGCAGCGATGGCCCAACAGCAAGCAAATGCCACGGCCGCGCTTCCAGAAGACAGCGCGCCGGCTGCCAACGCCGACGCGCCCCTGGCCGGAGCCGGGGGCCAGCCCTCTGGGCCGACAGCCTCCGACCCAAACGCCCGTTCAGATGCAGCCCGGGACGGATCACCGGAAGCAGCCCCAGTCGCCGCCGATTCCTCGAACCCGGACCTGATGGACGTCCCCGGCACGGCGGGTCCGGCGCCCGGGAATGGCGAAGCTCCGGGGAGCGAAGATCCCACCGCGAACCCGATGGCGCAGACAGACGCGCCGGCGGAGCCGGATTGGAACGACCCTGGCGCGGAACCCTGGCAACCCGTACCCAGCGAACGGGTGGCAGAAGAGTGCCTGCTGGATCCCGACATGCTCGCCTCCGAGGACCGTCGCTTCGGATCAGGTTGGGCGGTGGTCCGCTATGGCAAGCTCTGCCACGAGGCCGGCCCCCAGGATCGGCCCACGGAAGCCTACTCCGCCACCAAGACCCTCGGCGCGCTTGTCACGGGCATCGCATCCTACGAGACCCGCATGTTCGAAAGGTCAGGACCGCGCACCGGCCAGCTGCTCGATACGGACCTTGCGAGTCACTGGCTGACCAGCCAAAGCTATAACCGCGAGGCATCACTGGCCCATGTATTGGGCATGGTCGGGCACAACGCCGACCTGTCCTGGAACAACAAGCGCTATCGCTACGACACCGTCGGCACCACCCAGATCAATTCGCTATCCACCATGGTCAATGCCGCCATCGCTCAAGACTCGGCCCGGCTTGGTAGCAACATCGAGGCGTTTACACAGAAATTCTTGTTTGATGCGCTCGGGATGACCGGCTCGCGATGGAACGGCCGCGTCTATGCCTATACCTGGAGCACGACCTTGCGCGACATGGCGCGGGTGGGCGTGCTGATGGTCCACCGCGGCATCTGGAGCGGCAAACGCGTTCTGGAGGAAAGCTGGGTGTACAAGATGACCCACCCGGCCTTTGAGGACGCGAACACCGGCTATGGCTATCTCACCTGGCTCAACGCCCGCACCGGCAGCACCGGACCGGGCGGGGCATTCAGCGGCACGGCCGCGGATACCTGCGCACCGCCGGCCCTGTGGCCGCGCTACCCCCATCCCATCTCCGAGGCCCCCGACTGCAACTATGGCGGGATGGATTGTTCGCAGGAGCACGACGTAGGTGTCTGGAGCGCCCAGGGCGCCGGCGGCCAGTTCATCGTGGGGCATCCGGGGCTCGACCTCGTGATCGTGGCCAAGGACTTCAGCAGTGGCGGAGGTCCCGAAGGCATGTGGGATGCTGTCCGGCCAGCGCTGGTCGCCCTTGATCCAATGTTCATGGGCGATGAAGCTGGGTTCTGCGAAGCCTACGGGAACAGCCGCTATGCGCCTGACCTGCAAAGTCCGTGGAAAGCACCCTACGACACGCCTTAGCCCGGATGATTCGTAAGCTCTGCGTCGGATGGCGCAGGGATTCGGCTTCAGCCGGCTTTTTCGGCGACCGACGGGAGTACTCCCCGTACTTGCTAGCCCGGCTCTGATCATTGATCTCAAGCGATTTCAATGACAGCGGGCGCGCCGTGTTCCATAACGAGCAGGTGATCGCAATTGTGCGTTGAATCGACAGAGCCCGCATCCATCACCAAGGCACGCGATGATCGTGCAAGTGATCGGCTTCGCAGGGGTTTCGGTGAAGGAGGGAATACTCGCTGTATTTTCGACTGAGGCGAAAGCCCTGCGGAGTCGACCAGTTGTGCGAGGGCGCGTGATTTGGTGATGGATGCGGGCTGGGGCGCCGAAGGCCGAGTCGAAGAACAATCGCTAGCGTTCTCCTCGTCCATCCTCGCCGGAAGAGACGATGCGTGCCGCGGCGATGACGGGTGGTGGAAGAAGGTGGGGGTAGTTGCGCTGCGCCGGGGCCGCCTCGCACCGCGCTTCTAACCGGTCTGATTCTGTGGTAGCCGGGTGAGCGCGCGGGCAAGCGTGAAGGAGCGAGCCATGGAATACCGAAGACTTGGGGGAACCGGACTGAAGGTCAGCGCGGTAGGACTCGGATGCAACAACTTCGGCATGCGCGTGGATCAGGCCACGACCGACCGAGTGGTGCACACGGCGATCGATCGGGGCATCAACCTCTTTGACACGGCCGACATCTACGGTGGAGCAGGGCGGTCGGAAAAGATGCTGGGCCATGCGCTGGGCAGCAAGCGCGACGACGTGATCGTGGCGACCAAGTTTTCTGGACCCATGGGCGACTCACCACTCGCGCGCGGAGGCTCCAAGCGCTACGTGCATCGCGCGGTGGAGGCCAGCCTGAAGCGACTCGGCACCGACTACATCGACCTATACCAGATGCACTTCCCCGATCCGGAGACACCGATCGGGGAGACGCTGGAGGCACTCGACGAGATCGTGCGGGCGGGCAAGGTTCGCTACATAGGTTGCTCCAACTTTGCGGGATGGATGCTGGTGGAGGCCCTGCACCTCGCCAAGCAGCGCGGTTACTCCCCCTTCGTTTCCGCCCAGAACCACTACAATCTGCTGGAACGGAAGATTCGTCATGAGTTGGTGCCCGCGTGCGAAGCCTACGCAGTCGGCATTTTGCCCTACTTTCCGCTCGCCAGCGGCTTGCTCACAGGCAAGTACAAGCGGGGCGAAACACCCAGCAAGGACACGCGGTTGGGGGTGTGGGGCGAGCGAGCAGCCCGTATGCTGACCGAGGAGACGTTCGACAAGCTCGAGCGCCTCGAGACCTTCGCCAGTGAGCGGGGCAAGGGACTTCTGGACCTGGCCTTCGGTTGGTTGCTAACGCAACCCGGCGTCGCCAGCGTCATCGCGGGCGCGACCAAGTCAGAGCAGGTTGAAAGCAATGTGGCCGCTGGCGAGTTTCGACTGGAACCCTCGGACATGGTGGCCCTCGAGAAGATGCTCTAGCGACCTTGAGTCAGTGTTTCGTGGGCGTTTGCGTCAAGTTTGGTCGCGTTACCTTGATTGGAAGCGTTTGGACAAGGTCGCTAGGTCGCGCTGGCGCGCTCCGGGGATGAACTGCAAGCACAGCGGTTTCGGGTTGCGCCTGGGTTACATGCCTTGAGTCAATGTTTCGTAAGCGTTTGAATCAAGTTGGCCCCCGGCGTTGGGAGATGGGGTGCGCGACGTGCTACCATGGATAGGACGACCCGCCCGGGGGGGCTTTGATGCGCGTTCTGATCCATATCGGCTCTACCAAGACTGGAAGCTCCGCCTTTCAGGCCTATTGCGACAGCCAACGCGATGCCCTGGGCCGGCTCGGCGTGTTGTACCCCTCAGTGGGCGTCGTGGACGGCGCCCACCATCTGTTGGCAGCAGCATCCCACCCAACTGCCCACCGCATGCACGCGGACTTCTTCGAACAGCAGAACAAGCCTCGCGAGAAGCTCTTCTTCGAGATGGCTTCTGAGATCGAGGCACAAGCCCAACAGTCTGGATGCCACACCCTACTGCTCAGCAGCGAGTATCTGTGGGGCGTGTTCCCCGAGGAGGTGTATGCCGCGTGGCGCAAGGCTTTTGCTTTCGCCCCGATCCAGGTCGGGGCCCTGCTGCGACGGCCAGACAACTGGGTGCAGTCCGTCTACCTGCAGGCGGTGAAGAACGGACAGCAGCAAGACTTCGACACGTGGTACGCCCAGGCGAAGACGGTACCCCGCGGGGGACACGACTTCTACCGCGTGCTCCGCAACTGGGCGGATATCACGGCAGAGCACGAGGCCCACGTACTGGTGTATGAAGACCTGGTCAAGACGGGGCGCTTCTGCACGAGCGTCCTCGGATCGCTGTGCGAGCAAGCCAGCTCCTCGTCTGCGCTGCACGAGGACAATCCGACCAGCAATCCATCACCCGATCTCGAGACGTTGGACCTACTGCTTGCAGTCAATCGCAGCGATATCCCAGCCGAGACCCAGAAGAAGCTGCGAAACATACTGATGAACCGAGGTAGCGGCCGACGCGCCATCGGCACGGACATCGACCTGCTCCCCCTCAAGCAGCGCCTGCTGATCCTGCGGGACTACATCCCATCCCTCGAGAACATCGTGCGCGATTTCCGCACGCAAAAGCAGGGCAAGCTCTTCACGTTCAATATCCAGCGCGGATAGCCTAGCTAGCTAGCCTTGCCGGGACAGCGCGCGCCGCGCCAGGCGACAGCGAGCATGCAACCCTCTAGCCCGCATCCATCACCAAGGCACGTGATGAGCGTGCAAGTGATCGGCTTCGCAGGGCGTTCGGTGAAGGAGGGAAAACTAGCCCGTATTTTCGACTGAAACGAAAGCCCTGGGGAGTCGAGCAGTTGTGCGAGGGCGAGTGATTTGGTGATGGATGCGGGCTAGGTCCTCGGAGCAGCTCCGGCGTCTGGAGGGGAAGGGCGGTCCCGCGAATCGCCAAGAGAATGATTCGGGCGAGCCTGCGGCAGAGTCCCTCGCGGTCTGATATGACTCGCGAGCCGTGATGCGGATGGCCTGGGTCGCTGCTTGTTGGTCACTGTGGATGGGCGCGCTGAGTCCGCCTGCCGGCGCGCAGGATCGGTCGCCGGTCGGCGGTACCGAGCCCCGTTCGGTCGGTGTGGTGCCCGTCGGCGAGCGGAGCGCGACTGCCGTGTCGCACCTCACCGACCTCCTCGGATACGCGCCGCGCAGCTACCCAAGCGTCACCGCCCGCGATCGAACTGGGCTACTGACAACGGCACGGGCTGCGGGCGAGCGCCACTTGATACTGGTCGACGGCGCTCGCGCGCGGGTAGAGGTGATCCGTGTGAGCGACGGCTCAGTACTTGCGCGTTCGCTGGCGGACCACGCGGAACCTTCGGCCTACGCGCTGGCGTTCGTGGCCAGCGAACTGCTGAAACTGTCGATGCAGGCGGAGACGGGCGTGACGGCTCCCGACGGTGCGGCCGCATCAAGTCCCGCAATCGGATGGCTCCTGGCGGGCGGAGCCGAGATGCGCGGCGATGACAGGCTGCTTTGGGTGCGACCCACCCTGGAGCTAGGTGCGAGCGTGCACCTGTCGCCCAGCCCCATATCGCTGGCCGCCACCCTCCGGATGGCACCTTTCGGGTCGGCGACCCGGGGGCAAGCCCCCGAGCGCCTATCGTTGGCTCAGCACGATATCTCGCTGAATCTTGCTGCCGGGATCCGCTCCGGCCGCTACGCGCTGTTGGCAGTGATGCGCGGAGGTCTCAGTGTGGTCTCCTGGACCGCTCCCGGCGTATCCGATAGCGCGGATCGGCAGGTACGCGGGTTCCTTGGCGCGGCTCTAAGAGGGCGCGTTAACCTACTACAATCACTGGGATTATTCCTCGAGGGCGGTGGGGCCCTGACACCGCTAAAGACACGCTACCTGGGCCCCAGCGGGTTGCTCTTGGCCCCGGGGCGCCTGGACGCCGTTGTCCTGGGAGGCCTCAGCTGGGATTCTACGTACTAGCCGAAACCAGGGTCACGCGTTCGCGTTCATTTCATCACTTCCGTGAGCTCCGGGCACCCACACGACATGAACCCGCTCTCCGGCACCGCCGGCGCGAACCTTGCCGGCGCACCAGAGGTGCCCGAGTGGATCCGGCGCGCAAGCCGTGGCGATGCTCGCGCCCAAGAAAGACTGGTGCGAGAGCAGTGGCCGCGCGCGGAGGGGCTCCTGCGCCGAATGCTCGGGCCCCGCCAGGACCTGGAAGACCTGCTTCAGACCGTATTCCTGGAAACGTTCCGCGCCCTGCCGCGCTACGAGGGACGCAGTCAGCTATCGACGTTCGTCGGCGGCATCAGCGTGCGCGTCGCGATGCGGGCCATGCGTACGCAGCGACGATCCCCAGCGCGCGCACCACTGCCAGAACACCTGGCGGCACCCGATCGCGGCCCGGAACATCAGGCGCATGCCGCGGACCTACTGCGACGCGTCCGGGAGTTGCTGGCCGAGCTGACCGAGGTCAAGCGTTGCGCCTTTACCCTGTGGGCCCTGTCGGGCCTGAGTGTGCCGGAAATTGCGGAGCTGATGGAGGCCTCCGTGCCGGCAACACGGTCGCGGATATTCTACGCGCAAAGGGAACTGCGAGCGCTCGCCAACGATCAACCGGAGCTGCAGGATCTCTTGGGAGGCAACGATGGACGAGCCTGAGCAGCCGCTCTTGGACGATAGGCTACGTGGGCGCCTCTTGGCACTGGCCGAACGGGCCGAGCCGTCCCATGACCCACTGTCACCGCCGTCGCCCGCCCGCGAACGCGCGGTTCAGGCCACGCTCGCGCGGCTCCGTGCCCGCAAGCGCGCCCGCCGGGCGGCGCTGGGCAGCGGGCTTGCGGTGGCGGCGGCAGCAGCGGCATGGACCATGGTTGCGCCGCGACCTTCCCCCCGTTCCGAACCACACGCAGAGGTCAGGGACCACACGGATCAAGAGCGGCCCGTAGCCCTGGTGGCACCAGCGCGCGCGACCGATGGATGCCCTCTGGCTGAGGCACTGGCCATGTCGGAGCTCCACACCGAGGGTGATGGACGGCGACTGGCGATCGGTCGTCACGCGGTGATTAGACTGTCCGCCGACGCAACGGTCAAAACGCGGCTTGCCCATCCATGCACTGCCGAGGTGCAACTCGCCCGCGGCCGGGTGAGCGTCCACGCCCGCGATCTATCCGGTGGCCAGCTTCGCATCCGCGCGGGCGCGACACGGGTGCTGGTGACAGGAACGCTCTTCGCCGTCACGGCGCGCACCGGCGCGGTCGAGGTCGAGCTAGCGGAAGGAAAGCTCACGATCCAGCGTGACGAGCAAGGCCCGCCAGCTCTTCTGGTGGCCGGCGAGCGAGCCGTGATCGCAAACGGAAGACTGCGACGCGAAGCGCTGTCAACGCACGACCAGGCCTCGCTGCTGGCGGAGCATGGAGTCGCAGTGACGACCGACCAGAACAAAGCGGACCTCGAGCCGCAGCCGCTTCACCGGGCAGAATCCGCACCCTCCGGGGCCCGCGATCATTCGGTAGCGCAAGCAGAGGGGCTATTGCTGCGGGCGGATGCCGCACGGCGACGTGGAGACCTGGTCACAGCTCGAGACCTGTACCGGAAAGCGGGTCGCGGCAAGGGAACCGCTGCCGAAGCTGCCTGGATGCGGCTATGCCAGCTCGAGCTCGACCATGGCAGACTCGACCTTGCCGCGGCCGCTCTCGCACGCTACCGACAGCGCTTCCCACGCGGCGCGCTGGGGGCCGAGGCCGCATGGACGGCGATACGACTTGCGCAGCGACGCGGTGACGAGGCGCAGGCACGGCGTGCCGCCAAGCGCCTGGTCGCAGAACATCCTGGCGTCCCGCAGGCCGCTGCGGCGCGACAATTGCTGGAAGCACCACCACCGTGATGGCCCGCTTGTTCACACGAGTGGGTGTCATCGCCCCGTTGGCGGCCGAGTGGGTCCCCGCGACAAACCTCATGGCCCGCATGGGCCGCCCATTCGCCACCACCTCGTTAGCCCGCATCCATCACCACATCACGCGCCCTCGCACAATTGCTCGACTCCGCAGGGTTTTCGCCTCAGTCGAAAATACAGCGAGTATTCCCTCCTTCACCGAAAGCCCTGC
>JAPPOR010000987.1 GCA_028817905.1 Myxococcales bacterium
GCGTGTTGTGTGCGCTGCAAGCGCGCCGGGATCGAGGCCGGGATGCGTCCCGCCGCTATCAAGCTACGCGCCAAGGCGCACGCCAGCACGCCGCCCGGCAGCGTCGGTACCGACGTCATCAATACGAGCAGAAAGTGACTCATCGGGGTTCCGGCGAACGCCCCGCGAAGCCGACCCTGCACGTTCATGACGACACAAGCTCTGCAGCTGAAGACCAGCGCGGGACCCGTCCGTGCTGCATCTGTGGCCGACCGTGCGGCCCGCACGTGCGCACCGACCGCCTCGCGCGATACCGCCCTCGTAGTCGCCACCGCTGGCGAGCCAAGCGCGGGCCGCCAGATTGAGCGGGTTGTGCGATGAAACGCACCGATCCCGAGATCGGAACGGTGATTCCATCGGCGCGTGGATTGTCATGACTGTGTACGCCAACCGAGTCCCGGGCACCGCCGCCTTTCGCTTGTACGGGACAGACGACGCGTGCGCCCAGGCCAACTCGTTCCTCGAAACCTGGGAGGCGAAAGGGCTCTCTGCGCATACGATACGGGCCTACGCCTTCGATCTCGTATTGCTTCTTCGATGGCTCAACGAGTCAGGAAAGCCGCTCGCGCAGCTTGACACGCTCGACCTGGTCGATTTCATCGAGAGCGCACGAGGTTCGGGTGCGCAGCCGACATCGATCAATCGTCGGCTTACCGTGTTCGGTCTCTTCTACCGCTTCATTACCGGCTCCGACCTCGATGGGCACAACGCCCGGGTCGCGCCAGCGGGGCACTACAAGGGGCGTGGTCGAGACCGTGACCTCGGCTTGCACCAGCTCCACCGTCGCCCTCACAAAAAGCTTCGGGTCAAGGCACCTCGCAAGCTCGTAGAGCCTCTCGACCCCAGGCAAGTCGTCCTCTTCATGCAGACGCTCCGCCGCTACCGCGACCTGGCCATCGTCACCCTGATGCTCTTCTGCGGCCTCCGCACGAAGGAGGTCATCGCCATGGAGCGCTCGGATGTGAACCTACTCGATGGGCAGCTGCGGATTCGCGGCAAGGGCAACGTCGAGCGTTCACTTCCTCTTCCGCGCAACCTGGTAGGCGTGCTCGCCGACTACCACCGGCTGGAGCGGCCAAAAACCGACTTTGAGCACATCTTCGTCGTTCTCCAGGGCCCCGCGCGCGGGCAACCGATGACACTCAGCGGCATCCGGAGTCTGTTCCGTAGTCGAAGGACTCGAAGTCCCGATGTTGCCAACGCCAACCCCCATCGCTTTCGGCACACCTTTGGAGCCGACATGGCACGCGCCGGCGTTCAGTTGCCCGTCCTGCAGAAGATGATGGGTCATGCAGCCCCCGAGACGACGCTCCGCTACGTCAACCTCTCCATGGCAGATATCGCTGAAGAGTATTGCCGAGTCGCCGAGAGCATACGGCTGCGCTACGAGGCCCCCTGAGTCATGGCCAGACAGCTTCCCAACGGCGCAAGAATCTACCTGCGAAAACATGCCGACGACGCCAAGACCCACCGTGTCGTCCACTTGTTTCACAACTGGCTGGACCGCCACCAGTGGGCGCTCAGCGCCTTGGATGTCGAGCTGGTCGACTCCTTTTTTGAGAAGCCTTTCCACAGGAAGGTGCGACCACAGACGGCACAAGGTTACAAGCGCGCCCTCATCGGCTACCTCGATTGGCTTTACGACAAGGACCGGATCAACTTCGATCCGAAGGAGCTCTCGATCCGCCGCCGGCGACCGCTCCCCGAATCGGCCACGGCCTATACTCGGACGCTGACCCCCACACACAAACCCAGTTCCATCCGCGGGATCACGACCTCTCTTCGCCGTTTTTACGACTGGCTCGCCGACAGTCGGCTTCGCCTGCGAGGATTACGACGTGCGCAAATCGAACAGTGGTTTCTGTCTCTGCACGACGAGAGCCTTGCCGCAGCGACCAGAAGAGACATGCTCACCAATGTCCGAAACTATCTGCGCTGGGCAAACGACCGTGGGGAGTTCCGCCCCGCCGCCGACGATCTGATTCGAAACTCGGACCTACCCAAGCTCCCTCGATATCTTCCGCGACCCCTGTTGCCCGAGGAAGATCGCAGCCTGCAACGTCGACTTCGCGACGAAGGAGGGCTGCATGCCCGTGGGCTCCTCCTCATGCGCTGGACGGGTCTACGGATTGGTGAACTCATCCGCCTCGAATTCAACTGCATACACGAGGACGACAAGGGCAACTCATTCATCCACGTGCCGCTCGGCAAGATGAACAACGAGCGCCTCGTGCCGGTCGACGACCACACCCGCATGCTCATCGACGAGATACGCGCTAGCCGAGAACCTGCGGAGTGCCGCTTCCTTCTCGAGGATTCGGCGGGCCGACCTACACGCTACGTAGACTACAGGGCGACCTTGAAGACCCTTTGCCAGGGTCTCGAAACGACCGAGCCCGTCACCTCCCATCGGCTCCGCCACACGTATGCGACGACGATGCTCGGCGCGGGCATGAGCCTCACCAGCGTCATGAGACTCCTCGGCCACGTCGACTACCGGATGACGCTCCGCTATGCCGCGATCACCCAGCCGAGAGTGACGGCGGAATACGCCGAGGCGATCACGAAGATCGAGTCCAGGTACTCAGCGAGTCTCCCGTCAACAGCGACTCCGGATGCCGTTCAACTCCTGTCCGAGGTGATGCGCTGGGTTCGAGCAGAGATCGGTGGAAGGCAAGGGGACAAGAAGGCAGCACGATCCTTGTTGCGCCGGATCGACAAGATCCAACGCGAGCTCCGAACACGAATCCAGGTCGCTTCGCGCTAGAAAAAGCTGGCAAATTTGGCCGGATAATTGACAGCGCGGAGGGTGCACAAAGCCGAGTCCTCGCTGCCCCTGCTCTTTGTGC
>JAPPOR010000309.1 GCA_028817905.1 Myxococcales bacterium
CAAGGACATTCCGCTCCAGGCGTACAATGATCGCAAGTGTGCGTTGAATCGACAGGGCTGGGCTAGCCCGGGCGCCGGGCACCTGTGAAAACACGCGTGGCTGGCTGACCACACTCTTCGGGGCGGGGGCGCCACGCGCGTGGAATCGCTTGAACTATCGCGCGCGGCCAGGGTGGCATGCGCTTTGCGAAGTACGCCGTGCATGTCCCACGCACCCCTTGCCTCGATCGCGAGGGCGGTTGCGCTCGCCACCCTGCTGTCGCAGGCCAGCGGTGGTGCAGCCCTCGCCCAACGCGCGCAACCCACACCGGCGCAAGCGCAACCACCGGTCACGGCTGACAGCCTGGGCCGACCCCCCGGTTACCGCACCGATCCACCGCTTCGACGACCACAGCCCGGAACGCATTTCTTCCTGGAACTGACGGGTGGCGTGGCGCTCCCGGAGCCGCCTGAGCCTGTCATGGGGGGGGCGCTCCTGGGCGCAGGCGCAAAGCTCAAGGGCAGCCCTTTTCGCTTCTACGCGCTGCTCGGTGTGCTTGGGAGTACGGCCCAAGTCGACGAAGGCCCAGCGGATCGCAAGCGTAGCGATCTCCTGGTCGCAGCCGGCCTGCGCGCGTACGTCGGGTTGATTCCCGGTCTGCGCCTGTATGCCGAAGCGCTCGTAGGGGGCCAAGGCGCCTGGGACACGTTGACGCCACTTCAAGGCAGGAACCTTGCCATCAATCGCTGGCGGCCCGAGTTCGACGTGGGTGCCGGTCTTCAGTTCCGCTTTATCCGCGCGCTGTCCCTGGGGGCTGGTGTGCGCTATCGAAGCTTCGAAGACCCCTTGTCCGAGGTGGCTGCGGCACAGGGGCTTCCGGAACTTTCACCGTGGGTGGGCCATGGCTCGATCACGCTCCACTTCTAGCCCCTTGTTTCGAAGGGCGCCTGCCGTGCTGGCCTGCCTACTGGCGGTGTGTGCCTGCGGGGATGGCTCGCTCGGCGAGGCCCGCCTCACGTGGCAAACACCCGACGACCGCGACTCCCGGTCACGTCGGATCGACACGTGGGCCTTCATGGGAGGTGACGGAAGCCGCTTTGCCCCCGACGGGTCCCTGGTTCACATCGAGTTCACCCTGGAAGATGGGCTGCGGGGACACATCGAGTTCGACATCGCTGACGACCCCGGCCGGAGGCCGACCCTGCACTACGCCGAAACGCGCGGCCAACGTGTCGTCTTCGAAGGCAACGCCACCAGGGGCGCGATCTCGGTGGCTGCCCGCAGCTCGCGTGCATGCGGCTGCGTCGGCGGCGTCTTTGACCTGGAGTTCGTAGACCCGGGTTCCGACGGAAAGGTTGGTACGGACGACGACCGCCGCCGCCGCCTGGAGCGCGGCAGCTACCAGGGCGAGGACAGCACCTGCCCCCAGCTCACGCTGCCGGAAGAGCGCCAAGAAGAGGGGGTCATCCTACGGGTCCAGTCAGGGTGCGAGGTGGGCAAGGACCCGCGAACGACCTTTCGCAAGCAGAGACCAGGACCACCACTGGCCGGCCGCGGCGGTCGCGACGTGGTCATGCGGCCCAGGTCCCGATCGCGGTCGTCTGTGCTGGTCGTGGTGGCACAACCCTATCGCGACCCCTACGTACCGGACACCGCGCAGGGGGGCTGCTCCTGCACCGGCGACCGAACGTACAACCGCAGCAGCGGATGCAGCGCCGACGACGACAGCGCAGACAACGGCGGCGGATGCAGCGCCGACGACGACAGCGCAGACAACGGTGGCGGATGCAGCGCCGACAACGACAGCGCGGACAACGGTGGCGGGTGCAGCGCCGACAACGACAGCGCGGACAACGGTGGCGGGTGCAGCTCCGACGACGACAGCGCAGACAGCGGCAGCGGTGGATGCGAAGGCGACAGCATCGCCGCAACGCGGACGCGGGCCGGTAGCGCGCGAGTATGTCAGTTTCGGCGACCCCGACGCGGCCTGATATCGGGCACGGCTCAGAACTACCTGCTCATCACGGCCGCCGCGAGCGTCCAGTGGTTCAGGGGGCGCCGCAGGCGATGGCCCCGCTCGTGACAGGACCATGCCAGCCTGGCGAACTCCGTGGACAGAGGCGCGGTCGCCTTCGAAACGCCAGGAGCCCCTTCGAGGGGCGACCCATTCGCAACTGAGCCAGCCCAAGGATGGACACGGACGCTACTGCCGGATGCAACTGCTTCAGCGTCTCGGGAGGACTATCTGGGAGCCCCACCGTTCACGGACACGTGCCAATGACTGTGGGCAACACAGCGCGACCGCGTCGACCGGCAGGACGTCTGGCGGTGCGAGCCGGTTGCAGCTCACTTCGAACTCGGCCGGCGGGTCGCCATCGCACACCAACAGTTGCGGCAGGTCCTCCCCGCAGGGGCTCGACGCTTCCGAGAGGGTGCAATGGACCGACGGTCCATGGCAGCAGTAGCCCCCTTCGATGAAGCCCTGTACGCCCCCCAGCGTGCTTGCGCTACGGGGACAAGCCCCGGAGCCATCGCCAGGGTCCGAGACCACGAAGCCACACGCCGCATGGCATTCCTCGATCGTCCAGAGCCCGTGTTCGCCGGAAGCGCTCGGTAGCTCGGACGGACATGTCGGCGGCTTCGCATCCTCGGGCCAGGACGGAGCGGCAGGCGAATCCTCTACGAGGGATGGCGTCTCCACGCGGGATACCTGCGCCGACGACGCAAGCAGACCTTCCATATCAGCTCGCATGGCAGCGCCCTGCCCCGCGCTGTTGTCTGCCGAGGACCGGGCATCGGGGTGGTCGGAAGGCCCATCCACGGTCTGCAGGGTGTTCTCGCAGCCCACTAGCTGTATGGCCAGCCACAGCCAACACGCATGGCACCCGACCCGCTTCACACGCTCACCCTATCGAAGTTGCGGGGTGATTGCATCCGTAGTCACCCAGGCGACCATGTCTCGTGTCTCGTGGCCCTGGACGTGGACGTTGTCGCTGTGCACGCGGGCGGCACTTTCCAGGAAACCCGTCCACGACTACCCCCACGACCAGGAGCACGAGACACGGGGCTTGCCGGGCGGAGCCCGGCAAGCTGGATCACCCGACGGGTGCCAGCGTAAATGGGTAGGTCACGCTGACGACCCCGCCCGGCGCAGGAAAGTCCAGCTGGCGCATCACCTTGGCGATGCACTGCTCCACGCGCACGTCGCCGAGGGAAGTGCGGCTGATGGCAGCGGCCCGGACGATGCCGCTCGGCGCGATCAGGAACTTGACCGAGACGCGTCCAGACAGGTCCGGCCGTCGGTGCAACCCCTGTTCGTAGCAGTGGCGCACGCGCCTGAGCTGGCGCCGCACAATGCGCCGAATGGTTTCCTTGCTGAGCGAGCCTTTGACCACGACGGGTCCGGGACGTATGGGCCCGGGAACCTTGGACGGGCGGCGCCCAAACCCAATCTCTGGACCCGTTCCGAAGCCGGCTCCTCCGCAGTCAGGCCCGGCGCACGGCCCGCCTTTCGTCCCGAGCAGGCCGACGCCGAGCGTACCAACCGCCCGGCCGCCGCCACCGCGCCCTGTGCCGATAATGCCGAGACCGGTCCCCCAGCTACTGCCAACATGGTCGCCGATCAGTGCGCCCAGAGCGTTGGTTGGGTCGCTGCCCTGCGCGACCAACGCCGTGTAGGGAGACGACGGGATGCCGTCTGTGCTCACCTGACGCAACACGCCAAGAATCCCGGCGGAACGCACGTCCCGGGCAGCGATCGGCGGGCTGGTCACCTCTGACGGCTCGCCGTGGGTCGCTCGTCGGCGCTTGCGCCTGTTCGCGGTCGCCGGGTCACCCGCGGCGCCGCTTTCCCCCTCGTGCGCTTCGCCGGGCGCCCCCCCCTCGGACATGCCGTCCGACACCCACGTGGGCGGCTCCTGCAGGCGCGACTGCTGCAGCTCTATGAAAGCGGCATAGCGGTCGTTGACACGCAGTCGCTCGAGGGAAACCGCCGAAGCAGACGGCGGCACGAGCGCGAACGCCAGCAGCAACAGTGCATGCAACCCCACGGAACAAAGGGTCCAAAGGTGCTGCGCCCAGTCCACCGGCGCCGGGCCTCGACCGACCGGGCGCGCAGCCGGCACGTCGCGCACCTCGAACACCAGCTCGCCATACTGAAAGCGTCCCGCTACCGGCGGCAGCGCCACCGAGCCGCCAGGCAGAAGCTCGGCGTCCATCCGGAAGTCCGCCGATGCATCAGCTGCAAGCAAGTAGGACCGGGGCGGACTCAGGTGATCCACGCGCAGGGGTTCCCCGCACCATGTGACCCGCACCTCGAGCGCCGCCTCGGACGCCTCCAGCATGCTGAACGACGTCGCTTCACGCACCTGTGCACCTGTTTGTCGACCTAAAAACATCACATCCTCCCCGGCGCACGCCCGCGCCCGGCTTGGCTACACGCCCGCACCGTGCTGCTGCGCAGGCGCCAACGACGACGCGCACAGCTGGCGCGAGGCGCATGCACGCCCCTGATCAAATCGTTCCGTATCGGTCCGAAGCCTGACCAGGCGCCGGACCCATGGGATCAGACGCCAGTCAGTGGCCATGGTTCCCAGGAACTGCCAAATCGCCAAGCGCGTCTGGTAGGCTGCTCCCATGCGCGCATCGGACAGGCGCCCCAGGTGCTGGCACCCAGCTGGTAGGCTCAAGAGCCCTTTTGGCCGCCGCGTAGGCGAGAAGGACGCACGCTCTTCCCAGAGCCGTGGTGACCACGAGCCGCCTTGTACGGTGCTCGAAGCGCCCGCTCCTGGAGCACCGCGAGGCGTCGGTAGTCCGGTGTGCATCCTCGCGCTGGCGGCGCTGATCGCGAGTTGCGGGAGCAACGAGCCGACCGCAGCGCGCGCCCCTGGCGGGGGCAAGGGCACGTACAGCCCAAGCGGCGGTGCGAAGCCAACCTCGCAACCCGACGTGTCCATGGACGGCGCCTCCGACGCCGCCGTGGGTGGAGGGAGTGAGGTACCCGAAGGCGACTGCTACGCGGTCGAGGGCAGCAGCCGCATCGCAATGCCAACCGACTTCACTCCTACCCACGTCGCGGCCACCTGGCTGCATGGCTGCGACATGCCCACAGTACTGATCGCCCTATCCGAAGGCGGCTGCCCCGACGGCCGTGGCCATGAGCTGGTATTCAACATCGAGCCAGCTGCCATCGATGACGGCCTGCTGCTGCTCGGCAATAACCCCCTGGCAACGACCCTCGGGGGCTTCGCCGTGCGGTATCGGCGCGCCGCGCCGGTGATGCCGACGGGCGAGTGGGGCAACTGCTCTAGCGCCGGCGGAAGCTTCGACCTCGACCGCTTCGCCCCGGCCACTCCGGGCCAAATCTCGATGCGCTTCAACATGTCGCTGACCGACTGCACCGGATCCGCCACCGCGGCGTACCAGGTGTCCGGCAACATCGACGTACCCCTAGCCCGAGGCCTGGCCACGTTGTGCCCCTAGCTGGCTAGAGTCGATGCACAGCAATCACGGGTTTGTCCGCGCAACCGGCAACGCCGGACACGGTCGCCCATGCCAGCACCTCTGGGGGCGCATCGGAGAGACGCACCGTATCGATGTCATCGCGGTAGGCGAAGGTCAGGCCCTCCATGCCGGCCACGATCGGGTGCTCTCCCTCGGCCATGACAACCGTGTAAGCACCGCTGCCGTTGTCGGTCCTCCGGCCGCAGTAGCTGGTACCATTGCTCATGTGCACCAAGCCGGTGGCGGGCGTCATTGAGAACGCGTGGCCGTGACTCCAGGACATGTCGTCGCCCTGAAACACGACGCCGCCGCCAGACCGAGCAAAGGCCAGCAGGACATCGACCGTGGCGGCATCGTCGACCGGATAGCCCGGATTGCTGAGCCAGACCACGTCGTACCCATCTACCTGGGCGGCTTCGAGGCCGTGCTCCGGCTCCCCGAGCACCGTCACCTCGAAACCCGCCTCGGCTAGCGCTAGCGCCACGAAGTCCACGTCACCACGGTGCTCATTGTGGTGGTTGTCATCGCTCACCACGAGGATGCGCGGAGCGCTCACCGTGCTCACCCATTCGGCGGTCTGCGAGGCCAGGCGCATGGCAGTCGGCCAGGGGATGTCTGCGGCGGTCATAGCCAACAGCATCGTCGCAACGCCTCCCGGGCGCGCGGTCGCGGGCGGCTCGGCGCACGGAACGTTCATGTAGTAGGTCCGGTCCCCACTGGCGGACGTTCCCGGGGCACCCCCGCGACGCCCATGGGAAGCGACCGAGTGCCGTACCCGTACGTGCAACGGCCCACACACACCCGCGGGCAACTCTGTGCAAACCTGATGGCGCGCCTGGGCGTAATCACCGATGACATCAAACGCGTTGAAGATGTCATTGCGATCGTCGATCCGCATATGGCGACCGCCAGTGTGCTCCGAGAGATCCGCCAGCGTGTCGTGGGCGACCTGGTCACCGAGCCCGATCGTGTAGATCGGCGTGGTGATGCCGGCGACTTCCAGCTTCTTGAGGTCCGACAGCTCCGTGTCGAGCCCGTCGCCCGGATACCTGTCGTTGCTGGCGTACTTCTGGTGGGATGAGTTGTTTTCGCGCCCGTCGGTGATCGCCACCACGCCCAACTTCGCGCTGGCCGTGCAGAACGAGGCCGCATCCGGGTAGCGCGTGCCCGCTTGCGCCTGGGCTGCCCGACCCAGCGTCTCATTGGCCATCCGGATACCGTCGTACAGGGCGGTCCAGCCATCATTGACGAACATGCCGTCGAGGGCAGCGCCGAGACCCCGGCGATCGTCGGTGAGTTCGCTCAGGACGCGCGCATCGGTGCTCACGCGGACCAACGACGCGCGCCTGCCATCTGCCAGCACGCGATCCATCACGTTCCGGGCGCTAATGGTGAGCTCCGGCAGGAAACCATCCTCGGAACCACTGTTGTCAACCACGAGCGCGAAGTCACCAGCGGCGGCACCGCAGGAACGTTGGAGGGCAGCGCTGGGTAGGTCGACGAACGGCCCCTCTTCTCCCTCGCGTGAATAGGCCAGCTCGAGCTCTAGGGAGCTCTCGCCGCAACCCAACACGGCCTGGTGCTTGCCGTGGGTCGCGAGCACATCGAGAGCCAAGAACACCTCACCCGCCTGCCCAGCCCCGGCTCGCAACTGTTGCGCAGTCGCGGCCACTTCGGGTTCAGGCGTCAGGATGGGTGTCTCGGACTCACAACCTCCCCAGAGCGACGCGACAAATGGAATAGCGAATAGATACGGATATTTGGTACAACAGAACATCGGTACAGCAGGCAATCGTTCGTACCATCTTAGCGCATTTGTTCAGTGCCCAGAGTAGGGATCCATGCGGTGTACGGGAAACCTCCGACAGGGGAATTGTTCCGGAGAAGAGGCGCGACCCGCGGACCGGGGGTCCTGGCGCGGCTTTGCCGCGACGGGGGAAAGGGCGCGTGCCCTTGCCTGGATGAGAACGAGCTAGCGGCGAAAGGAAGCCAGGCGTTCTTCCGTGTCTGCGATCGGAAAGTCGGAAGACGCTTCCCGCGCAAGGCCCTGTCGGACGGCGGGTGTGTCATAGAGGCGCTTGTAGGCCGCTAGCGAATCGGCGCTGTTTTGCAGGATCTGTGCGCACAGATCGGCGACCGCCTGGTCGAGGCCCGAAAGCGGCGGGCACGCGATCGCCATACCCATGGCGTGAGCCTCCGCGCCGGTGAAGGTGCGTGCCGTCAGCGACAGCTCCCGCGCTCGCACGGAGCCCACCGCGGCTGCCAACCGTGCACTCATGCCCCAGGTGGGCCTCAGCCCCCACTTGGCATGGGTGTCACCCATCTTGGCTTCTTCCGCCACGACCATTAGATCGCACGCCAGCGCGATCTCAAGCGCCCCCGTGAAGCAGGCCCCATTCACCTTCGCGATCACAGGCTGGGGGGCCGTCGTGATGGCTTCTATGGCCGCCCGCGCGGGGAGGTCCAAGAGATCGCCCACCTTGCCGCCCCTCAAGCTGCGGCCGCCAAGCGCCTTGAGATCCACACCGGCCGAGAACGCGCGTCCCGTGCCCGTTAGCACGATGACCCCGATTTGGGCATCCCCGGCGGCCTCATCCAGCGCCGACTCCAACTCGCGCAGCATGGTCGGGGTGATCGCGTTGAGAGCGTCCGGCCGCTTGAGCGCAATGGTGCATACCCGTTCGTGGACGCTGACTGCCAAGGCTTCGTAGGTCATGCTGCAACCTCTCCAGGGTATGCGGGCGTCAGATGCCCAAAAGTGGGCCTATCTAGACACACGGCGGACCACTGTAGCAAGGAAGATTACATTCGGTGCCACCCCTCCATCGGATGCACACCGTAGATGGGGACGGCAGACCCATGGATTTCAGCTGCAGGTCCGGGGAATCGCGGCCAGCAGCCAAGCCAACAAACATCAGGCCAATATTTCGCCAATGCTGCCTTCGGCGATCGTGACCCGCTTGTTATGGCCTCGGAAGTTGAAGCGGTGGCAGTTTGTGTCGACCACCTACCCCGGATCATTCGGAGGGTGGAGCCGTGCGCGATGCCACGTCGACTTTGCAGACCGTCATGCCCAGCAGGGCGCTCAGCTTGGCCCGGCGTACGGCCACGAAGTCGTAGCAGCGGTCCAGGAGGTGACGCACCCCGGGAACCAACATCGCCCAGGCCAAAGGCGCCCCGAACGGCAGAACGCCCAGAACCGCGGCCACCGCACGGGTGCGCGTGCATACCTGACCCTGGGGGGTGACGACGACGACCGTAGCATCGGTCAACTCGGGTGTGACCCCCGCAGGTAGGGCGGTCACGTCGCGATTCGGGCGCACCTGTAGGGCTCCAGCCCGGGCCACCCGGGCGGCCCACAGCGCCATCACCGTGCAGACGCCACAGTCGGCGTCATAGAAACATACGGTGGGCGTCCCTTTTCGCATCACGTCCTAGGCTAGCACCTGGTCGACCACGACGCAGGCGAGGAACGCGAGACTGACGTACCCGTTCAGATCGAAGAACGCGCGATCGATCCGGCTGAGATCCGACGGCCGGACAATCGCGTGTTCGTACACCAGAATCGCGCCAATCAGGCCCACGCCGAGCGTGTAGGGCCAGCCGGTCCCCAGGGCAAGGCCGGCCCCGAGCAGACACGCCACCGTCACGACGTGCAGCCCACCACTGAGCCATAGGGCACCCACGACGCCCAGTGCCACCGGAATCGAGTGCAGGCGCTCCGCTCGGTCGAACTGATGGTCCTGAAGTGAATAGAGGATGTCGAAGCCGGCCACCCAACTCGCCACTCCGATCACCATAAGCCAGGGAGCGATGGTGACCGGCGCACCCATGGCGATCCAGGCCCCGCCTGGAGCTAGCGCCACCGCCACCCCCAGCACGAGATGGCACAGGGAGGTGAAACGCTTGGTAAACGAGTACCCGAGCAGCACGACAAGCACGATTGGACTCAACACCAAAGGCAGCCTTCCGAGGGCGGCGGCACTGGCCACGAACACCGCACACGAGGCCACCACGAGCCCTCGCACCGCGCCCGGACTCAGGACCCCTGCAGGAATCTCACGCTGCTGGGTACGAGGGTTCTTCGCATCAATATGGCGGTCGACGAGCCGATTGAAGGCCATCGCGGCGGTTCGGGCCGAGGCAATACACAGCACGATGAGCAACAATTTTTTCACCGTGAGCTCAGCATAGCGAGTCGCCAACAGGGCCGCCGCGAGGGCGAATGGCAGCGCGAATACCGTATGGCTGAGTTTGACGAGCGAGCTGTAGTGACCGACGGTACGTGCGAAACTCATGGCGACAGGGGCTCCTTGACAACGGCAGGCGCAATCAGCTCGCGCTCGGCACTGCGCGTGTCCAAGACGAAAGCTTCGGGATCGGAAGGCGATGCACCACCACAGGCAACGGTGACAATCCCAGGCGCACGTCCGACGCGCAGCGTCCCAAGCTCACCGAAACCGAGCGCCTGAGCGCCCCAGCCTGTACACATCGCAATGAGCGTACGCGGGGGAACCACTGGGAACCGCTGACGCAGGGCCTGGGCCTCGGCCAGCACGTCGAGCGTGGGGACCGAAGCCAACGAATCGGTGCCAAGGCCAGGGCGAAGCCCAGCAGCAAGCAAGTCCGTCAGCGGCGGCAGCCGCACCTCGATGTGTAGATTCGAGCGCGGGCACAACACCACAGGGGCGCCCACCGCTGCGACCTCGGAGAGCTCATCTGGGCGAGCGTCGGTGAGATGCACAGCGATCACATCGGAGGCGAGTGCACCAAGCGCGCGCGCATAGGCGACTGGACCCAACCCTGGAGGAGAAAAATCGAGGTCCGTTGCACCCCGAGCAGCAAAGAACCTGCCGAGCGGACCACTGCCATCAGCCAGCATCGCCCGCTCGGCGGCATGTTCACACAGGTGAAGAGACATCCGAGCGCCCCGCGACCGACCCTCCGAAAGGAGCTCGCGCACCAACTCGGGATAGCTGGTGAACAGCGTATGGGGACTCAGGCTGTAGCTCAGATTGCCAGGCCATCCAGCCACAGCAGAGCTCACGTCCATTCGCGCCCGGACCGCTCGCGCCTCGGCAAGCATCGCCTGGCCACTCTGCCGGGTCAGTCCGAACACTTCGTGGAAAACGCGTCCGACCAGCGGCGCTGTGGCGAGTGCTGGCACCGCCGCCAGGGTGTTGGTCACTTCGCCGACGGCGACTGTCCCCGCCCGTAGAAGTTCACCGACGCCGGCGTCGATCGCTTCCACATCTCGCTCGGGCCCCAACCGATCGCGCGCTGACAGCATCGCCTCGGCCCAGCCGGCAAAGCCCCTGCCACCGGAAACCTGACCTCGCAGCGCGCTTAGTTCGAGATGCGTGTGAGCGTTGACGAGCCCAGGCAAAACCACGGCATCGACCGACTCGAAATGGATCCCCGAATGGGCCTTGCGCACGGTCTCGAAGGGACCAAGGGCCAAAATCGTACCTGCCCCATCGAGCACGATCCCCCCATCGAAAATCGGTGGCGCCTGGCCGTCTCCGATCACAAACGCCGGCGCTCGCACGCCTCGCAGCCGACTCACGTCATCCCCTCGCACGCGCTGGAGTGTGAACCAGTCGCAAGCCGACGCGACTTTCTGTCGTCGCAGCCCAGGCGGGATCCGCCGCGAAGATCAGCGCCCGATCGGCCCCGTGCTCGAAGGGTCGGCTAACGAGTTGGTCCGCCCCGAAACGCAGCGCCCGCTCGAGCACGTCCGCCGCTGGGCCTGTGGCGACCGCCTGAATGTGAGCGAAATTGTCGAGCACGAGCCGACTGAGGGCAAGCAGCCGCAAGTGGGAGTCGTCACCCCGGTCGCCGGGCAAGTCGTCAGACAGGTCGCCGACGGAATCCACCCCGGCCGCCACGCCACTTGCCAGCAACCGATCCCGAGCCGGTTCGAAACGAAACGGGGAGAAGCCCAAAAACCCGGCTGTCTCGTCCTGCAGATCGCGCAGCTTGATCAGGTGGAGAAGCCGATCGCGCGGGCTGTCATAGGTCCCATGCATCATGGTCGCCGAACCGCGCATCCCCAAGCGATGACTGATCCGCATGACATCAAGCCAGGCCGCGCTCGAACACTTGTCCGGACACAGCCTGCGTCGCACGCGATCGGTCAGCACCTCCGCGCCGGTCCCGGCAATCGCATCGAGACCGGTGGCGGCCAAACGCTCGATGACTGCTTGCACGCTCAAATCCTCGACCCGCACCAAGTGCAACACCTCCTCCGGGCTGAGGGCATGCAACTCGATGTCAAAGCGCCGCTTGAGCCACTGGAAGACCCCCTCGAACCATTCGAGCGGGAGGCGCGGGTTCTGGCCGCCCTGCAGCAGCACGCGACTGCCACCGGCCGCCAGGGTCTCCTCCACTCGCTCCCCGATCATCTCCCGCGACAGCGCAAACGCCTCAGGATCCCGGTCGCTGCGGGCAAAGTCACAGAACGTACAGCGTGCCGTACAGACGTTCGTGTAGGCAATGTGACGATCGATCGCGTAGGTCACCGCCCCCTCGGAATGCAGCGCCCGCCGGCGCGCGTCGGCGGCCCGACCGAGCGCCGACAGGGGTGCCTGCTCGTGCAGCCGCAGAGCTTCGCTCAGCGACAGTCGCTCGCCGGTGGCGCCGCGAGCTAGCAGCGTGTCGAGCGTGGTCACCAATGACCGTCCCGAGCCTACTGACTTCCCCGACCCCGAACTGCCCCGGTCGAGCCCATAGGCCGGCGAACCGGCTGCGCTAGAACCGCGAGCTGGCCGGCTGCGAACGCCCGATAAGAAGCGCAAGGTCGCGCAGGGCAACAGCCCTGCTTCCGCCGCCCGTCGCAAGAACTCGCGCAGACCTGTGATCGCGTCGGCGCCCAGGTCATAGCGCATGCTCTTGCTGAGGTATCTCAGGTAGTCTTCTGGGTCTCCCCCGTGACCGCGAGCCCAGGCGCGCGCGATCGGCCCCAGCTCAGCCAGCCCCGCTTGCAGGGACGCCGACAGGGAAGCAGCATCTTGTTGTGTGAGGCGCCCCGGTCTGGCCACCCAGACCGCAAACACAAACGGCAACCCGGTCATCTCCATCCAAGCCTGACCGAGGTCGATGCGGTGGGAAAAGCGTGACTCCAGCTCCAAGGCCACGTCGCCGATCAGAAGGCCGCCGACGCCGCCCCCTACGGTGTCCACGATTTCGCTCGCAGGGCGGGCGCAGTAGCGGGGCTCCGAGTCCCCGCGCAAATGACGCAGCACGAGCCGAGCGAGCACCACCGAGGTACGGCTCGACGCGTCCAACAGGATTTCGTCCAGCGTCTCGATGGGCCGCTCACCGACCAGCAAAACCGAGCGGACCGGACCGCGGCACCCTAGGGCGATGTTCGGCACGATCTCCAAGTCCCCATGGGTCGCCAGGGGCGCCACGGGCGCGAGCGCGGCATCGACCTCGTCTTCGAACAACATGCGCGATAACTCGGACGGCTCAGCCAAGGTCAGCCGCGTGCGGGCATCGCCCGCCCCTGACAGCAGGCCGTGCAACACCGGCTGCGCGTTCAAGAAGCTGACGCCACTGAGACGCAGCACGTCCGTTTCGCCCGCGTCGGCGGCATCATCGCGCGCGTTGCTCATGCGCCCCCGATGGTGGCCAGGCTGCGCTTCGCACGATTGCGCTCCCGGACCTTCATCGCGGCTTCGGGCGCCGCCGCCTTGGGAAGTTCCTCGACGATCCCGTAGCGTGTGTCTCGTTCGACCGGCACCCGGCCCGCCTCGCGAATGAGACGGATCAGCTCGTCGCGCGTCATGCCCATGGGCACGTCGCTACCTGCTGCGTGATAGATCGTCTCATGCACGATCGTACCGTCCAGATCGTTGGCCCCAAAACGCAGCGCGAGCTGGGCAGTGTCCACGCCCAATGAAACCCAGTACGCCTTGATGTGGGGCACGTTGTCTAACAAGAGCCGACTGACGGCCACCGTCCGGAGGTCGTCGACGGCGGTCGGCTCGGGCAGCTTCTGCAGGCTGTTGTTCTCGTTGTGAAACGCCAGGGGAATGAAACATTGAAAGCCACCCGTCTCGGCCTGCAGTGCGCGTAGCTCGAGCAAGTGATCGACGCGATGCTCAAACGTCTCGATGTGACCGTAGAGCATCGTGCAATTGGTCGGCATGCCAAGCTCATGTGCCGCCCGATGCACCGCCAGGTATTGCTCACCGCTCGCCTTGTCGTGCGAGATGCGGCGGCGCACGTCCGGATGGAGAATCTCAGCGCCCCCCCCCGGCATGGAATCGAGCCCGGCCTGCGACAGCCGCCGCAGAACCTCCTCGTAGGTCATCCCGAAGCGCTCGGCGAAGAAGTGGATCTCGACAGCGGTGAAGCATTTCAGATGGATGCCCGGCCGAACTCGCTTGAACCCCCGCAACAGCTCCTCGTACCACTCGAAGGGCAGGTCCGGGTGGAGCCCGTTGACCATGTGCAACTCGGTCAGGCGCGGGTCGGGAAAGTCGGCCAGCTGCTGCCAGGCAGCCTCGTGCGTCGTGGTATGGGACCCCGGGTCGTCCTCTTTCAACTTCGAGAACGCACAGAAGCTGCAGTCCGCGTAGCAAACGTTGGTCGCCTCGAACCGCATGTTGACGTTGAAATACGTGCGATCGCCGTGCCGGCTCTCGCGGGCTGCGTTGGCCAACCTGCCCAAGGCCAGCAAATCGGGCTCCATGAACAGCTCCAGGCCATCCTGGAAGTCCAGGCGCTCGCCCGCTCGAAGCTTCTCTTCTATCGCCGCTAAGCTCATGCGTCCTCCCCATAGTCGACAACGGGTCGCAAGTGCCCAGCCGTGTGGGGCTGGGCGGAATCGGCGGGCTGGCTATCCGGCGACGGCTCCTGTCGCCAACGGCGCGCGCCCGGTGCCGGAAGTCCCAAATGATCACGAACACGGTCCAGCACCGTGTCCACCAGATCCGAGACCGCCTTCGGTCGATGGTAGAAGCTGGGTGACGCCGGCAGCACCAGGGCACCCGCTCGGGTCAGGCTCAGCATGTTCTCCAGGTGAATCGCCGAGACTGGCATCTCGCGCGGCACCACGATCAGCTTGCGCCGCTCCTTCAAGACCACGTCGGCAGCCCGCGTCAACAAGTCATCGCTGATCCCATGTGCGATGCGGGCAACCGTGGACATCGACGCGGGAATCACCACCATGGCATCGGCTGGCGCAGACCCGCTGGCAAAGGGTGCGTCGTAGTCCCGACCGGAGTACACCGGAACTCCCAGCCCGCTCGGATGGCCTCCGCATTCGTGCGCGTACACCGTCGCCGCCGTGCGAGAAAGCACCAGCGACAGGGAAACGACACGCGGATCCGCGCGCAGCAGCTCCACCAGTCGCTTCGCGTAGGGCGCGCCAGAAGCGCCGCTCATGCCAACCACGAGCTTCACTTGACCCCCCAGATGAGCGAGGCGATGCCCAGCGTGAGGTCCTGCCCCCGAACGTCGGAAAACCCGGCCCGTACCATCGCTCGCTCGCACTCCACCCGGCTCATGAAGCCGCGCATCGAACGCGAGAGATAGCGATAGGCGGGCGCCTCCCCGGAAATCACGGCGCCGGCGGCCGGCAGGACCAGGCGACCGTAGATCGCGTGGAACAGATAGGTCCATGGCCGGGTCGGTCGCAAGAACTCGAGAACGACGAAGGTGCCGCCGGGCCGCAGGACGCGGCGCACCTCGCGCATGCACGCCTCGGGGTCCTCGACGTTGCGAATCCCGAACCCACACACGGCGCCAGCAAAGGCGGCATCGCAGAAGGGCAATACCATCGCGTCTGCCTGGGTCAGACCGACCACCGAGGCAGCCGCCCCACCGTCGCTCGGCACGCTGCCAAAGGCACCGGCCGCACGACCCGCACCCAACATCTCGCGCGAGAAGTCAGCCGCCACCACCGGGCGCTCCGGGGCCATGTCCGCAAGCGCTCGGGACAGGTCGCCCGTACCTGCGCACAAGTCCAGCAGGGGTCCGGGGGGCAAATCGCTCGCCAGGACTGCCAGCGCACGCTTTCGCCAGCGGCGATCGACTCCAAACGACATCACCCTGTTGAGCAGGTCATAGGTGGGTGAAATCCTGTCGAACATCTGCTGCACAGCCAGGGCGTGCCCAGCAGCCACCTCGGGCGGCGCCCGGTCCGTGATATCTGGCACAAGGCGCGCTGAGCTCGATGCCCCCCGACCGCCGGTGCACGCAGTGGGCTGTTGGGGGGGTGGGGACGGCGGAGAAGCTGGGACGGGCGGGCGCACAGGCGCACCAAGTTTCAAATCTTTTTGAAAGCTCTGGTGGGGTTGTAGGTCCGG
>JAPPOR010001021.1 GCA_028817905.1 Myxococcales bacterium
AGGACAGGGCGAGGCCTGGTCGGAGGTCACGCTACCCGAGGACCTGGCGTCCGATACCTACGGCCTCCATCCGGCGCTACTCGATGCCGCCTTCCATACGGGGCTCGCATTCAGTGATGCCGGGCAGACGCTGTCGCTACCATTTGCGATCGAGCGCTTGGTCGTGCACCGACCTGGCGTCCGCGCGGCTGTGGCGCATGCGCGAAGCAGACAGGCCTCTTCACCCGAGATCGTATCGATCGATGTCACGTTGGCCGATGCGCAGGGGCATGTGTTGGCCGAGCTCAGCGGCCTTCACAGTCGTCCGGTCGACCGGTCATCGTGGGAGCTCGACGGCCCCGCCGCGGGTTCCTTGTATCAGTTGCAGTGGCAACCGACGAGCGCAACGCTCGCCCAGCGGCCGCTCGAGGGTAGCTGGCTCGTCGTCTGTGAGTCCACCGCCAAGTGGGCGGATGAGTTGGTGCGGAGCATCGCGGCCGAGGCTTCGAGCTGTCGGCTGGTGCGTCCTTCGGAGCTGAGGCCGGACCTGTCTGCCGACCACGTCGTTTGCCTGTGGTCGGCGCCGGGGGACGACGCCGCCAAGGAAGCGCTGGATCTGACCACCGCTGCCTTATCGATCATTCAAACCTTGGCGCGAGCGCCGCGGCCGCCCACCTTGTGGTGGGTCACCGAAGGGGCGGTGGCTGTTGATGCCGCAGAGTCCGCCGCAATCGCGCCAGCTGCGCTGTGGGGGCTCGGCCGGACGTTGATCCATGAGCACCCCGAGCTCGAGTGCCGCCTGGTCGATCTCCAATGCGATGGGGGCTGCGAGGTCCTGATGCGCGAACTGGTCTCGGACGATGATGAGACGCAGGTGGCATGGCGAGGCGAGCAGCGTCACGTGGCACGCGTGGCTGCGGTGAAAGCGATGCGGCCCGAGCCGCCCCGGCGCGAGCTGCGTACGGATGGTCCCGTGCTGATCACGGGCGGTCTGGGTGCGGTTGGACTTCAGGTGGCGCGCTGGCTCGTCGGCCGCGGCGTGACCCAACTCATCCTGACCGGGCGTCGCGGCGCGGACACTCCCGGCGCGAAGGAGGCGCTTGCCGTACTCGAGGGGCTGGGCGCCACCGTGCAGGTCGCGGCGACCGACGTAGCCGACTTTCAGCAGCTGCAGACGCTGCTCGCATCCTTGACCCGTCAGCGCCCATTGCGTGGCGTGGTGCACGCGGCGGGAGTGCTCGATGACGGCGTACTCATGGAGCAGGATGCCGCGCGCTTGGCACGCACGCTCGCTCCCAAGGTGAGGGCAGGCGTCGCGCTGGATGTGCTGACGCGCGCTTGCGACTTGGATCTGTTTGTCCTGATTTCGTCCGTCGCCGGCAGCTTCGGCTCTCCGGGACAGGGCCCGTACTCGGCGGCCAACGCAGCGCTCGACGCGCTGGCGGTCAACCGTCGCGCGCGGGGGCTGCCGGCGCAAAGCATCGCGTTCAGCCTGTGGACGGATGAGGCTGGGCAGGGGCTCGGTTTGGCTGCGCAGGCGCAGGCGACCACGCCCCAGGCGCGGCGCTTGCGCAACGCGATCGGATCGCTGTCCGCCTCCGAGGCGCTCAACCTGCTCGACGCGGCCGTTCAGCGCCCGGAAGCCCACCTGTTGCCCCTGACGCTCGGCATGGCCGAACTGGGCGGCATGTTTGGCGACTTCGTGCCGCCCTTGTGGCGGACCCTCGTGCGTGCGCCACGGCGTCAACGCAGGCTCGGGCAACTCGCCCGGGAACTCGCCGCGGTCCCCGAAGAGCAGCGCCTCGAGACCGCCGTGCTGCGCGTCCGCGAGGAGATCGCACGTGTGATGGCCATGCCCAGCGCCGACGCCGTGGCCGCGCAGCAGCCGCTCAAGGAGCTTGGCATCGATTCGCTGATGGCGGTCGAGTTGCGCAATGCGCTGGGCCGCCAGACCGGCGCGCCGCTGCCCGTGACCTTGGCCTTCGACTATCCGACGCCGTCGGCGATCGCCGGCTATCTCGTGGAAAACACCCTCGCGTCTGTTGCCACCCGGGCGCCCGCGCTCAGTGCCGTGAAGCGCTCGGAGCTACGGGAGGAGCCGATCGCCATTGTCGGCATGGGTTGCCGCTATCCCGGAGGTGTCGACGACACTGACGCGTTCTGGGAGCTGCTCGAGCACGGCGTCGACGCGATCACGGAAGTACCACCGGAGCGGTGGGACATTGACGCGCTCTACGACCCCAATCCCGACGCTCCCGGGAAGACCACGACGCGGTCGGGAGGTTTCCTGCGGGGCATCGATCAGTTCGATCCGGCTTTCTTCAATATTTCGTCGCGGGAGGCCATGAGCATGGATCCGCAGCAGCGCTTGCTCCTGGAGACCACCTGGGAAGCGCTCGAGTCCGCAGGCATCCGACCCCAGAGCCTCGCTGGCAGTTCGGCGGGCGTATTCGTCGGCATGATGTACCACGAGTACGGGAGTCTAGCGGGCAGCGACCTGGAGAAGCTGGACGGCTACGTGGGGATGGGCAATGCGGCGAGCGTGGCTTCCGGGCGCATCAGCTACGCGTTGGGCTGCGAGGGGCCGAGCATGACGGTCGACACCGCTTGCTCGTCTTCGCTCGTGACCGTTCACCTGGCATGTCAGGCGCTGCGCAACGGCGAGTGCTCCGTCGCGCTCACCGGCGGCGTGGCGCTCATGCTCACGCCCACCGTGTTCGTGGAGTTCAGTCGGCTGCGCGCCCTGTCGTCCGACGGTCGCTGCAAGAGCTTTTCCGCGGCGGCCGACGGGACGGGCTGGTCGGAGGGCTGCGGAATGCTTGTGCTCGAGCGCTTATCCGACGCGCTGTCGAACAACCATAGGGTGCTGGGTCTGGTCCGCGGCTCGGCGGTCAACCAGGACGGTCGAAGCAATGGCTTGAGCGCTCCGAACGGGCCTTCGCAGGCGGCGGTGATCCAAAAGGCGCTGGAAGCTGCTGGCGCATCCCCGGCCGCCGTGCAGTACATCGAGTGCCACGGCACGGGCACTGCACTGGGCGATCCGATCGAGGTTCAGGCGCTGGCCGAGGCACTCTCGCCCGGTCGCGACCCTGAACGGCCCGTTGCCATCGGGTCCATCAAGAGCAACATCGGGCATACGCAAGCGGCGGCCGGCGTCGCGGGGATCATCAAGGTCGTACTCGCACTGCAGCACGAAACGATTCCCCGGACCTTGCACTTCGATCAGCCGAGCCCTCATATCGCGTGGGACCAGCTACCGGTGTCTGTGGCGGCGGAGCCACTCGCCTGGCCGCGTGGCGAAACGCCACGCCTGGCGGGAGTGAGCTCGTTCGGCGTCAGCGGCACCAACGCGCATGTGGTGATCGAAGAGGCACCGCCGGCGCCTGCGGCCGCACCGACCCCTCCGCGCAGCGCCCAACTGGTCGTGCTGTCGGCGCGCGCGAAGGCCGCTCTACGCGATACGGCTGCACGCCTCTGCGGTGACTTGCAGCAGCACCCGGACAAATCCCTGGCCGACGTTGCCTACAGCCTCGCCACCCGACGACAACACTATGAGCATCGCCTGGCGCTGACAGCCCAGACGCGCGACGAACTCGTGGAGGCGTTGGGCGCGCTGGAGCAAGACCGCTTTCGCTCTTCGGTATCGTCTGCTGTGGCCGCCAGCTCGAGTCCGCCGGTCGCGTTCGTGTTCACGGGCGCCGGGGCGCAATGGCCGGGCATGGGCCGGGACCTGTTTGACGAAGAGCCCGTCTTTCGTGCGCGTCTCGAGGAATGTGACCGGGCAATTCAGGCCGAGACCGGTTGGTCGGTGATCGAGGCGTTGGCTGCCCCTGCGGAGACGTCCCCGCTGACGCGCGTCGAGGTCTTGCAGCCGGCGTTGTTCAGTCTCGGGGTCTCGCTGGCGGCCCTGTGGCGGTCCTGGGGTATCGAGCCCAAGACGGTGGTGGGGCACAGTCAGGGGGAGGTCGCGGCCGCATACGTGGCGGGTGCGCTCACGCTCCAGCAGGCGGTCGCGGTCGTATGCCGGCGCAGCGCGATCGTTCGACGTTTGGTTGGTCATGGGGAGATGGCCGTGGTGAAGCTTTCCGAGGTCGAGGTGCAAGAGGCGCTGCAGGCCCACCACGGGCGGCTGTGCGTGGCGGGCTCCAACAGCGCGCGCCTGACCGTCGTGTCGGGCGAGTCGGCGGCGCTCGTCGAATTTCTCGAAGAGCTCGATGAGCACGACGTGTACTACAGTCTGGTGCAGGCCGACTTTGCCGGGCACAGCCCGCAGGTGGACGCCCTGCGGGCGGAACTGCTGGAGGCTTTCGGGACGATCGAGTCCGCCGAGCCGCGCATAGCGATGATCTCGACGGTGACAGGTCGACTCGTCGAAGCCGGTGATCTCGACGCGGCCTACTGGGCGGACAACCTGCGCCTGCCGGTGCGGCTTGCGGAGGCCGTTTCCGAGCTGTGTGAGCGAGGCCATCAGGCGCTGGTCGAGGTGGGTGGTCATCCCGTGCTGCTGCCCGCTCTGGAGGACGTATGCACGGACCATGCGGTGCAGGCTACGATCGTGGGATCCCTGCGCCGTGGAAGCCCGGACCGCAAGACGATGTTGCAGTCGCTAGGCAGGCTTCACGTTTCTGGGTGTCAGGTCGCCTGGGATGGGGTGTTCCTCGAAGGTGGGCGCGCTGTCGAGCTACCCACGTACCCATGGATGCGCGATCGGTACTGGACGGCTGTGGTTGCGGGCGCCGCGGGTAGGGGGACGGGACATCCCCTGCTGGGCGTGCGCGTGTCTGGTGCCGTGCCCGTCTACGAGTGTGAGCTGTCGCGTGCCGGTCAGCCGTGGCTGTATGATCACAGGGTCGGAACGCGCGCGCTGGTTCCCGGAGCCGGCCTCGCCGAGCTGATGCGTGCGGCCGCAGAGCACCATCAGGAGGGTGAGCCGGCCGAGGTGGTTTCGCTGGTGTTTCAGGCGCCCTTGTGGCTGCCTGAGCGCGGCGCTTGTCGGGTGCAGGTCGTGCTCTCCGAGGCCGAGCCGCACGCCGCCTCGATCTATAGCATGTCCGGGGCCGATGGGGGGCAGTGGGTGCTGCATGCACAGGCAGAGGTACGCCGACTGGACATGGCGCGTCCGGCGCCGGATGCCATCGACCTGCAAGCCATCGGAGCCCGCTGCGCCAGCGACGTGGATGTGACGGAGATGTACGAGACCCTTGGCGGTGCCGGCGTTACGTACGGCGATGCCTTTCGCGGGCTTCGAAGTCTTTCGTGTGGGAAGGACGAAGTCCTCGGACGCGTCGAGCTGCCTGCCGATTTGCCTGAAGCGGAAGCCTATGGCGTGCATCCCGCGCTTCTCGACGCAGCATTTCACAGCGCGTTCGCGCTGCCTAACAAGACAGGCGCAGGGCTGCCCTTCGCCATCGATCGCTTCACGGTCCACGAACCGGGCGCGGCTGCGGCGGCGGTGTACCTGCGCCGTCGCCGAGCACCGTCGCAGGTTGGCTTGCGCGTGGACGTGATGCTCGCTGACGCGCGTGGCAGGGTCATCGCCGAGGTCGAGGGATTGCGCGCCCGGCCGTTGGACGAACAAGGGCTTACTGCTCAAGCGGCGCCCCTGTCACGCGAGCTCTTCGCCGTGCAGTGGCGCGAAGCGCCGCCGACGGCTTCGCAGACGGAGCAGACGACGGCGACGGGTCATTGGGTGGTACGTGCCGAGGCCGGGGACCCACTGGCGGAGACCCTGTGCCAGGCCATCTCGGCAGCCGGCGCAACCTGCGTTCGTCAGGAGCTTGGGCACGAAGGCGAACCGCCCACCGCTGACCACGTGCTGTGCCTATGGCCGCAGCCCGACACCACAGCGGTAGCAGACGAAGCCGTTCGCATGGTCACAACGGGCCTGCATGTCGTGCAGCAGCTGATTGGGCAACAGACCCCACCGAGGCTGTGGTGGATCACCCGCCAGGCTGCCTCGGTAGGGCAGGCTCCGGTGGAGCCGGCGGCGGCTGCGCTATGGGGCCTGGCGCGCACGGTCATGCAGGAGCACCCGGAGCTGGGCTGCACCTTGGTCGACGTTGCAGCCGACACGGACGATGTCGATGGGTTGCTGCGAGAACTGATGCTGGACAGCGACGAGGCGCAGGTGGCGCTCCGTGATGGCGCGCGGCATGTCGCCCGCATCGTTCGCGCTCCGGCAGCTTTCGGGCCTGCGGCGGACAACTACGCGCTGGAGAGCGCGGAGGCCGGCAATCTCGATCATCTTCGCCTGGTGCCGCTCGAACGGCGCGAACCCGGGGCGGGCGAGGTCGAAGTGTCGGCCCGGGCTTGGGGCCTCAACTTTCGCGACGTGATTGCGGCCCTCGGCGTGAGGGTGACCGCCGGTTGGGAAGGCTCGCTCAAGGAGCCCCTAGGTGGCGAGTGCGCGGGTGTCGTTACGGCCGTGGGGCCCGGTGTCGAGCACGTCGCAGTCGGTGACAAGGTACTGGCGCTGGTCAACTTTCGACGCAGCACGACGGTCGACGCTCGGCTGGTCGTGCGCATCCCCGACGGGCTGTCCTACGATCGCGCTGCCGGGTTGCCTGTCGTGTTTTTGACCGCCTATCTAGGACTGCGCGACCTGGCACAGCTGCAGTCCGGGGAACGGGTGCTCATTCACGCGGCCGCCGGCGGTGTGGGGATGGCCGCGGTCCAGCTGGCCCACCAGGTCGGCGCCGAGGTGTACGCCACCGCTAGCCGTCCCAAGTGGGAGGTGGTCCGCAAGCTCGGGGTCAAGCACGTCGCGAGCTCCCGTGATCTCGCCTTCGTTGAGCACTTCCGGGCGGCAACCGGAGGGGAGGGCGTGGACGTGGTCCTCAACTCCCTGTCGGGCGAGTACGTCGATGCAAGTCTATCCCTGTTGGGCGAAGGTGGGCGTTTCCTGGAGATGGGCAAGACGGACATTCGGGACGCGCAGGTGGTGGAGCGAGTGCATCCCGGCGTCCGGTACCAAGCCTACGATCTACAGGAAGCGGGGGAGGACCGGCTTGGCGAGATGCTGCGCGAGCTGGTGGACGGCATCGCGCAGGGCACGTTGCGTCCCCTGCCCGTCCGGCGCTATCGGGTGTCGCAAGCGGAGGAGGCGTTTCGCTTCATGGCGCAGGGCCGAAGCGTGGGCAAGCTCGTGCTGCTGCCATCGCGGGCGCCTCAAAGGGACGCAACGGCCTTGATCACGGGCGGCCTGGGACTGATCGGCATGCAGGTGGCGCGCTTCCTCGCCGAGCGCGGGGTCAGGCACCTGGTCCTGACCGGGCGCCGCGGGCCCGCGACGCCGGGCGTACAGCAGGCGGTTGCGGAACTCGAAGCGCTGGGTGCGGAGGTGACCGTGGCCGCGCTCGACATCACCGACCGCGACGCGCTGGGGTCGCTGCTCGAGCAGGTGCCGGCCGACCGGCCGCTGCGAGGGGTTGTCCACGCCGCGGGCATCTTGGACGACGGCGTCTTGAGCGAACAGGATGCACGGCGGGCGACGCGGGTCATGGCGCCCAAGGTTGTCGGGGCCCAGCTGCTCGACGAGCTTACACGTGTCGCAGACCTGGACTTCTTCGTACTCTTCTCCTCGTTGGCCGGGACCCTCGGGCCGGCCGGCCAGGGCCCCTATGCGGCCGCAAATGCTTTCCTCGACGCGCTTGCGCTGCGCAGGCAAGCGGAGGGCTTGCCCGGTCTGAGCTTGGCGTGGGGCCTCTGGTCCGACGGGGTAAGCGGAAGCGGGGGGCTTGCCGGGAGTCTCAATGAGCAGCAGCGGGCGCGCCTTTCACGGGGTGGCTTTGGGGCGGTGAACGCAGCCGAGGGGATGACGCTATTCGAAGCGGCCATGCGCCGGGATGAGCCGCACCTGCTGGCGGTTCCGCTGCGCCTGCGAGAGCTGCGTGAGAGCCTCGGCGAACACGTTCCGCCGTTGTGGCGTGCGCTGGTCCGAGCGCCCCGTCGCTCGACGGGTCGGCGGGCCGGCGGGTGGCTCAAGGAACTGCGCGCCATGAGTCCAGCCGAGCGGGCCACTGCCGTGGAGCAACATGTCTTGCAGGAGGTGGCCCGGGTGCTGTCGCTGCCCGATGAGTCCGTGCAGCTCGGGCACTCGCTCAAGGAACTCGGGTTGGACTCCCTGATGGCGGTAGAGCTGCGAAACGCGCTGGGTCGCGACCTCGGCAGGGTCCTGCCAGCAACCCTGGCATTCGACCATCCCACGGCCGCCGCGCTGGCCGCCTACGTGCTGGACAGTGTAGTGAGCGCGACGCCCCCGCTTTCTGGGGCTTCCAGGGCTTCGCGGGCTTCCGGGACAGGCGAGCCGTCGGTGCCTCGAGAGACCAAGGCGGACGGTGACACGGTGGGGGCGACCCAGGACCAGCCGCTGGTACGACGACTGCGCGAGATCCAGCTCGACCCCTCCATCGAGGTCCCGTCGTCGGGGGAGGTCGTGCGGCCCTCCGGTTCGCTGCTATTGACGGGTGCGACCGGACTGCTGGGCGCCTACCTGCTGCACGACCTGCTCGAGCAGAGCGACGCTGAGGTCGTGTGCCTCGTACGGGCGGCCTCGGAGCGGCAGGCCCTTGCGCGCATTCAGCGCAACCTCGAGGTTTATGGACGCTGGAAGCCGTCACTTGCCAGGCGCGTCATTGCCGTTCCGGGGGACCTGTCCAAACCGCGCTGGGGCATCCCGGTGGCGCGTTGGCAGGAGCTGGGGCAAAAGGTCGACGCGCTCGTCCACAACGGGGCCGTAGTCAATCATGTCCTGCCCTACGATCACCTATGCGATGCCAATGTGCAGGGTACGGTCGAGGCCCTGCGTCTAGCGTGCGAAGCGCGACGCAAGTGCATGCATTTCGTTTCGACCGTGGGCGTCTCGGCGCCCACGGGGGCCGAGAATGCGGTCCTTGCGAGCTTGAAGAACGGCTATCTCCAGTCGAAGTGGGTTTCGGAGCGTCTCTTGCGGCAGGCGCGCGAACGCGGATTGTCTGTCTCGATCTACCGGCCCGGTCAGATATGGGGGGAGGGTCAGACGTCTTCTTCCGACCACAATGCTTCCGACGCCCAGCTGAACTTCATCCGCGCTTGTTTGCTCGTGCGGGGCTTCCCGTCGTCGGCGGACTTCCGGTGGGAGACCGCACCGGTCGAGGTGGTCAGTGAGACCATCGTTCGGCTGGCCCTCGACGGCGAGAGTGGCGAATTCGACCTGCATAATCCGAGCCAGGTCGCCTTCTCAAAGGCCACGGAGTGGTTTCGGGCCTGCGGGTATACGCTCGAACCCCTGCCGGCTGCCCAGTGGACCGACCGGGTTCGCGAGCTCGCCGCATCGGCAGATACGCGTACACGGGGCATGCTCGAGTATTCAGCTCAGGCTATCGAGCCTGTGGGCGATCCGTCCAGGAAGGCCGACGCGAAGCCGGGGGCCGGACCGCAGGTCGACGGGCCGGAGGCTCGGGCGAGCGTGCTCGAATGTCCGCCGATGGACCGAGCGACCGTCGAGCGCTTCGTCGAGTGCTTCGTTCGCAGTGGATTCTTTCCCCGTCCCCATCTCGTCTCACGAATCTGAACGCGCGGCGCGCGAAGGAACAGGTTGCCATGCAGATCACCGACGCCACATCAAAGCAAACACCAACAAGAGACCTCGCGGACTATCAGAAGCGCGTGCGGCAGGTCCTTGCGCCATTCGAAAGCGAGGCAGACTCCTGGGAAGAGCAGGGCGTGCCCCAGGCCCTGTATGTTGCTCTGGGCCAGGCAGGGTTGTTTCGTGAGCGCTGGCAGCTGGGGGCCGCGCACGGGGTCGCGCACGCCATGTGCATGGTGACCGAGGTAAGCCGGCTCAACGGTGGCGCGGCGCTGGCGATTTCCTTGCACAGCGAGATGTTCATCGGTGCGTTGCAGCGCAGTCGGCACCCGTCCCATCGGGAGATCGTCGAGCAAGCGGTGCGCGGGGAGATCCTCGGCTGTGCAGCGGCCACGGAGACGGCCGGAGGCTCGGATCTTGCGCTGGTGCAGACCGCGGCCGAGTCTACGAAGACGGGGTTCCGTCTACGTGGCGAAAAGCGCTACACAACCAATGGCGGATCCGCGTCGTACGCGGTGGTATATGCTAGCGTCGATCGGAACGGCAGGCGCGCGCTATCCGCCTTCCTGGTTCCGCTGGATGGTGAGGACGCGCGGGTCGTGCGCTGCTTCCCGACGCTGGGGATGCGTTCGACCAGTACCGCGCATCTTGCCTTCGATTGCGCCCTGCCGGCAGACGCGGCGATCGGACCGCCGGGCAGCGGATTGACATGCTTCTTGCAGTGCGCAAGACAGGAAAGGCTGTGCGCCGCTGCGGCAGCGGTGGCCAATGCGGAGCGGGCGCTACGCCTTGCGCGGTCATTCTTGCGGACGCGTCACCAGTTTGGCGAGCGGCTCTACGACAAGCAAGCACTGCGCCACCGCTTGGTCGACTGTTGGACCCGCCTTTCTGCCGCACGAAGCTACTTGGAGCTCGTCTGTCAGCAGGTGGTGCAGCAAGGGCTCGTGCCCCACGACCAGGTCGCCGCGCTGAAGATGCACTGCTCACGTGTCGCCTGCGACGTGCTCGACGAGTGCATCCAGTTCCTCGGCGGACGGGGATACACAGAGCACTTTCCCTTCGAGCGGCTGTGGCGGGACACGCGGCTCTTGAGGATTGGGGGCGGTACTGACGAGTTGATGTGTGAGTACATAGGCCAAGCCCTGGACGTCGAGGACGAGGAGAGTGATCGGTGGCTGCAGGCGCTCCAGCTGGTCGATGAACGTCAGGGGCTCGTGTAGTGTTCTCGCTCGTAAACCACACCAATCACGCCGATTGGTGCCGCGACTACTTCGAGTTCCTCGCCAAGGAGTGCCACGAGCAACTGTACTTCCTGCTGGGGTACGTCGCCACTGGCAGCGATCAAGTGACGTGGCGCTACTTTTCCCACATGGAGCACGATGGTGTGGGTGCGGGGCTTGCCCTGATGCGCATGCGGGGCCGAACCGGGGCGGAGCGCGCACGCATCGGTGCACCTCCAGACGGTGCTCCCCTGCTGAAGTACGCGCTCAAGAAGCTCGCGCCCCCGCCGCCGATCGAGTTCAAGGACGTGGACTGGAGGCGCCCGGGCGTCCTGCCCAATGTGATCCCCTGGCACGCGTGGTCGGTGGAGCGGACCAAGGAACTGATGGCGAGCATGCGCAAGGCGCGCTTGGCTCCCATGGGCGTGCTGCTGTGGTCGCTGCACCGTGCGACGGCCAGGTTGCTGACCAAGCCCGGGTGTGTCTGTCAGTGGTCGATTCCGGTGAACATGCACGGCGCCGATCCGCGTGTGTCGGTCGATACCTCTAACCAGCTGTCGTCGGTCGATGTGGAGCTGCCGTTCGATGCGCTTCCCCAGGCCGTCAACGCGGACCTGATGCAGCGTTTCGCGGACGGTGCGCACTGGGCAATCTGGCGGCTTCAGGCGCTCACCAGCCCACCGCTGATGAGGCTTACGCGTGCGATGTACGCGCGTGCCTATCGGACCAACGAGTTCCGGGGCCAGCTCGGAACCTTTTCGTGGTTTGGCGACTATGGCGACCTCAGCGACATAGACATCGACTTCATCATCGGGGCGCCACCGGCGCTCAAGATCGCGCCGGTTGCCGCGGGCGCTGGCATCGTTGGCGGAAGGCTCTGCATCGCTGGCCATCTGCACGCCGTGCTCGACGGGCAGGGCGACAAGGCCGAGGCGCTGGTCGACGCCTGGCGCAACACCCTCGAACATTGGGAGCAAGCATGATCATCGAAGGCTCTACCGTCCCGGCGCGCGTCGTTCCGGTGGACAACGGGACGACAACCGCTTCCCTTTCGGAGTGGTGCGCCGCGCATCGCTCCGAGCTCAGAAGACTTCTCAGCGACAAGGGCGCCGTGCTCCTTCGGGGGTTTTCGGTCGAGACCCCCCAGGACTTCTCCGAGGTGGCCCACGCCGTCTCGGGTGGAGCGCTGCAACAGTACGTTGCCGGTGTGGCGCGCCGTCGACGAATTGCCGATGGCGTCTATTCGTCCACGGAGTATCCGCCCGACGTCGATATGCCCTGCCACAACGAGCTTGCGCACACACGCGACTGGCCGCAGCTGATCCTGTTTTGGTGCCAGGAGCCCCCCGTGGCCCAGGGCCAAACGCCGCTGATCGATGGCCGCAGGATCCTGCGAGGCCTGGCGCCCGCCACGATCGAGCGCTTTCGTACCAAGGAGGTGACCTACGTCCGCTACCTGCACTGCGGCGACGACTCGGGTGTGCTGGAGCGCAACATTCGAGTCCTCGATCCGAGCGGTTATCCGTACGGGCTGTCCTGGCAACTGACCTATGGCACGTCGGATCGGGGTGTCGTGGAGCGACGCGCGCGCGAGGTGGGTGCGAGCGTTACGTGGACAGCCGAGGGAGGCGCCCTGTGGCGGGAGACCTTGCCTGCGATGCGGCCTCACTACCTTACGGGGGAGGAATGCTGGTTCAATCACGTGGTTACCTTTCACCCGAGTCGCATGCCTTCGAATGCACGAGCGGGTATCGATGAGCAGCAATACCCACGGAACGTTCTCTACGGCGATGGGACCAAGATCGCTGACGAGACGGTAAGGGAGGTGCGGTCGGCCATGGCAGAGGAAGAGGTCGTCTTCGATTGGCAGCGGGGAGACGTGCTAGTGATCGACAACCTCTTGGCCATGCACGGTCGGCGTACCTATAGCGGTCCGCGCCGGCTGTTGGTGGCCATGGCCGGCGCAGGCGGTGCGTCGGCGGCGGCAGACCATGGCGCGGGGAGCGAGCGATGAGGTTCATCGATGGTGTGGAGACGCTGGCGGAGCTGCCGGAGGTCGTCGCTCGTACGCATGCTGACAAGGATGCGGTGATCGTGGGTGAACAGCGGCTGACCTATGCTCAGCTCGTGGGTGCCAGTCGAGATGCTGCACGCGCGTTGCAGGTGGACGGAGTTGGCGCCGGCGATCGCGTCTGTGCTCTCGGCAAGGGCGCCGTGGAGTCCGTCGTGCTGATGTTCGCTGCCGCCAAACTCGGAGCCTGCTACGTACCGATCAGTTCGAGGCTGGCGCCGCCCGAAGTGGCCTACGTGTTGGGTCACGCGGGACCCAAGGTGCTGTTCGTCGAAGCGGCCTTTGCATCCCTGCTGGAGCGCGCGTTGGATGGTGTTGAGCAGCGGCCTCGGATCATTTCGACGGGCGAGGCGTCCGGGGCGGAGAGCTTCGACAGTTTCTGCGGTGCGTCCGATGGCAGCCCGCTCACCCGGGCGAGCGCGCCCGATGCGGACGCCGTGGTGGTCATGCTCTATACCAGCGGAACGACGGGTCATCCCAAGGCCGTGCGCCTGTCGAGCCGATCGCTGCTTGCGCTGGGATGGGCGCTGCGGGATGCGGGGGACGGGTGGTTTGGCTGGGACGAGAACATGGTGAGCATGGTGTCGCAGCCCTCTTTTCACATCGGCGGCGTCTGGTGGTTGACGCAGGGCCTAGCGCAGGGTTGCACGAACGTGTTGCTACGGGGGTTTGAGCCCTCTGAGGTGTTGCCCACGATCGAGCGGCACCGGGTGGCCACAACCTGCATGGCTCCCGCGATGATGCGTCTTCTGCTGCTCGAGCCTGGCTGCGCCACGACAGACTTTTCGTCCCTGAGGACGATCGCTTACGGCGGCTCGACCTGCCCGACGGACCTGCTGCAGCAGGCGATGCAGGTGTTTGGCTGCGGCTTCTGCAATGCCTACGGCATGACTGAGACAGGCAATGTGGTCGTTTCCCTGCGACCTGACGAGCATCGACAGCAGGACCCGCAGCGCTTGAAGTCGGTGGGTAAGCCGTTGCCAGGTGTCGAGGTCCGCATTCTGGGAGAGGATGGGGCCGAGGTTCCACCCGGCGCAACCGGGGAGTTGACCGTGCGGTCCCGCACCAACATGGTCGACTATTGGCGCCAGCCGGAGGCCACGTCAGCAACCGTCGTGGACGGTTGGCTCAAGACAGGGGATGCCGGCTATCGGGACGATGAAGGCTACCTCTACGTCTCGGACCGCATCCGCGACATGATCATCTGTGCCGGGGAGAAGGTGTTTCCTGCGGAAATCGAGAGCGCCATCAGAACCCACCCGGACGTGTCGGACGCGGCGGTCGTAGGGATCCCCGATCGCCTCTGGGGTGAAGCGGTGCACGCCCTGGTCGTGGCGACTGCGGACAGTCGGCCCAAGCCCCTGGAAATCGTTCGTCATGTGCGTGGCCAGGTCGCCGCATTCAAGGTGCCCAAGAGCGTGGAACTGGTCGATGAACTGCCGCGCAACGCTTCCGGGAAGATCCTTCGCCGCGAGCTTCGAAGACCCTACTGGGCCGGGCACGACCGACTGATCTGAAAGCCCTCGCTCATGGCCATAGCCCCGACTATAGTCGGGCCATGTCTGACCAGCCCCCTTCCCATGTGGTGAACGTGAACGACGTTCCCGAGACCCACCGTACCTACGGCGATCACTACGGCGCCTACTTCAAGCAGCTCACACCCTCGATGGTGCCGCGTGGGGGCAGGCTCGGTGTGAACCACATGCGCGTGCCGAAGGGCCGGACGGTGTGTCCGTTTCACGCGCATCTGCGTGAGGACGAGGTGTTCTTTGTGCTGTCGGGCTCAGGGGTGCTGCGCTACGGCGAGGAGCTTCGAACGATTAGTCAGGGGGATTGCATTTCCTGTCCTTCCGGGACCAAGACCGCGCACCAGATCTACAACCCCCACGAGGAGGACCTGGTCTACCTGGCCATCGGAGCCTTCGATCCCCACGAGGTGTGCCTTTACCCGGACAGCGGGCGGGTGGGTGTCCGCGGCTTCGACCTGGGGGGCACGATTGAGGCGACGGGCTACTTCGACGATGAGCCCAATCCGCCGCGCATCGTGCAGCTTGCCCAGAAGGCGTGAGCCGCGTCGTGCCGGCTAGACCACGGGACGCGGCCAGCCTCGTGATCGTGCGGGGTAAAGGAGCGAAGACGGAGGTGCTGCTTGGCCGGCGGGAGCCGAAGGGTCGCTTCATGCCCGACGTCTACGTATTCCCGGGCGGCCGCGTCGATCCTGCGGACGCCCGCGCACCCGCCTGCAGCGAGCCGCGTGCGGAGGTCCTGGAACGCCTGCGCCGGGCCTGTCCCGAAGGACGTGCGCGCGCGCTCGCCGTGGCAGCGGTGCGCGAGACCTTCGAGGAGACCGGTCTGCAGTTTGGTGAGCTGTGCGATGGGACCTTGCGCCCCGCTCTTTCGGGCCTCGACTACATCGCCCGAGCCATCACGCCTTCGCGCCTGCCCGTGCGCTACCACGCGCGCTTCTTCGTCGCGCGCGGCGAGCATGCCACGGGAGACCTGGGCGGTAGCGGCGAGCTCCTCGACCTGCGCTATGTGCCGATCCAGCAAGCGACCACCCTGCGGATCGTCGACGTGACGGCCTTCGTGTTGCGCCACCTGCAGGACCTACTGGCGGGCGAGGCTCCGAGTGGGGTACCGCTCTATCACTACCGGCAGGGCAAGGGGCGCGTGCGTTGGGGCTAGCTAGTCCCCTTGACCCGCGGCGCATCGCAGCAAGGACCACCTCGACCAAACTTGACTCAAATGCTCACGATCATCCCGGTCAAGGGGGCTGGCGACATGTCAATGTTCGGCGCGCAGCCGTCGTAAAGAACAGGGACCCCGCCGCGCTGGGTGCCGCGGGAGACTCCGGCGGAAGGAACCAATGAAGGGCGAGGTAGGCATCGACGACGAAGGCCAGCTCTTCGGTGATGAC
>JAPPOR010001099.1 GCA_028817905.1 Myxococcales bacterium
GCATGTCCGGCTCCTGTTCGGTTTCGTACTGAGCCGACCCCGCTCGACGACGTTCTAGCCCAACTGGGCCAGCACATGATCCGCATAAAGAGCCGCGGCGTCCAATCCGCAGCCCTCCTTCAAGCCCCGGAAACCGCCGAACGCGGAGACTTCCAGGACGGCGGGCCCATCCACCGTATCGATAACATCGACGGTCGTGAAATCGAGACCGAAAATCGCTTGGGCTCGGTTCGCGAGATCCAACATTTCGGGGCTGGGTTCGTGGCGGGCGTAGTGGCCCCCGCTGTGAATCGTGGTGTTCCAGGTTTCGCTCGCCTTGACGCGCGCATAGGTGGCGAGATGCTCGCCCCCCAGGAACGTCACCCCGTAGTCGCGGTCTCCGAGATCGAGCTTCTGTTGGATGTACATGGTGCGATTGCCGGCGGCTTTGAAGGCCTCGACCTCCGTTCGCATGTCCATGCCGGCCTTGATGACCGCCATGCCGCGTGCTTTCGTCGAGTACAGTGGCTTGAATACCGCTGCTCCGAAGCGCTCGACGGCTAGGCAGGCTTCCTGGACGTTCTCTGTAATCACGGTCGGGGGCATCCTGATGCCCCCGGCGCGCAGTGAAACGGTGCAGCTGAGTCGGTCGATCAGGCCATAGATCGCTCTGGGTTTCGAGAAGCACTTGACCCCCTGGGACTCGAGATAGCGAAGCACCTCGATGCGGTCGAGGGAGTTCGGGTCGTAGACCACGTCGACCTTCTTGACGATCAGCGCGTCCAGCTCTGTCAGCTCAGCGTCGCCTGCGCGGATCCTTCCCTTGTCCAACTCGACCACGACCTTGCCCAAGTCGATGACCAGGCGAAATCCGGTTCTTTCCTCAATTGCCGACGCCAGCAGTTCGGTTGACCAGGCGCCCGGGAGTCCTACCACTCCAATTCGCTTCTTCGTCATCGCTCGGCTCTTGTTCTTCCTCGTCTTGTCGCGGATGGCCCTTGGCCACGCTTCCACGGGATATGCCCGAGTCGGTCGCATGGTAGGACGATACGCGCCCGGTAACGCAACGACACCACACCTCTCCGTCCGTCAGGCGACCGTGACAGCACAGAATTGTGACGGCTCGAAGACTTTGCAGCTTGGATAGTCACTGCTGACGGCGACCACACTGCCATCGTTGCGGAAGACGGTCGCTGCAGCGCCGCGGGCGGAAAGCCCCGTGAGTGCCCTCGTATTGCGGTCGATCGAGGCATCGCACTCGAAGTTCAGCAACCCCTGCCGGAAGATCATGCGCTGTCCGAGCGTGATGTTCCGATGCCCGTGCGCGATCGCAAGGATGCCGCGGGCGTTGAGGTCGCGCACGCCCGCCTCGGTCATGGGCGGTTCGCTGTCGCGGTACTTGGTGCGGAACACGTTGCCAACCGGTCCGTTGTACAACTCAAACCATGCGCCACGCGCTTTCAGGTCCTGAAATGCCATGTTGAGGCTGTCGTGGCCTTTCCTTCGAATGAGCTCCGCGATGCTATCGTCGACCCCCGCGTGTAGGAAAAGCACCGCGCCCTCCCGATGCGCGAGCTTCATCTCGGAGAATAGCCATGCGAACTCCCCGTCCTCGTCCAGAAACAGGTGCCTGAAGGCGCATACCGCCGCGTAGTAGTCCACGAGGGACATGCCAGCGTCGTGGATCGCCTCGCGCAGCTGCTCACGCTTTTCTTCGATACGCACCAGCTCGCGTGCGATCTTGGCTTCGGAGACATACTTGCGGGCGACTGGTGGGAACGCTTCGTGCCAACCATCCCGCGGGTTGATGGCCTGATGAATCGCTGCGTCGTTGAGAGCGTGATACTCGTGCGCCCGACCCTTCGTGTAGCCCTGGTGGATCTCGCTGAACAGTTTCACCGACTTCTTGCCCATGCGTACAAACATGTGGGAGAGACCTGGATCTTGCGCGCCGAAGCAGGACACTCCGACCAGTGTGCGAACGTCGTGGTTGCCCGCGAGGATGATGAGCTGGGCCCCCGCGTCGCGCACACTCTTGACCGCGCGCAACAGGTCCAAGTTGTGGGGCCCCTTATCCAGAAAGTCTCCGGCCAGGATCAACTTGGCGGTCGAGCCACGCGGGGTCACTTCAATGTCCTGGCGGCCCGGCCCCCGACGGTGGATCATGCCGGCGGCCTCGACCGAGTCCAGGAACGCATCGGCGTCTGCGTGCAAATCGGTGAGAAGGACGGTTTCCTGGCCTGGCCACAACCAGACGCGCCGGGACAGGTACCCTCGCACCTGTTCCAGGCTGGCCTCATCGGCGTAGCGGGGAGGGCAAATGCGTGCCACCGCTTCCGGCAGCAACCAGGGGCACGTCCCCAGCGGCCAGCGGGCCTGCGACCATTTGGATGGGGCCACCACCCCTCTGTCCGAGGTCCGCGATGGGTAGCCCGTGGGCGCTCGCTGGGATCCAGCCTCCGGGGCGGCTGACGTGGGTGGGTTTGAGGATGCCAACACCATGTGGGACTCCAGGCCTTAGACTACCCCCGCAGCCCGGGAAATTTCCTGCAAGCTTATCACACCCGTTGAACAGCTCGACGATCGGAGCGTTGTGCGTGTGCGCCGAGGTCAGCCTGAGAACGCGCAGAATTCCTGACGCTTTCTCGCGGGCCCGGGACCTTCATTGCGGGCCATCGCGTCGCTTCGGGGCCAGGCCTCGCAGGGGGCGTTCTGGGTCGGCAGAAGCCGCCTGTGGCGATCTCAACCACTCCGCAAGCCATGATCCGACAGCCCACCGTCGTCCTAGGCTCACCTCTCCAAAAGTGGACCAGTGCTCGATATGAACGATTTCACCTGCCTAGCCCGCATCCATCACCAAATCACGCGCGCTCGCACAACTGCTCGACTCCGCA
>JAPPOR010000441.1 GCA_028817905.1 Myxococcales bacterium
CACCATGCCCCGTGCCACTGGCGTGGGCGGCACCATTCCCGAACAGATGACAGCGGCACTCTCGATGCGGAGCCAGCGACGCCCACATCCGAGACCACCCTGATGCGTATCATGATCACGGTTCTCCAGTGTCGCGACGGGACGGCTCGCGTTCGTCCTTCGAGCACTTCCTGAGTCGATGGGTGGACCACTCCTTCGCTGGCATTGAAAGATCGATAGCAGCCTATCTTCCGGGACCACAACGGCCGGATCCGCACGATGGTTCTTGGCGGTCGGACACCTGACGGGGCGCATCTCGGACAGAGAAGCTCTGCCTCAGCGCCTTCATCGGCAACCCGGGAAAGCCCAGCGACAGCGAGTGGTGACGAAGCGGGCGCCGACCTGTTCCCCATGCATTCAGGCTAAGCATCCCAACTCGAGTACTGCCAGACCCGTCCCGTAGCGTCTGCATACTGGGGCTCGCGCACCGGCCCACGGTTCGCTTTGAAAAGCTCTGGCACGCCGCGGCAATGCACGCAGTCGACCCGCGCAGTCACTCGTCGCTGACCGCCTGCCGCCGGCCTTTTGCGCCCGCGCCGGATGCCTCAGCTGCAGCCGGCGGTGCGGGAGCCTCGGTTGGTGTAGGCGCTTGGGATGTGGCTTGGGGTGGCCGGGCCGTGTCTTCGGCCGCTGCTGGCTGCTTCGCAACCGACGGGGGGCCATCGGCCCGCTGCTTGGCTTGCGCAGGCACCGCGGCGGAAGCGGGGACGCCGGACTTGCGCACGGGCACTACCGCAGCCGGCGGCACCGCTTCTGGTCGCGCGGGTCCGGCCCGCTCAGCGAGCATTGCGAAGCGCACAAAGAAGAGTCTCAACGCGCTGGCGGCGCTCGGGTGGAGTTCACGCCGCAGCCCGCACAAATCGAACGTGACTCGCTGTGCGGTCTTCATGGTACGCAGCTCGTCGATTCCACTCTCGATTTTCGCAATCGTAGTGCTCGGGGGCCTGGCGTCATGGGTGATCGGGAACTTCATCACGCGACTGTCCGCCTCCACCACGGCCTCGTTGCATTTGCTCAGATCGACGCCGGGTAGGTGGGACTCAAACAGGGTCATCGGCCGGGTCATGCGGCTGGCTGGCGCCCCTAGCCACGTCACCTTGAGGCCGTCGAGCAGGGCCGATGAGCTCACGCGATCTCTACGTCGGGGAGCCGGGGTCGAAGCGGAGTGCCCATCGTCGTAGTAGGGGCTCTGTCGTGGAGCGATGCCGCGCGGCACGCGCGCTGCGGTCCGGTTGTCACCAACGGCGACCGCCGCGGCAACGCCAGCAGCGGAGCAACCCGCCACCAGTCCGAAAAGGGCGCTACCGAGAAGGGCGGCACCGGTGTCCAGTTCTTCTTCGGATTCATCGCCGGCGGTGGCTGCGGCGGTCAGACCCAAACCCGTCGCCGAGGCGACCCCGGTGAGACATCCGAGCGCCGCCGCTTTCGAGCATCCTACCAAGGTCAGCGCGCTGATAGTCACCGCCAACTCGATACCGCGGTGCTCAACGGCCCGCGCCCGTTCCGCCCCTGTGTAAGGTCTTAGCATGGCGTTCTCCAATCTCGGTCGCCTGTCAAGGCCACAGCGTCGCCGCTTGCCGTCCGGCGACCGCGTACACGCGAAGGGACGACCCGCCTTGCCAGCCAGTGCGTCCCCGTCAGGACTGCTAGCAGTGATATCGAAAGCGCGTTCGCTTCGCCTAAGACAACCCGCAGGTCGTGACCACTCGTGTCAAAGGGACCCCTTGGGCGCGTGCTTGCGTGCACACCTGTTCGTACACACCTGTTCGTGCACAGCTGCGACATTCCGTCGGGCCCGCATCGGTAGCCACCACCGTGGCATCCGCGGTCCCGGGCCCGATGCAATGCAGGTTCGGGATCTCGCGGCGCTCATCGACCGCGGAGGTCAAACGGCCCGTTGCATACACTTTTGACCTGGGCGCTTGGCCAAGCTAGTTTCGTGCGTACCCATGATATTCCTGCCGCACGAGAGTCGTTCCGTGCTCTCGATCCGCTCACGAGGTCCAACAGGTGTGGCGGAGACGCAGTGGTCCATTTGGTCGTGGAGGCGGCGATGACTGCGACAAAAGAGCGCCGCGGCTGCTCCCCGTTGTCACGTCCGCTGGCCTGCCGCCTGCTCATCGGCGCGCTTTTGCTTGCTGCTGCGGCTTGTGCATCGAGTACGCGCGGAGTCAGGGTCGAGCAGCCGCGGCACCGGGATGAACGCCAGTTGCTGGCCTTCAACAGGATGAAGCGCGAGCGCCGAGTGGCTCTGGTGGTGGGCAACGGCGCCTACAGCCACATCGGCTCTCTGAAGAACCCGCCGAACGATGCCCAGCTGATGGGCCGCACCTTGCGCTCGCTCGGCTTTGCGGTGACTGTCGTCACGGACGCCGATCAAAAGCAGATGACGCGATCGGTGGAAGAGTTCGAGCGCCGGTTGGCGGAAGCGGACGTTGGACTGTTCTACTTTGCCGGCCACGGGGTGCAGCGCGGTGGGCGCAACTACCTGGTTCCGACGGCACCGGCGATTCACTCGGCCCAGGAGTTCGACGACCGCGCGCTCGGACTGGACGCCTTGATGGGCGCCATGCGTCGGGCGGGTCCGCGCATGAACATCGTCATTCTGGATGCGTGCCGCAACGATCCGTTTCCTCGCAGCGAGCGCAGCGCGACCCAAGGCCTGGGCGAGCCTGAGAACGCGGTTGGCACGGTGATCGCGTACGCGGCAGCACGGGGTCGCATCGCCAAGGACGGCACGGGCGACCACAGCCCCTACACGGAGGCCCTGACCAGACACATGCGCAGGCCGAATGTCGAGATCGGCACGATGCTGCGGGGCGTCTTCGCGGCCGTTCGGGATGCCACCGACGGAAGCCAGCAGCCCTGGTACGAGGTCGCTGTCGACGGCCAATTCTATTTCAACCTCGGCGACGCACCACCCGATGACCTGCTCCCGGCCCCCCGCAGCCGAAGGGGCACCTGGGTCGCCGGTGGCCTGTCCGCTGTAGGTTTCGCCGGCGGACTTGCCTTCGGAGCCCAGGCGCTGTCCAAAGAAGACGAACTGGCGGCGGCGTGCGGGCAGCAAGACCCGTGCCCGACCAAGCACCGGGCGCTGGAGGAAAATCGAAACCTGTACCGGTCACTGGCGCTGATTTCCACGGGCGTTGGCATCGGGGGCTTGGCCGCGCTTCTTTGGTTCCTCACACAGGCCAACGAGACACCGGCCGACGACCGGCCGCAGGCACCCGTGGCCATTACTTCAAGTCTGTCATTCGACTCAACCGGCCGACCGCACGTCGGCATCGCGGGCCAGTTCTGGTAGCGGTGCCCTTTCCTGTTCCAAGGCATGTTCCAAGGCATGCTATCTTGACCCTCATTTCCCGAGCGGCGGTCGCGCGCGACCGGTGACACACGATGGAGGCAGGATATGCGGACCCTCTTGCCGCGGGATCTAAGACCGGGCGACGTACTCCTATCCAAGGGGGCCCGAAGCACTATCAGCGAGATCATTCGGGCCATCGATGGCAGTGAGTACTCGCACGCAGCGCTATGGTCGGGAACCGGCGTCATCGAGTCTGTCATCGATGGCATCCAGGAGCGCCCCCTGGAAGTCAGCTTGGCCGAGGGCAAGCGGTCCATCATGCACGTCTACCGGCATCCCGACATGGCTTCCGCGGTGCCCAACCCCGTTGTCGAGCAAGCACGCAAGTACGTGGGAGGCGTCTTTGCTGAAGTGGAGCTCTACCTGCTTGGAGTCGCATACGCGGCCGCGTTCGTCTTGCCTGGTCGGGGCGTGCGCGAAGCAGCCAAGCTTTCGCTTGGTTCCCTTTGGCGCGAGCTAAGCGAGGCACATCGGCTCCTGGCAGCGATGCAGAACACCCGTGGCTGCCGCCACGGCAGGGCACACGCCCCCATGACGTGCTCCACGTTGATCGCCACCGCATTTCGCGACGGGGGATTGCCGCTCACGATCGATATCTCGGGCGCGCGCCGGCTCGCCGGGCACAAGGGCTCGGCGTCCGCCCCAAACGCAGATGCCGCGACCGGCCACCCGGAACGGCACGCCGAGGTGGAAGCGTTCTTGCAGACGATCGCCGCTTGCTTCCCCGAGCTGACCGAGGTGGCCAAGCGCGCACGCGACCGCCTACCCTCAGGCCTGGAAACCAAAGCGCTGGTGTCAACGGCACGCGACTGGCCGCTGAGCCTGGTCACGCCTCGCGACATCTCGACGGCACTTCCGTGCAAGGGGAAGCTTCCGTGCCCAGCGTAGTGTGCGTGCTCGCTTCGGACCCCAACCGCAACCTCGACAATGAGGAGGAAGGGCGTGCGATCCGTCGGGGGCTGGACACAAAGCACACGCACGTCGACATCCAGTTGGAGTACATCCCCAATGCGGACCTGTCGGACCTCCTCGATGCACTGTCGCGAGCCAAGCCTCCGGATGTACTGCATTACACGGGGCACGGAATGCATGGCACCTTGCCGATGCAGCAAGACTGGGTTACGCCGGCGGCCTTCTGCGGCCTCGTCCGAAACAACGTGCGCGGGCGTTTGCCGCTGGTCGTGCTCAGTTGCTGCACGGGCGCGCCACTGGCCAAACGACTCGTCGCGTACGTGGATCATGTGGTCGCCTGGGACGCAGACGTGGGGCTCTGCACCACGCACCGCTTCGTCGAGACCTTCTATGGCTGCCTCGCGCGCGGGCAACCGGTTGCCAAGGCGGTCGAGAATGGAAGGATCGCTGCTTCTATCGAGTCCAGCCAGGACGCCAGCCATGTGCAGCTGTACACACGCCCCGGCGCCGCAGCCGCGCTGGCCGTGCGCGGTGGCGGACGCAGGCGGCCTCGGCTAGGACAGCACGCGCGTACCGGTGCCCGCGTGGGTAGCCTAGCGCTTGCACTGGGGATCGCTGCCTATTTGGGGTGGGACTCGCCGTGGACCTTGCCGTGGACCTTGCCGCGGACCGCGCCGGTCGCGACCGGTCCGCCGCCACCGACGGGACAAGTCGCCGTACCGCCCGGCATCGCGGAGCTCGGCACGCGAGCTCCCGATGCTGCGCTCCGCGCATGCGAGCGCGACTTTGCCACAACCGAAAGCCCAGGGGATGTGCAGGCGCAGTGCGAGCGTTTGATTGCCCGCGAAGGACCGCGCCGGGTGCAACTTGCGGCCTTCAACCTGGACCGTACAGAAGTGACCAACCTCGAGTTCGTGGACTGGCTCGCCGACAGGCCGCTGCGGAGGGAACGCCGAAGCTGCTGGGAAGGTCACGCGGGTGCGGTGGCCGCCGTGGATTCCGACGGCCAGCTCGTCGCGATGCTCGGTACTGCCTTGCAGCTCGAGCGTGGAAGCAACCGGCTTGTGCTCGTCGATCCCGCCGTCGGGAAGCTGCCGGTTGCGGGGGTGGGGTGGCGCACGGCTCAGCGGTTCTGCCGGAACCGGGGCATGCGGCTGCCAACCGAAGACCAGTGGGAGTATGCCGCGCGCGGTCCCGAAGGGCGGCTCGACGTGGTGCGACTCGATCGGCGAAAGGATGGCCACAAAGACCTGCGGAGCGCGTGTCGAATGATCACCTTCGGGCGTCCGCCGCCTGGCGCGCGCGGGCTCGCGCCCGCTCAATGTGCCGGCGATACGGACTCCCCTGAGCCCGCACAAGCCCAAACCGACGTGGCCTGGTCGGGGGCAATCGGGCTGGCCGGCAACGTCAGCGAGTGGACGTCGAGCCCCTGGCAAGGCCCCCCCGAAGGGCGATGTGCGGACCGGAGGTGCTACGTGGTGAAGGGCGGCAACTGGGAGGATCCGCTCGTGATGACCCAGCCAGCACGGCGCACGCGCGAGCCGGGCGAGTGTCCCTCGCGCACGATCGGTTTCCGGTGCGCATACAGCCCCCGCGACCACCAGCAGCTCACCGCCCCGCGATCCAGCCCAGAGGTGGGGGGGACCCGCGCTCGAACTACCCCCCGCCTGCTGGCCTCGCCTGGTGATGCACCCTGAACTCGAGCACGGCAATGCCGTCATCATCCGCGTGAACGAACACGGTGGCGAGGCCCGGTTCGGCGCGCTCGACCACTAGCCCGCGCTCCCGCAGCGGTGCCCCCTGCGACCGGCGAGGTTGCTCTGCTTGTGCCGGCCGCGTGCGTTGCGGGCCAGCCTCAAGCTCGAGCTCGTGAGAGGAACGCCGTTGACGCGGGGCGATCTGGCCGGCGGGTAGCTGCACCGCGGTCGAAGCATCGACCAGCTTGAGCAGGCGTGCGAGCGCCGGAGCGCTCTGGTCCAGAGCGCTCCGAGAAGCGATCGCGAAGATCGAGAAATCGCCAGCGTTGTCATCCAGACGCATGCGATAGCGAGCGTCCGGGAAGATCGCGGATTGCTGGGCTGCGAGCTTGACTCGCTCACGCGCGGGTGGCCACAGCTTGATCGCTTCACCTGCTTGTACCTGCAATAGCGTGATGTAAGCGGGTCTGCCGACCTGAACACGCATGGAGACCTGCTCACCGGACAGCAAGGTCGCACCGTCCTTGACGCGATAGTGTCGTCCCCCGACTCCCTCGACGCACAGCGCAAATGCGATCAGCGGTGCGCGCGCTCCCGCAAGCTCAGCGCCGTCGATGGAACACCCCTGCTCACGACGGGGCGAGACCAACAAGCCCCGGCCCGCAAACCCGCCAGCTGCTTCAGTACATGCGCTCGCGCACAGGACGCCGGCCGCGAGCACCGTCCAGATGTTGGCGGCCGTCCCGATCATCCGTACCCCACTCGATCCATATCCACGGACGCTGGTCGTCGACTCCATGCCCCGAGATTCCGGCATCGGCTTGCGTCCCTTCACCCTTGCACCTCGCGTGGTGCACTTCAAGTGGAGAGCTTCAGCGATCGCGCATCCCCGCCAACCGCAACCCGTCCACGTAGCGCTGCGCGATCGCGGGTGCGCTCGACGCGACGACCGGCTGCAGCGCCCGCGAACTCAGGCACGCCTGGCGTCGCACCATCTCCCGAAGCGCCTGTCGCGCCCCAACGCGATCGCCCGCATGAGCGAGGGTAGCGGCCAACGCGCCGTAGAAGAACGCGACCTGTGGACGCTCACGGATCGCCTTTCGCGACCACTGCACGGCCTGTTCGTACTGCCCCGCGGCAAAATGCGACAGGCCCCTGCCGATCAGCAGGCCACTCAGGTCCGGATCCTGCGAGCCCCGCTGTGAGGCGAGTTCCAACTGCTCAAGCCCGAGCTCCGGTCTGCCGTCCATCGATAGTAGCTGTCCATATAGCGAGCGCGCCGAGACCGAATCGGGCTGACGTTCAAGCGCTTGCCGGACCCAGGCGAGCGCCTCGTCTCGAGCTCCACACGCGATGGAGCACCGCGCTGCGGCCAGGCTCGCCAGGTGATGGTCCGGCGCGATGCGCTGGAGCTGCTCCGTCCCTTCCCGTAGGTGCCCCAGAGTCTCGCGCCCGTCGGACGTCCACTGATTGAGCAGGTCGTGTTGCAGGGTAAGCACAAGCCAGTAGCGCGCCAGGGCAAACGTGGGATCGAGCTCTCCGGCGCGCTGGAACAGGCTGCGGGCTTGGCGGCTACCGGTCGGGGTTCTGAGTTGGTAGTGCCACAGACCTCGCATCGCCAAGTTCCATGCGTCCGCAGCATGTTGGGCCTGCATCGCTCGCTGCATCTCGCAGGCCTGCACGTGGCGACGAATCGCCCCGGCCATCTCCCGCGCCACGCCGACCACCGGAGCGCCCGCGTCCGGCAGCTCCCGCTGCAGCGACCAAAGTCGCTGCGCGCCCCGCACCTCGACCAGCGACGCGGTCGTGCGTACCACCCGGTCAAGCTCATCGACGGTGCCACCGACCCGGTAGTGCGCGCCTGAGGCGCCGGGTGCTCGGGTACTGTCGGCCGGCGCCGTCGTGGCGACGGTGGTCACAGAAAACCAATCACCGGTCAGTTGGTAAATGAGCTCCTCGCTCAGGCGGTCGGCCACTTCCGCGCACCCCCTGCGACGCGTGCGGCACACGAAGGGGGCGACCTCCACGCTGGCGGATCGAGCGTGCAAGGTGGATGGACCGGCCATCGGACCCGCTTGGAGCGGTGGCAGCGCGGTCAGCTCTTCCAGTGGCACCCCGAGGGCAGCAGCCAGCGCGGCCGCTGAGCTCGGGTATACCGCCCTGCCCCGCTCCGCTCGCGCGATTGTGCCCACGGACAGGACGCTCGCACCCGATGTCAAGCTGGCGAGCCGCTCCCGGCTCCATCCCCGCTGTCTGCGGAGCCTCGCGCAACGTTCTCCATCGAGTCGAATCGTACGGGTGCTCATGCGCCCATCTCCCGGCCCAAGATCGCGGTGGTGGACTTCCGGCCGTACGGGTCAACGGCGCCGGCGGTCGCGCACCGCCAGTTCTGGTCCCGCACCCAGGTGAGGTTTCATACCAGTTTTACGCCGGAAAGTGATCAGCAAGTGATCAGCAGCCGGTCTGGGAGCAGGTCCCCGACCACGGTACGCCTTGCTAGGCGATGAACGCTCAAGGCCCTAGCCAACGATCGACCTGGTCAAACGGTTAGCCCACGGCCACAGCGCCGCTCGGCCACACCACCGCTCAGGGATTGAAAGGACGCCAGATACCCATGTCACGACTGAAAACGCCACGGTCTGCTTCCGCATCTACGGCTGCCCGTACCCGACAAGAAACGCTCGAAGCCCTGGCTGCCCTGGTGCAAGCACCCTTGGCCGAACTGACCCACAATCCGACTCTCGCGGAGCTGGGTGCGAACTCCGAAGACTTGGCCACGTTCCAGGCCATGCTGTCTGACAGGCTGGACGTCGTCGTGCGATTCCCCGAGGCGGTTAGGCTGGACGAGTTCACCGTCGCGGACCTGCTGAGTAGAGTCGAGCACGAGACCGCCATTTGCGGACAACAGAACCTTCGTGCCCCTGAACCGACGGCGCCCGCAGCCATGCAGGAGCTCCGCCGATGACGTCCTGGTGTGATCTCCACGAGACAAACGATCGCCCGGCCGAAGGCGCAAAGCTGGACCCCACGCACCGACCGGCCGCAGACGTTCATGGCCCAAGCTCGAAACGCGGCAAGGCGCTCATGCTCGCATTTGACGCGACCGCGCGGGTGCCGGGCGTGGACACGGTCGCCAATGATTCAGGCGCGGTGCCTAGGGACGACCGCCCCAGCCACGTGTACCCGCGACAGCTCCTGGCGGCCCAGCGGGGCGTGATCAGACTCATGGGCCGCGCCGTATCAAGGGCATGCCGGTCGTTTTGCTACCGGGGCCCCACGGACCAAGACGACCTTCGCGGGCGCGCGCTGGAGCGGGTCGTGCGCGGGCACTACCGGACGTTGTTCGAGACAGACCCAGACGCGCTGCGCCCACTCGTGTGGTCGATCGCCAAGCGTGTCGTGATCGACGCGCTACGGTACGAACGGGCATTGCGGCGAAGTGCCGCGGCCACGCTACGCACGCGCGCGGAACTGCTTCCGGATCCGAGAGCAGCCGACCCGCTGTCGCGGCTCACCCTCCGGGAGGTGCTCGGCGAGCTGGAGCGAGGCCGTGGGGGCGAAGTGAGAGTCGCGGTCGTGGTGCTCACTGCACAGGGGGCGTCGCAGCACGAGATCGGCCGCCAGCTGTCCATTCCGAAAGCAACCGTCGGGTACTGGCTCAACGCGGAGCGAAGAGCCATCCAGCGGCGCTACGCCTGACAGGCGCTCCCGCGGTCGTTCTCCGAAGCTAGCGGGTCGTGGTATGGTTGAGCGGCATTCGCCGCAACCTCCATGCCAGACTTCCCAAGACAAAGGCGCTGACGCGTGCCGGGTGTCCTCGTCCCGCTGCCGCGCGTGTCGCGACTGCTGTTGCTAGCATGGATGGTTAGCTCCTGTCGCGACTACCACTTCGGCGATCAGCCGGATGCGACCGCTCGCTCCGTCGCGGAGTCCCCGGAGGGGGCGCCGGCCGCGGAGTCCCCGGAGGGGGCGCTGACCATGGAAGCAGGCGAGCGACCTGCACAAACCCCGATGCGTAGGATGGACGCCAGGGACCTGAAAACGGGCGTTGAAAACACGGTCGGCAGGGCCCCGGACCGCGGCCTTCAAGACGCTAGTCTTCAAGCTTCAGGCCTTCAAGACGCAGGCCCTCGAGACGCAGGCCCTCGAGACTCTGGTCCTATCGGTGTCGACCTGGCGAATGGGGTTTCTGACCTGCCGGGGCCGGACAGCGTCGTCGCAGACTCCGATCCGTCGGAGCCGGCGACGCCATTTGACGCGCCGATGCGTCCATCCGAGGTCAGCGCCGACTGCGACGAGGACGCCGGCCTGGACGAGTCCGGCGACCCCGCGTGCCCGGAATGCGCCGTCGGCGCTATCCAGCGTTGTCGCTTCTGTGGCGAGCAGCAGTGCGGTCTGGATGGCCGCTGGGGGCCCTGTGTGGGCAACGGTGGCTCTTCGATGTGCGGGAATTGCGGCATCATGTATTGCGAGCAGAACGGCGACTACGGGCCATGCCAGCCCTACAAGACATCCGAGCCATGCGGCTGCGGCCGTCGCTATTGCGGCCGAAACGGGAGCTGGGGTCCGTGTCAAGGAGATGGAAGACGGGAACGCTGCAACGACTGCGGGACGCGAACCTGCATGTTGGTGGGTGGCGTCTGGAGCGCATGTCGGGGAACCGACCCGCCCCAAGGCTGCTTGATCTGTGGCACGAAGACTTGCGGATCGTCAGGCTGGTGGAACCCCTGTGACGGTCGTGGACAGACGGAGTCCTGTACGTTGGCCGGAATGCCGGGCACACGGACCTGTCGCAGCGGGAACTGGAGCTCATGCACGCTCAACTTCTGAGCCAGCCCTGTCCTACCCAGGTGGAGCGCCTCGGATGTCGGTGCCATGATGCCATGTCACTCGCTCTGGCTCGGCCTTCTCGCATCGTTAGGCTGTGCGAGCGCCGAATATCGACGAGTTTCTCGATACACCCAAACATCGCCGGCCCTAGCTTCTGGGGCAGCCGTAGCTGCCCAAGCTTCGGGCGATGCAATCCCCTGGGGTGACCCCTCGGACCTATGCCGGACACCAGCACCCCGGCCGGACCGCGCCCCGTCGCTGACCAAATTTGGTGTCGCCCCCACACGGCGCCGGGGCGATTTCGGGATCCTGTTGGACCGGCCTCAGTCCTCGCGGTCTAGTGGCGCTGAGCGAGCGCGTGCTCGGGAACGATGCAAGCGCGCACACAGCGACAAGGGGTCGGCCGCTTCCCGGTGGAGCGCCCGGCACATGCTCAGATGCCAAGCAAGCTGGCAATGCTGACAACGCCGTTGACGACAACGAGCAGGTGTTCGGACGGGATGACTCGACAATCGCCGGGTCCGCTTCTTGCCACGAACTTTCGACTGCGCGCGGCAGGTTGCAGCGCGAGACAGCGAAAGGGGATCCCGTGCCAAGTTACCTTGGAGCCCGTGTAGGGCTTTGCCTAGTACTGCTCACGTTGTCTGCATGCATGGAGCGAACGCTCACCGAAGTCAACCCGTGCCTGATCCGTCAGGTCGACGAAGCCATCACCACCGATGGGATCAGTCGCGTGGACCTTTTGTTTGTGGTGGATGACTCGATTTCCATGGAAGCCGAGCAGGGGCTGCTGCGACAGCAGTTTCCCCGCATGGTGGAGTTGCTCACGACGGGTCAGCGACCGAACGGTGAGACCTTCGAACCGATCAAGGACCTGCACATCGGGGTGGTCTCGACCAACCTGGGGGCACCCACATCGGTACCGATCAAGGGCTGCGCCGTGCCCGGTGACGACGGTCTGTTGCTCGTCGATCCCAACCGCGATGGCAGTCCCGATCTCGAGTGTCCGGCGCTCTCGCTGCCCCAACCGTTCATCGCCTACAAGCGGGGGGACGACCCGCACGAGGTCGCCCGCGCGTTTGCGTGCATGGCCACCCTGGGCACCAGCGGTTGCGGCTTCGAGCAGCCACTGGAAGCGATGCTCAAGGCGGTCATGCCGGCTCCGGGAAGCGTGGCGATCGAGGTGCCCGACGTGCTGTTCCACGGCGCGGGGCCGACGCTCGAGCCAGGCCACGGCGGGGGCGAAAACGCGGGCTTCATCCGCGGCCTGGACGGCAGCGAAGATTCGATCATCGCGGTGGTGGTGGTCACGGATGAGGAGGACTGCTCCGCACGCGACCAGAGCTTTTTCACCGCGGATGGCAAGACCTCGAACGTCGTGTGCACGCGGGCCGCCGAGGACGGTTCGCTCTACGGAATCGAGCGCTATGTGATGGGTCTAAGGGCCCTGCGGCCCAGCCACCCGGAACGGGTCATCTTCGCGGCCATCGTCGGTTTGCCCGACCAGCAGCGGGACGCGCGCGATCGGGTCGACTTCGAAAGCGGTCGCCAGCGCGACGACTACTACGCGGGCCTACTGGGGTCCCTGTCGCCCGAGATTGTCGAAAAGACGGATGGCACGGGCGTGCTGTCAGTCCAGCCGATCTGCGACAACGGGGAGTTCGGCGATGCCGCGCCAGCGCCGCGCATCGTACAGGTGGCCCAGGCCTTCGGGGAAAACGGTCTCGTGCATTCGATCTGTACGCGCGACTTCCGCCCGGCGCTCGATTCGGTCGTCGAGCGGATCGCCGACAATCTTCCCGACGTGTGCTTGACCTTTCCACTGGTTCCGAATGCGAGCGGGCGTGTGGAGGCGTGCAGCGTCAAGTGGGAACTGCCATCTTCGCCCAAGCCCGGTGAGCTCGCCCGCTGCAGCGAGCGGGCGTTCCTTCGCCCGGCAACCGAGGAAGACGGCGGAAGGCGGACGAAGGACGGTCGCGCCGTGTGTGTGGTCGACCAGGTTCCCGTCTTCGCGGGGCACCTCGCGTCGGGGCAGGGCTGGTATTACGACGACTTCTCCGACACAACCGTCCGCAACTGCCCGGCCGAGCGCGCCCGACGTGTCGCCTTCACCGACCCACCGGGCCCCGGGGTCAACGTGACCCTGTCCTGTTCGCAGGAGACGGTGAGCGCTGCGCTCCTCGGCCGTGACCATCGCGAGGACGAACCCACGATCGGTAGCGCGTGTCTCGATGCGCAGGGGCGCGCGGACTCGGCCCTGTGCGTGATGGCGCGTCCGGATGGCGCGCAGGACACGCGCCTGCGCTGCCACCCGGACAAGAACGTGTGCTTCTTGCCATGCATCGCCGACGCGGATTGCCCGGCTGCCTGGGTCTGCGACGACCGGGACATTCCCGAGAATGCTGCCAGCGGGCCGCAGTGTCGCAACCCGACATGCGGCGGGTGAACGGTTACCGGACACCGGGACCGGAGACCGGAGGCCGGGACCGGGACCGGGACCGGAGACCGGAACCGGAACCGGGACCGGAGGCCGGGAAAGGGACCGGGACCGGAGACCGGAACCGGAACCGGGACTGGAGACCGGGACCGGAGACCGGAAACCGGGACCTAGAAGCCTGGCGGGCCGTCGGACGGTGGTGCTCCTGGCGCGACGGGGAATAGCGGAAGTATCTCGCGGTAACGGGGGCACAGATCCACCACCTGCCCCCCATGGTCTTCGGCGAGCGCTTCGCAACTGTCGGCCCCGTGGCGCCGCGGATCATCGGTGCAGCCACAGGGCTGGCCCCCGTCACCATCCGGCCACGTGAGGCAGCAGTCGACCGCATGCAGGCACTGGCCATCCGACATCTGCTGGGCGGCATCCTCGCAGGACTCCGCATAAAAGGTCGTTTCGTGACTCAAGTCGATGAGCTTTCGACCATTGAGCGAGCAGCCGCACAGCTTGTCGCCACCGGCCGTTCCGGTGCACCGGGCTGTAAAGCGCCTCGCACCCACGACGACGTTGGAAGCCGGGGACGGTGGATCGTAGGGGCCAGGCTCGACCCATGTATCGTCGTAGTTGCAGTAGACGAAGCACCCGTCGCCCTCCGTGCTCGGGTAGCAGCGGGCAGCTTCTCCGTCGGTCTCGACTTTTTGCTCATCGAAGCACCGCAGGTAGGCACTCCGCTCGGAGGGGCAAGGCGAGGTGTCTTCTCCGTTCGAATAGGTCGCCTCCCCGGGCCTTAGAGGGCACTCGTTCTGCTCGGTCGCGGCAGCAACCAAGCAGCTTAGCGCAGCCATCAGCTCCGGCTCGCAGGCCTCACCGGTGTCGTATATCCCGCTTGCGAGCTCCCTGTCGCAGGTCGTCCCCGCTACATCGAGCGCCGAGGGTCGCCGGCACGCGAGACGCTCCTCGATGTCGCAAAACCGTGCAACCAGTTGCTCGGCACTCAAGAGCGGCTCTGCCCGCAGGCACCCGCCGTCATCGACACAGTTGCTCGCCACGATGGATGGGTCGGAACACCCGAGACCAAGCGCGACGAAAGACAGCACTGCGGACACTCCAAGACAGGACTTTGGTACCAACTCATGCATAGGTGACCTCCAATGGTTTCACCTCATTGAGTGGGACACGCAAGAGGATGTTGCGGATGCTTCGGTGCGATGGGCCGCGATGCGGGTCATGGCTGGGGACGCGACCACCGGTGACGGTGAGGAGAATCGGGAAACCTACGGTCGAACGCCTTCGCGCGCTCAGTGGCCCGCTTCACCTCGCCCCGCTTGCGCAACACATCGACCCAAAGCACTTCCCGTTCCTGAACGAACAGCCCTTTGGGATAGACCTGCTCGTGCTGCCGAAGCAGTTCGCTTGCTTGTGCAACGTCGTGTTCCAGCGCCTGCCGGGCGCGGCGCAGGAGTTCGAGCTCAGCCCGGGGATCGGAGGAAGCCAAGGCCTTGCGTCTCACGCGAGGGCCTGCTCGCCGACGCGCCGGGGAGGGCCGCTGCAATCGCGATGGTGCACTGCTAGCGCGCGCTGTCTCGTCTTCAGTCGCCGAGTGCGGAGCGACAGCCGGCACGCTACCCTCAGCGCGTGGCAGTTGGGCCGGGGGCGCCGACCGCCCATGCGAGGCGGGTGTTTCCTGAATGGTGGGTGCTAGCCCCTTGGTACTGTGCCGCTGGGGTCGCTGGCCGTCGAAGCCACCTAACAGCCACGCGGCTCCCAGCGACAGCAGGGCAATGGATGTACCCACGACGACACCGTGCAGCGCGCCAGAGGCCGGCTTCGCGGGCAGTTCGGCCCAGGCCTGGGGCGGCACGGCGACGTTCAGGCGTGCGGCCAGTCTTCGCAGCTGCTCGGTATCCACCGGATCGCCTCGAGCGGCTTCGATCGCGAGGCGGAGGTGATCCGCGTCCCTTGCATGTCTACTCGCCATGGTCACCTCTGTCGGCGATGTGGTCCTTCAAAGCCTGCCGAATGAAGCGGCGAGCCGCGTAGAGTCTCCGGTAAGCCGCGAATTTGGAGCCGCCGACGGCCGCAGCCACCTGCCGGATGGGGATGGACTCGATCTCGTGCATGACAAAGACCTCGCGCTGCTCCCGCGGCAGTTGGGCAAGGCTCCTGTCCAAGGCCATGAGCGCACGGCGGCCCTGACTCACCCGCTCGGGATCGCGAACCGAGACCGCTTCAATGACCTCGGCCGGCCTTTCCAATCGTCGGTACGCCTTGCTTCGGTAGTCGCGGCTCACACGAATGCAGATCGTATAGATCCAGGTGCTCACCTTGGCCCGCCCCTCGAAGCGCGGCAGCGCGCGATGTACGGCCAGAAATACTTCCTGGGCAACGTCCTCAATGTCCGCTTCCGCGACACCCAAACGTCGCAAGACCCGGATGACCTGGGGGCTGTACTCCAG
>JAPPOR010000090.1:0-9003 GCA_028817905.1 Myxococcales bacterium
GCGTACTGGCCCAGGATTTTAGTTGGCGGCAGTCCGCGAGCAGGCTGGCTGCGCTGGTTCGCTAGCCCGGATTCTTCATGAGCCCCGCGTCGGATCGCGCAGCGATTCGGCTTCACTCGGTTCTCGGCGACCGAAGGGAATACTCGCTGTATTTCCGACTGAAGCGGAAGGCCTCCGGAGTCGAGCAGTTGTGCGAGGGCGCGTGATTTGGTGATGGATCCGGGCTAGCAATACGTGGTGAGGATCGCATCGGCGATCTGCCGCGCACCATCGTTGGACCGCCTGGGGACGCGCTGCCCCAGCAGGTCGGCAAACGCCTGTTCCCACGTGCCCTGCTCGAACTCCTGGCGTGACAACGTCGCGATCGGATGATCCGCCATGACCGACATGAGTGCGCGGGTTTCGGCAAAGTGCAGCCGTTCCACGAACGCCACCGGTGTTCCGTGCACGTAGGCTTCCGCAGCCATGCCGTATCCCGGTTTCGTCACCAACAGGTCGGCCGCGTGAATCAGATCGGGAACGCTCAACCCGCCGGGTAGGTCGTGGGTCAGTCGGATCGTGGGTCCGTCGGTCGCGATACCCAGTCCTCCAATGATGACCGTGTCCAGGTCTGATGTGTTGCGGACGCGAATGGCCGGGAGGTTTTCACCGGACCAGCCCCCCATGCAGATGAGCAGGAGCGGTCGGCTGGAGAGCCGCGGCAGTCCGAGCGCCTGGCGGGCCTCGCCTCGCCCCAAACTGGCGTTTCGGCACAGCAGAGGGGCCGCTTCCACGGCTGGAAAGGGGCTGCAGGAGCACCCGAATGGCAGCAGGAAATGCTTGCTACCCACCCCATAGTCACGGCGCAGCGCGTCTAGGACGGGTTCCGCGCGGGTGCCCCGTAGCATGGGCTCCAGAATCCAGTCCCAGGTGAAGCTGGCTACGCCCACTGCGGGGATGCCGACGTCGGCCGCCGCCCGGACGGCGATCGCCGGAACGTCGCTGATGACGAGGTCGACTCGATGGCGCGTCAGAAACGCCCTCTCATCCGCCAAGCGTCGCTCGCGATTATCGTGAAACTTCCGGTACAGATCCACGGTGCCGGGGGCGTCGATGTCGATGCAGTTGTTCTGGGCGACCCCCGGCTCGTAGTCCGCGAGACGATGGCGAACGCGGCTTTCGAACAAACCTGGAAAGGACCCCTTGACGACAGCTTTCGACAGGCCCGTGGATACGGAAACGCTGGGCTTCCGGTCGTGTTCCAGCAGTGAAGCGATCAGGGCGGCGCTGCGGCCCCAATGGCCGAGCCCGTGTGCGGTGACAGCGAAGGCGATGTGCATAGGGAGGGGCGGCGGGCGTGCCGTGCGTGGGTCACCGCGGCCCGAGACACCGACAACGGCGCGGTCAGGCTACGATCGGCCCTGCACTTTGCCAACCGGATGCATGATGAAGCGTGCCCCACGCGGCCTATCGGCCGGCCCGCAAGCCCCATCGGCGGCACTCTGAAACCGCGGGCAGTACGGGCATTCCGGTCTCACGAATTCGGCGCTGCTGAAGGGGTGCCAGGGCGGGCCTTGCATCTGGATCCCCGATCCCATATGCCCCATATATGGGGGAGGCTGAAGGCTTCCAATCGAGGTAGTACAAGGCTGCTCGGTAGTGCATGATTGCTTGCGGGGGGCCTGCCTGGGCAAGCACACGAAAAAGATCGGTTGGGCGGTATGACGACTGAAGAGCATGTGCACCAGGTGCAGGACACGCGTGAACATACGGCTCGTGGGAGCGGAAACGGGGCAAGCCCCAGGATGGGCGTGGCGGTGCCGCGGGTCAGCGTCGGTCTACCCGTGTTCAACGGCGACAACTACCTCGTCGAGGCAATCGAGAGCCACCTTGCCCAGACGTTTGCGGATTTTGAGCTGGTGATCTGCGACAACGGATCGACGGATGGGACCGAGGCCATCTGCCGTCGCTTCGCCGATCGGGATCCTCGCATTCGCTACCTCCGCTTCGATGCGAACATAGGAGCGGCGTCGAACTTCAACCGGGCGTTTCAGCTGGCGCGGGGCGAGTACTTCCGCTGGGCTTCCCACGACGACCGCATCCGGCCCGAGTACCTCGAAGCGTGCGTGGCCATCCTCGACAGCTTTCCGGACACGGTCCTGTGTCATTCCAACGTGCGCTTGATCAACCCAGAGGGCAAGCCGGTTGATACCCAGCGCCAGAGTGCTGAGCGCATCAACTCGGTAGACGTTCGGGTGCGTTTTCGTGAAAACGCCGATCCGAGTCACCAGTGCTTGGACGTCTTTGGGCTGATTCGGCGCTCCGCGTTGGAGCAGACCTCACTGATCGAAGGATATCCGGGGTCCGACCGCATTCTCCTGGCCGAGCTTGCATTGCACGGTCGCTTCTACCGGCTGTGGGATCCCCTGTTCGAGTCACGTATTCATCCGGAGCGCTCCATTTGTCAGGATCCACGCTCGTTTGCCGAGTGGTTCGCCCCCGGCGCGGGGGACACGGCAGCTTACAGCCAGTGGCTCGCTCTGCAGGGGTATCTGCGCGGGGTCAGTCGTGCCCCGTTGCCAATCGATCGGCGGATCGCCTGCTCCGGAGTCGTGGCGGAATGGATGGTCAAGAACTCGCGCAGACTGACCATCCAGGCGCTGCGTGTGGCGGTCGCCAGCGTTTCCGCGCGCGCCTCGCACCGGCGGAGGTCGGACACCGGAGCGTGATGGCTAGGTGATGGGCTAGGCAATGCCCCGGAAATACTCCGCCACTCAATGGGGCGAGGCTTGGGTCTTTTTTGTTTCATTCGCTTGAATGGTGTTGATCTGACGAGCAACTTCGTCCATATCGCACACTGTAGGCAAACGACCAAAAAGGGGGCGCTGTGAAAGTTGGAATCCTCGCGGGTGGCGTTGGCAGCCGCCTCTCCGAAGAAACGGTGTTGAAGCCCAAGCCCATGGTCGAGGTCGGCGGGCAGCCGATCCTCTTCCATATCATGCGTCACTACGCTCACTTTGGCTTCGACGAGTTCGCGATCGCTCTCGGCTACAAGGGCGAGATCATCAAGAAGTACTTCGCGGACTACTGCGCCCTTTCCGGAAGCGTTTCGGTCGATCTCGGTGCGGGCACAGTTGAGCCACATGGCCAGTCGAAGCTCGCCTGGAAGGTCGATCTCATCGACACCGGTGCGCAGACCAACACGGGTGGCCGCATCAAACGCCTGGCTCCCTATCTGGGTGATGAGACGTTCATGTTGACCTGGGGTGACGGCGTCTCCGACATCAACCTCCACAAGTTGCTCGAGTTCCACCGTTCGCATGGCAAGTTGGCCACGGTGACGGCCGTTCGCCCCGTGGCCCGCTTCGGGCATATGGACATCGATGGGGGCGTGGTCCGACGCTTTACCGAGAAGCCCCAGACCGCCGAGGGCTGGATCAACGGGGCGTTTTTTGTCCTCGAGCCGGCCGTCTTCGACTACATCGAGTCGGATGACATCGCCTGGGACTACGGACCGATGCCCAAGCTCGCTGCCGATGGGGAGTTGATGGCGTATCAGTACGAAGGTTTCTGGCAGTGTATGGACACAATCCGGGACAAGAAGCTGCTCGACCGTCTATGGGATAGCGGTGATGCCCCGTGGAAGGTTTGGTGAACGCATGCGAGTGCTGCTGACGGGTCACAAGGGATACATAGGTGTGGTCCTCGCGCCGATGTTGGTCGAGGCTGGACACGAAGTCCACGGTCTGGATAGCGACCTGTTCAGTCGCTGCACGTTCGGAGATGGCGTCCCTTCGATTCCCGAAACGATCAAGGACATCCGAGATACCACACGGGCCGATGTGGAGGGGTTCGATGCCGTGCTGCATCTGGCCGGCCTGTCGAACGATCCGCTCGGCGATCTCAATCCAGACCTCACGTACGAGATCAACCATCGGGCAACCGTTCATCTGGCGACCCTTGCCAAGGAGGTGGGCGTCTCGCGCTTCATCTTCTCCTCCTCCTGCAGCAACTATGGAGCCGCCGGGCAGGACATGCTCACGGAGGACTCGGAACTCAATCCGGTCACACCCTACGGGCGTTCGAAGGTGCTCGCGGAGCAGGACCTCAGCAAGCTTGCGTCCGATGACTTCACGCCCGTCTATCTTCGGAATGCGACCGCGTACGGGGCCTCGCCCCGCATTCGCTTCGACCTGGTCGTCAACAACCTGGTCGCGTGGGCCCACTGCACCGGCAAGGTGCGCCTCAAGAGCGATGGAGCCTCGTGGCGCCCGATTGTGCATATCGAGGACATCTCCAGAGCGTTTCTCGCCACGATGGCCGCGCCTCGGGAGCTTGTCCACGACCAACCGTTCAATGTCGGCGTCCCCGGGGAGAACTTTCGCATTCGCCAGATCGCCGAAATCGTGCGCGACACGGTGACCGGCAGCGAGGTCAGCTTCGCACCCGATGCCTCCGCCGACGTGCGCAACTACCGGGTCGACTGCACCCGCCTGCCCGGGCTCGTACCGGAGTTCCAACCACAATGGACCTGCGCCAAAGGCACGCAGCAGCTCCGCGAGGCCTACGTGCGGCATGGGCTCACCCTCGATGAGTTCGAGGGCATTCGCTACAAGCGGGTGGCGCATTTGCAGATGTTGATGGACGAAGGAATCGTGGGCAGCGACCTGCGCGTGCTCCGAAGGTCGGAGTCGTGAGCGGTCCCGTCAGCACGACCATCGTTGCGTGCCGAGCGTGTTCGAACCGCGACCTGGTGCCGTTCTTGGATCTCGGCAGCACCCCGCTTGCGGATCGCCTGCTGACAGAGGAGCAGCTCAATGAGCCGGAACCCATGGTTCCGCTCGAGGTGGTGTTCTGTGAACGGTGCGGGCTGGTTCAGATCAGCGAAACCGTCGATCCCGAAGTGCTGTTCTGCCAGAACTACCCCTACTACTCGTCGGTTTCCCCATCGCTCATGGCGCACTTCGAAGCTAGCGCCGCCTCGATCCTGCAGACGCGCGGGCTGGATCATAGCAGTCTGGTGATGGAAGCCGCCAGCAACGACGGCTACATGCTGCGCCACTTCAGGCAGGCCGGGGTGGGCGTACTTGGGATCGATCCAGCCGATGGGCCGGCGACCAAAGCTCAACAAGCAGGCGTGCCAACCTTGAATGTGTTCTTTGGTCTCGAGCTCGCGCGCCAGCTGGTGGCTGAAGGAAAGCGCGCGGACGTGTTCCTAGCCAACAACGTTCTGGCCCACGTGGCCGACCTCAATGGCTTCGTCGAGGGCATCGCGACGGTATTGAAGGATGACGGCGTCGCCGTGATCGAATGCCCGTACCTATTGGACCTGATCGAACACCGCGAGTTCGACACCATTTACCACCAGCACCTCTGCTACTACTCGGTCACGGCACTCACTAACCTGTTCCGGCAGCACGGCCTCAGCCTCAACGATGTCCAACGGGTCTCCGTGCACGGCGGCTCACTGCGCCTGTTCGTGGAGAAGGCCGAGCGCGTATCACCGAGCGTCAGGAGCATGCTGGCTCACGAGATCGAGGTCGGGGCGACGAAGGCCAGCTTCTACGCCGACTTCGCGCGGACCGTGGCTGATCTAAAGCGATCGCTCATGCACCAGCTGACCGAGCTGAAAGCACAGGGAAAGCGCATCGTCGGGTACGCGGCCCCGGCCAAGGGATGCACCTTGATGTCCTACTGCGGGATCGGGTCGGCGCACCTCGACTACCTGGTTGACCTGAATCCGGTCAAGCACGGTCGCTACATGGGTGGCAACCGCCTGCGTATCGAGCCGGTGTCACGGCTGAGCGAGGACCGGCCCGACTATGCCCTGATACTGGCCTGGAACTTCGCGGACGAGATTGTCCAGCAGCTACAGTCCTTCAGTGACCAGGGCGGCCACTTTATTGTACCCGTTCCCAACGTGAGGGTGATCTAATGGCATCGAGGATCGAGGCATGCCCGTGTTGCGGCTCGGACCAGCTTCAGCAGTTCTTCACCGCCAAGGACGTTCCGGTCAACAGCTGCTTGTCCCTGCGTACGCGAGAGGAGGCTTTGGCCTTCCCCACAGGCGAGATCGCGCTATCCCATTGTCGGAAATGCGCGTTTGTGTTCAACGCCGCCTTCGACGAGCGTCTACTCGAGTACTCCGAGCGCTATGATCCCACCCAGGCGTTCTCCGGTACTTTTACGCGCTGGCACCAGGGCCTGGCCGAGCGCCTGGTCACGCGCTACGAGCTGCACAATCGCAACATTATCGAGATCGGGTGTGGCAAGGGCGAGTTCCTCAGCATGTTGTGCTCGATGGGGCCCAACCGGGGTGTCGGATTCGACCCTGCTTATGATCCCGAGCGGGCGCCGGAGGTGCGGGCAGGGGGCACTGCCGAGTTCGTCGCCGACTTCTATTCCGAAAAGTACGCGAACTACACGGCCGATTTCGTGTGCTGCAAGATGACGCTCGAACACATCACGCGCGCGCACGAGTTCGTGGCCCAGGTTCACCGTGCGGTACAGGCGAGCGACGACCCGGTGGTGTTCTTCCAAGTGCCAGACGTGCGGCGCATCCTGCAGGAGCAAGCCTTTTGGGACATCTATTACGAGCATTGCTCGTACTACAGCGCGGGGTCCCTGGCGCGCTTGTTTCGCCGCGCGGGTTTTTCGGTGGTGGCGCTCGCACGCGAGTACAGCGACCAGTATCTGATGATCGATACCCGCATCACGGCCAGCGCGGACCGAGAGCAACAGGCGGAGCACGATACGTCCGAGATCGCATCCCTGGTGGATCTGTTCGCCAAGGAACTTCCCGATCAGTTGCGCACATGGCGCACGCGTATCTCCGGTATGCACGAGCGGGGCAAACGCGTCGTGATCTGGGGCGCGGGTTCGAAGGGAGTCTCGTTCCTCACAACCCTGGGTCTGCGCGATGAGGTCGCCTACGCGGTGGATATCAACCCGCACCGTGCTGGCCTCTTCATGGCGGGTACCGGACAGGAGATCGTTTCCCCGAACGCACTCACCGAGCTGCGGCCTGACGTCGTCATCATCATGAATCCGATGTACCGCGAAGAGATCGAGACGCAGCTGTCGGAGCTCGGATTGCAGCCGGAGGTCATGACGACATGATGTGCCCAGTCTGTGGCGGGGCCGAGCTACGCCCCGTGCTCGACATCGCCCAGGTACCCGTCTTCTGCAACCAGCTCTGTGACACGCCACAGGAGGCGCTGGCGGTGGCGCGTGGCGACATGTCCATCAGGCATTGCGCCGGCTGCCACCATCTCTTCAATGCTGCGTTCGACTCCAAGCTGGTGGAGTACAGCCCCAAGTACGAAAACACCCTCCACTGCTCGGGGCAGTTCCAGCGCTATGCGGGTGCGTTGACCGGCGAACTCGCGGAGCGCTACGATCTGGCCAAGCGCTGCGTGGTCGAGGTGGGCTGCGGCAATGGTCAGTTTCTACGCGACCTGTGCGCCGCTTCGGGTGCCCACGGGATCGGCTTCGATCCGAGCTACCAGGGCCCGACGGGCGCGGTGAGCGACAACGTAGTGATCCACCGACAGCGACTGGCGCGAGCGCTGGTGCCGGGGGAGCCCGCCCTCATTTGCTGCCGTCACTGTCTCGAGCACGTCGACGAGCCCGTCCCGTTTCTTCGGTCCCTCGGGTCCGAAGTGGCGCCCCATACGCGGGTCTTCTTCGAGGTGCCAAACGCCCTGTACACCGTTCGCGACGGCGGGATTTGGGACATTCTGTATGAGCACTGCGGATACTTCACGGCCGGTTCGCTGCGGGTGGCCTTTCAGCGGGCCGGATTTGAGGCAGACGATGTGGCGGTCGTGTTTGCAGGCCAGTTCCTTACACTGCACGGGCACGTGAGCTCTGCGTTGTCAACGGGGCCGACCCTCAACGACCAGGTGTCGGAGGGGGCGGTTGTCGCCGAGTTCGCGGACCTGTATGCGCGCAAAACTCAGACGTATCGAGAACGCCTTGCGCGCGAGCGGGAGGCAGGCCGCCGGGTCGCGATATGGGGTGGGGGGACAAAGGGCGTGATGTTTCTCAATACGGTTGGCACCGGGGATGAGGTGGTGGTCGACATCAACCCGAAGAAGCAAGGGAAGTTCGTGGCCGGGACCGGCCAGCCAATCGTCGCCCCAAAGGCGTTGTCCGAGCTTCGACCGGACCTGGTTGTCGTCATGAACCCGGTCTATCGTGATGAAATTGCGAGCACCCTGGGCGAGCTTGGGCTAACACCTGAGCTGCTCGAAGCGTGAGGCGTCCGAACTCGGTCCCGCGCCCGGGGAGGCCATTTTGACCGTTCAGCAGATCCTATCGCGAACGTCCAGCGTCGGCTTGGGGGAGGTGCTTCGGGTGTCCGCGTCGGCCTTTGGAATGGGGTCCCAAGCGGAGGCCTATCGGAGTCTCCAGCGTGCTCGGCAGACCGACGTTCTCAGCCCCTGGCATCGGCGCGAGCGTGTGATCTTTGTGCATGTACCCAAGGCCGGTGGCTCCACGATGCGCCAGGCAATCGGGGATCCGACGCCCCAGGGCTTCAACCATACGAAGGCATGGGCCTTTCGGCGGCTCGATCCCGAGCTGTTCGCACAGGCGTACAAGTTTGCCGTTGTGCGGGAGCCCATCGAGCGCTTCTATTCCGCCTATTCTCACTTGAAGAAGCACACGCTGGCACACCACGATCCCCTGTTGCGCCATCTGCCCGGGCTACTGGAGTGGGACGCGCTCTTGCACGGTCTGGAGACGTCGCGGTGGTTCCGTGCCACCCTGTTTACGAGCCTCCACTTCCAGCCCCAGTGGTACTTCGTGTGCGACGCGCAAAAGCGAGTACTCGTCGATGATCTGTTCGCCTTCGGGGAACTTGGACAACCCCTTGCCACCGCGTTGGAGACCCGCCTGGGTCGTCCCATTGACGTGGGTCACACGAATCGCTCCTCGCGTGTGGTGGACGGTCATCGCTTGTCGGAGCGAGCACTAGGTTTCGTCAGGCAGTGGTATGCGACGGACTTCGAGCTCTACGCA
>JAPPOR010000090.1:9277-15675 GCA_028817905.1 Myxococcales bacterium
GGCGCCGCGCTGGGATGTGAGGGTGCTCCCCGATGGTGTGCTTGGCCACCGCTTGCGAAATGCGCCAGGTCGCCCCATCCTCGGAAAGCTGCTCCGGTTGAGTGAGTCTGGGCAGCACCACTTTGGAGTCGCGTGGATGCGGGCCCTCCCCCTGTGCTTGTTGGTATGTGTGCCTATTGCAGTAGCCGGTTGCTCGACCGGCCGGCTCGGTGAAGAGGAGCATTCCGGCGAGATCGGGTCCGGGCAGCACTCCGATGAAGCGCCCGGGTCGCGCGGTTCGCGGAACGGGGGCGCGGGCACGGCCGATGGTGAAGGCGATCGCGGGGCGGATTCCCGGGATGGCACCCGCGGCGGCGACGGTGGCGATGGCGACCAAGGGGACCGATCGGGTGACAATGACCGCGATGATGGGCGCGACGATGGGCTGACTGAAGACGGCCCTCCCGCTGAGGTCGAGTTCGCGCCTGCCACGATGCGGCGTTTGACGCAAGAACAGTACCGCAACTCGTTGACTGACATTTTCGGGTCTTCGTTGTCGCTGGACTTCCCACTCGAGCCCGATGAGCAGACCGAGGCGTTTCAGTCCATTGGAGCGTCCAAAGTGGCCACCTCGGATCGGGGCGTGGAGCAGTACTTCGAGGCTGCCGTTTTGGTGGCGCAGCAGGTCGTGTCCGGCGCGGATCCCGCCGGTCTGTTGAAGGATTGTGCGCCTGACAGTGCGAATGACCCCTGCGTTCGCACGTTCCTTTCTCACTATGGTCGTTTGCTGTTTCGACGGCCGCTTACGGAAGAGGAACTCGAGCGTTTTGGGGGGATCGTCGGCGCGGGTGGCGGCGGCGCGGACACGCTGCGCCTGGGGATCACCTATGCGCTAGCAGCGATGCTCCAGTCGCCAGACTTTCTGTACCTGGTCATCGAGGGTGAGCCCGAACCGGAGGGCGGCCTTCGGAGCACGGACTACGAAATGGCCAGCCGGCTGTCGTATCTGATCTGGAATACGACGCCCGATGACAAGCTGCTATCGCTGGCCGAGGAGGGTCGCCTGACCACGGACGAAGACCTCTTGGAAGCGGTCGACGACATGCTTGACGACCCCCGCGGGGAGCGGCTGGTGACCCGGTTCTTTGCGGAGAACTGGGGTATCCTTGGCACGGACGCCCGAGACAAGAATCCGGAACTGTTCCCCACCTGGTCAGAGGACCTCTGGAACGCGTACATGAGCGAGTTCGACCTGACGCTCCGCGACATCGCCGTCACCCGGGACAGCGACCTGCGCGAGGTATTCACCGGGCGCGAGACGTTCATCGATGACCTGCTTGCGCAAACCTATGGGATGCAAGCGACGGGGGGCAATGGCTTCGAGGCGACCGCGTTGCCCAATGAGCGCCATGGCTTGCTGACGTCGGGGGCGTTGTTGGCGGCGACCTCACCGTCGGCTCGCACGTCTCCGACTCGTCGTGGCCTATTCGTCATGGAGTATCTTCTGTGCGAGGAGATCCCTCCCCCACCCGAGGGGGTGGCCACCGATCTCGTTAGCCAGCCGGACCCGGACGACTTCCGGACCAACCGCGAGCGGCTGGAGGAGCATCGCGTGAACCCGGCGTGCGCAGGCTGCCATGCGGTGTTCGACCCGGCCGGGCTCGTGTTCGAGAACTACGATGCGATCGGGCGCTTCCGCACCGAGGTCAATGACGTGGAGATCGATCCGAGCGGTGAGTTCGGCGGGATCCAGCTCGATGACGTGGGCGACTTGGCCGACTATCTGCATAGCGATCCGCGTGCCTCCCACTGTATGGCGGAGCGCTTCATGGCGTTCGCCACGGGTCATCATCCGGGCCGCGGAGGAGCCCCGGCGATCGATGCCTTGAACGACGAATTTGCCGACCGTAGCTACCGCTTCGCTGCGCTCGTTCGCGCGACGGTTCTGAGTGCCTACTTCCGACGGTTCACTGTGGAGGGTGACTGATGCTGTACCGCCCACGGCGCCCCATCCCGCGACGCAGCTTTCTCCGAGGCGTCGCCGCCGGGGGTGCCAAGATCGCGATCGGGTTGCCCCTGCTCGATACCATGTTGAACAACAATGCCACCGCCCTGGCGCAAAACGAACCGTTGCCGGTTCGCTATGGCGTCTTCTATTGGGGCGGGGGTGTCAATCACAAGACTTGGGTGCCATCGGAGACCGGCACCAACTGGACCCTGCCAGAGAGTCTTGAGCCGTTCGACGCACTGAAGCCCTACGTCACCCTGGTGACCGGGTACGACCACGTGGACTCGAGCCCTGGGCACATTCCGTCGCGCGGCATCGCCCTGTCGTCCTCGCACGACATGACCCAATGCAAGGGCGATTGCGTCGGTACATATCGCGGGCAAAACATGCCCGAGCCCTCGGTCGACGTGATCGTGTCGGAGGCTTGGGCTGGCCGGACGACGTTCGACTGGCTTGGCGTCGGTATTTGCCGGCGGGGCCCGTACAAGAGCAACACGAGCTGGAAAGCAGGCGGCAGGGCGTACAACCGTCATGAACCGTCGCCGCAGGCGCTGTTCGATCGGCTGTTTTCCGGGGAGGCCGTGACCGGCGATCCCGGTGGCGGAGACGGGTCGATGCTGGCTGCGACCAGCGCCCTGGAGACGAGCATGCTCGACGGTGTGCTCGATCAAGCGCGCGCGCTGTCTCCGCGCCTGGGAGCGACCGATCGCCAGCGCCTCGAGCAGCACATGGAGGGTCTGCGCAGTCTCGAGCGACGACTGCAGGCGCGAGCGACCTTGCCGGTGGTCGACTGCCAAGCACCCGATCCACCCGCCCAGACCAACTTCGGCGATGGGGGGACGCACGAGGAAAAGGAAGCCAAGGCGACGATCATGAGTGATCTCTTGAGCATCGCTTTGGCTTGCGACTTGTCCCGGGTGTTTTCTTACGAATTCTCAGCGGGTCAGTCCGGAGCGGTCTATTGGGAAGTCGGCCTGAACGGCGAGCATCACGATGACGTCACCCACGGCAAGTCGCAGACCCAGGATCACACCAACGTGATCCGGTTCATCATGCAGAACTACGCGTATTTCGCCCAGCGCCTTGCGAGCATGCCCGAAGGGGACGGCAACGTATTGGACCGCACACTGATTTTCGGTACGTCGGAGCATGGCGACGCGGGCAAGCACATCTATGTGGACCATCCATTCCTGCTACTGGGTCTGGCGGGGGGGGCCCTCAAGGGTGGGTTGCACCACCGGCGCTCGGGTGGCATGCGGACAGACGCACCGCGCATGCTCCTGACAGGCGTCCGCGCCGTGGGGGTATCACTCGACAAGCTCGGACAAGAGAACAGCACCGGCCCACGCGTCGCCACCGAGGTGGTGAGCGAGATTCTGACCTGATTCGGCGGGATGGTCCCTGCCGTGCGCGCGCCTCTGCGGTTGACAACCTCAGGCGACGCCGACATGCTGCCGACGTACCCATCTGGCGGTTCAGGATGTCGGATACCGTTGCAGAGCCCCGCGTCTCGGTCGTCGTACCCACGTTCAACAACGACGAGACGCTAACGCGGGCGGTCGCAAGCTCCCTTTCCCAGGTGCAGCCGGTACACGAAGTCCTGGTCGTGGACGACTGTTCCGAACGGACCGCGATCCTGGACGAGGTTGCGGCGCTCGATCCCAAGGTCAAGGTGATTCGGCATGCTCGGAACCTGGGTGGTGCCGATGCCCGCAACACCGGCATTCGGGCGGCCGAGGGCGAGTACATCGCTTTCCTGGATGCCGACGACGCCTGGTTGCCCCACAAGCTGCGAACCCAGCTGACGGCCCTTTCGGGTGCGTCGACCATGACCTATGCGGCCTCCAACTGTTTCACATCGTTCGAGTCCGACGCCGCAGTTCACAATGCGCGAGGGCCGCTGCCGGGCGAGGCGCTCAGCCACTACTTGCTGGCGTCCGATGGCGCGCTGCAAACCTCGACACTGCTCGTGCCCACACCGCTGGCCCGCCAGGTGGGTTTCACCCCTGGGCTCAAGCGTCACCAGGACTGGGACTTCCTGCTCCGGCTGGAACACGCAGGCGCGCAGCTGCAGTACCAGGAGGAGCCCCTATCCATCTATGATCTCTCTCCCCGCCCTGGGCGCATCAGCCGCGCCGACCGTGCGGTCGAGAACACCGTCGCCTGGTTCCGGCTGATGGACGCGCACATCCCGACACGCCTGATGCAGCGGTACTTCGTCGACCAGTGTCTCTCCCGCAGGTCAGCCAGGTTTCCCGCGCGCTTGCTACTGGCCGCCTCCTGGGTGGCTCGCCGGGATCCGGCCCACTTCGCCCAGCTGTGCTGGCTGCGGGCGCGCAGGCTGGCCCGCGCATAGGTGCCCAACCTTCCGTCTTCTGGCTGAGGGCGCCGACAGCCGTGGCCGGCTCGCCGTGGGAAGCCGTCCCAAGGGACGCCCCCCACACCGCACGGGGACGCACCACCGGGTGCAGCGGTGCAAGAAAATGCCGCTTATTGGGGGCTCACAAGCACGATCGGCGGGTACCGGTCGGGTCAGGTGCATGGTAGAAATGGCGCCGGCCTATCGGGGAGACGTGCCGGAGGTTCGGGTCGACGGCCCCGACCGCTTCCGGCCACCGTCTTAGGGGTCCGGCTGCGACCGCGTCGCTTCAGGAGGATGTGAAGATGAAGTACCGCTACCCCATCGAGTGCTCGCACCTCGTATGCAGCGTTCGTCGTCCGCCGCGTGGCGCCCGCCCTATCGCGGTCCGTACGCAAGCGGTCGCGGCTGTTGTAGCGCTCGGGGTGGCCGGCTGGCTGCTTCGGCCGGCCGCCGTCCAGGCACAACCCTTCCTGTCCGATGACTTTGACGCAGCCACGTTATCGTCTCAGTGGACGGTGGTTGACCCGGTGGGGGATGGGACCGTATCGACGACCGGAGCTGGCAGCGGCGACGCCCAGCTATTGCTGGACGTCCCCGGTGGGCCCCAACACGAACTTTGGAACCAGCAGAACAACGCGTTGCGCGCCGTGCAGCCGCTTGCGGATGACGACTTCGCCATCGAGTTGAAGTTCGATAGCGATCCGACCGAGCGCTATCAGGGCCATGGGCTGGTCGTTGAGCAAGACCCGAGCAACTGGATGCGGTTTGATACCTATTCGGATGGCAACTCCCAGTTTGTGTTCGCGGCTTCCACCGTCGCCGGCCAGTCGTCCCAGCGGCTCAAGGCCACCTTCAACAACGGGGTGGAGCGACTGCGTGTGACCCGCAGCGGCGATCAGTGGACCCTGGAGGCCCAGGCGCGGGGCGGCACCTATGTCACGGTCGGCAGCTTCCAGCATGGGATCGCAGTCGCAACCGCTGGCGTCTTCGCCCTCAACAGGGTTTGGAACGTCAACCTGGACTACACAGCCGTCATCGACTACGTCGAGATCGGCTCCGATCCCATCGTGAACGAGGATGGCGGGTCCAGCGGAGGCGGGGACGCAGGTGTGCCCGACGGTGGGACGTCGGATGCGGGCACGGGCGATGCGGGCACGGGCGACGCAGGCACGGGTGACGCGGGCACGGGCGATGCGGGCACAGGTGACGCGGGCGCAGGTGACGCGGGTGTGCCCGATGGGGGCATGTCCGATGCGGGCGCGGGCGGTGGCGGAGGTTCGGGTGGAGGCACGTTCGTGTCCGACGACTTCGATGCGCCGAGTCTCGATCCGGTGTGGACCGTGGTCGATCCCCTGGGGGACGGCTCCGTGGCTACGGTTGGTGCTGGTACCGGGGACGCCCTGTTGCTGATGACCGTGCCTGGCGGCCCAGAGCACGATGTCTGGGGTACCAACGACGGGTTGCGGGTGATGCAGTCGGTCGCCGACACCGATCTAACGCTTGAGGTGGCTTTCGAAAGTGACCCGAGCCTACGCTACCAGGGGCACGGCCTACTGATCGAAGAGAGCGCGGGTCACTGGCTGCGCTTCGACACCTATCACAACGGTACACGGCAGTATGTCTTCGCTGCATCGACGGTGGGTGGACAGTCGTCCCAGGAATTGCGTGTGACCTATGACAGCGGCGTGGAGCGGCTGCGGGTCAGTCGCGTTGGCGACCAGTGGACCCTGGAAGCGATGCCCCCCGGGGGGAGTTACGAGGTGATCGGCTCGTTCACACACACGCTTGCCGTGAGCTCCGCGGGGATCGTTGTCTTCAATGCAGCCTCGAGTGGCAGCAGTCCGGAGTACACCGCGGTCATCGACTTCATCCAGAGCGCAGGGGACCCGCTGGCCAGCGAGGATGGCGGCGGTCCACCGGGTTCCGGGGGCGATCCGGATGCGGGCAGCGGTGACGCGGGCAGCGGTGACGCGGGCAGCGGTGACGCGGGCAGCGGTGACGCGGGCAGCGGTGACGCGGGCAGCGGTGACGCGGGCAGTGGCGAGGGTC
>JAPPOR010000128.1 GCA_028817905.1 Myxococcales bacterium
CACCAGGGGCGGGAGCGTCGAGCCGGCAGCGGGCCCCGTCTGCAGGTGGATGGGCGATCCGTCGCGGGCCGTGCCCCGCACCTGCAAACGGGCGCCGGCAAGTGGGTCGCCGTTTGCATCTACCACGCGACCACGCACGCTGGCCGCCCGCTGCAGACGGAAGCGGTGCGGGCCGCGGCCGCTCGGCAGGGGGGCACCGATGACCGGCACATAGCCGGAGAGTTCGAGGCTCACGCGGTGCTTGCCGGGCAGTAGCCCGCGCAGCTGCGCGTGGCCGGAGAGATCGGTCCGAGCGGTGACGGGTCTGCTGCTGAGGGCGTCATCCATGAGGCTCACGTTGACGCCCGTGATCGGCGCCTGTGACGCGGCCTCCGTGACGGCCACCGCCACTTCGGCGCCGTGCCGGAGCGAGAACGATACCGTTCGATCCTCCCCGGGTTCGAGGGAGATCGGCTGGCTGGTGCGCCCCGCCAAGGTTCCCAGCCGCGCGGTCATTTCGTAGACCCCTTCCGGTAGGGCAGCCGCCTCAAAGCCTCCGTGCGCATCGACGGTCAGGACGCGTGGCGGCCAGACCCCGCTGCCCGCGAGGGTCAACAAGGCATCTTGGTAGGCGGCTTCCAGGTTGGCCGGAGCGGAGAGTTGGCCGCGCAATGTGGCCGTGGTGTCGAGTGTAATCTCGATGGGGTCGGGCGCCTCAGCTAGCGGGATCGCAGTGGTTGCGTGACCTTCGGCCCGGGCCACGAGATCGAGGGAACTGGGGTCGACGTCGGGGCCCACTTTCAGCGAGAACTCCCCGTTCTCGTCTGTGAGGGTGGCTGTGATCGCTTCACCACTCCGGTCCACCGACCGGGAAGCCGGGACCGCATGCGCGCCTTCGACAGTCCGGCGAAGCCCCACGTGGACGCCGGGGAGCGAGGACCCGTTTACGTCGACGACCCGGCCCTTCACGATGGTCTGTCCAAGGGCTGTGCCCGCGTCCTGGATGCGATGCGGCTGCCCCGCTCGATCCGACGCCCTGTTTCTGCCACACAGCCCAGCGGCCAGAACACCCAGGGCCAGCAAACCGAGGGCCGCACCTGTGTGGGCTCGCGAGGGCATTGTGCGCTGACACTATGCCAGCTTGAGGGTGGTTAGCCCGATCATTCACCCAACCCCACATCGCCTCGCTTGTCCTTCGACTCCACAGGACTTTCGCCGCCCTTCCTTGAAAATCCTCCGGTGGGGTGCTAGTACCCCCGGCTCTCTCCGCGAGGAATTTTCCATGGCATTCAGTTGCGACTTCTGCGGCAAGACCCGCCAGCGCGCCCACAAGGTGAGCCACTCAAACATCAAGACGCGCAAATGGCAGTTGCCCAACCTGCAGCCCGTGCGTGCGATCAAAGACGGCCGGACCCAGCGTCTTCGGGCCTGCACGCGCTGCATTCGGTCGGGCAAGGTGATCAAGGCGGCTTGAGGCGCCGCCGGCGCGCGGGTACCGAGCCTTCCAGGGCGCTGTCGGTCGCCGCACTGCGCCCCCCGCCAGGATGCGATCCGGATGCGGTCGTGTTGACGTTTCGGGTGAGCGGTGACGTGGCCGGCATGCGCCTGGATCGCTTCATCCAGCGGCGCATTCCCAGACTGTCGCGCACCCGGGCGCAGGCCGTGATACGCGAATGCGGATACCATGCGGACGGCCGCCGTCGTCGTTCGAGCGATATCGTGCGCTCGGGGGAGATCGTGTTGCTCGTGCGCGAGCGTTTTCAGGAGCCCGATGTGCCCCTGACTTTCGACGTCGTGCATGACGACGGGGAGATCCTGGGGCTCAACAAGCCTGCCGGATTGCCGATTCACCGCACGGCTTCGTATCATCGACACACGCTGACCTACCTGTTGCGCGAGCGCTATGGCCCCGGAGGCTTTGTGCCGCGGGTCGCACACCGGCTCGATCGCGAGACCAGCGGGCTGGTGCTATGCGGTCGGTCGACCTTCGCCGAGCGCGGCCTGAAGACAGCTTTTGAGCGCCGGGCTGTCCGGAAAACCTATTTGGCGATAGTGCACGGACTCCCGGACACGGACACGGGGGAAATCACTGTGCCGATGGCGCGCGCACGGGAAGGATTGCACGTGCTGATGGAGACCCGCGAGGATGGGCTTGCGGCCCATACGGAGTATCGGGTGGTGGCTCGTCGGGCCGAGCATGCGCTGTTGTCACTATCGCCGCGCACGGGCCGCCAGCACCAGCTGCGGGTTCACTTGGCCGCCATCGGCCATCCGATCGTGGGCGATAAGCTCTACGGTCCCGAGCGCGAGCGTCCCTTCTTAGAGGTCATGGAGCACGGTTTGACGCCAGACCTGGTGGCGCGGCTCGGCCATCCCCGACAAGCCCTGCACGCCCTTGCCGCCGAGGTGCCCCATCCGCGCACGGGCGTTGTGCTGCGCGTGGAGGTTCCGCTGGCGCCCGACCTGGCCAGCTTGTGGGAGAGCCTGCCGTAGCGGCTCGTCATGGTGAACGCGTCCGGGCTGCGGGAGTCCCCGTGCGGGGATATTGTGTGTTGGCGCCTCCCGCTTGGCGTTAGCGCTTCCTGTGTGTCATAGCACAGGATGTGGCATATGCTGTTTCGTATCGGAATCGTTCTGCTATTTGGCTTGCCCGTGGGGTGTGCGAGCGGCCCTTCGCCCGCTCCGGGGCCGCGGCCTAGCTCGCCGCTCACCCAGCAAGACCTGGCGTTGTTCGACGACGGGGTGGACTTCGTCTCCGATCCGGCTGGGCTATCAGGCGGCTGGTTGCAGGCCTGGAAGACCGAGCTTGATGGGCGCCTGGCGCGCGCCGACGTGGTTGCTATCGTCGGGATCGCCTCCGTCAGTCGCAGCGAGCAGGGCCAAGATGGCCGGAGGAAGTTCGTGCTGTCGCCGCGCACCGAGCGCGTCGTCAAGGGGAACTGGCCGGATGGGGCGCCGCTGGTTTCCAGTCAGGGCGGCCCCGGCTTCGCCTCGCTCTTGCGGGGGCAGCAGCGGGTACTCGAGGGCAAGTACGTCCTGTTCGCCAAGTGGACCACCGCCGAGGATGGCTCCGTGCTGCCGCGTTGGCACTTGTCGCGGGTCGGCGGCGCCGTGATGGAGCTGATGGCCCAGCGTTTGGGGGTAGGCCCAGAGCGCACAGTCGTCATTCGGCGCACGAACTGACGGCCCCTTCTTTGGGTGTCATGCGAGCTCCCCGACACGGGAGCGCTTTGGCCATCAAGAAGTACAGTAGCGAGTCGATTTGCCTAGCTGGTTCTCGGCCAAGCCCGCGGGATGTGTACCGTCAGGTTGGTGAGCGATTCCGGCGCAGGCATGGTAGATGGGTGTCTATGAAGAATGCTGCAGTGCAACGAGGTGGTGTCGGTCGTGGTGGTGTCGGTCCTGGTGGCGTGGGAAGTCCGGAGGTAGCTGGTTTGATCCTGGGCGCGGTCGTGGCCTTGGCCTTGGGCTGCGACGGTGGTGAACCGCCTGCAGCCCCGCCGAACCCGACGCCGCCCACCTCCAAGCCGGCCGAGCCGACGCCCGGGGCGTCCGCCGCGGATGAGGCTGACAAGGCAGCAGCCGAAAAGCCTCCGGCGGAGCTGGCCGCTTCTGCCAGTGATCCGAGTTTTCAGCTGAGTTTGAAACCGGCGGGTCCCTACGCTGCGGGCAAGCTCGGTACCTTTGTCGTCGACCTGGAGCCGCGTGGTGAGTATCACGTGAACGAGGAGTACCCGATGTCCGTCACTGTGAGTGCGGGTGAGGGTCTGAACCTGCCTAAGAAGGAGCTCAAGAAGGACGACGCTGCCGAGTTCGGGGAGAAGCGGGCCCGCTTCGAGGTGCCGTTCACCCCGGCCACAACCGGCGAGCACCGTGTGCAGGCCCATGTGCGCTTCGCCGTCTGCACACCGGAGACGTGCGTTCCGGATGAGAGGAAACTCGCGCTCGCGCTTCCGGTCGAGTAACAATGGCCGCATGACTGAAGGCCACACGCGGGGCCGTACGGCTGGCTGTCGCTGGGCGGGGGGCTCGTGGTTATGAGCGCACGTAAGGAGCTGGACGACCTCGGCTCGTCGGTCAAGACGCGCTTCCTCGCGGAAAAGCGCGTCTTGAGCTTCGAGGAGTACCTCGATGAGTTTCTCTCGCATCCGGCTCGCTACGCGCGCGATGCGGCTACCTATGTTCGCGATTGCTTCGATCACTTCGGGACCGAGGAGGTGCAGCGGCCCTGGGGACCGGTGCGGCGGTTTCGGTTGTTTGACCAGGCGTTCTTGGATGGTGGCGACGGTCACGCTCGCTACCAACTTGTCGGTCATGAAGGGCTGCAGCAGGCCTTCTACCGGGCACTCGGGAACTTCGTTCGCGAGGGTAGGGCCAACCGCCTTTTGCTTCTGCACGGGCCCAATGGCAGCGCCAAGAGCACCTTTGCGGCCTGTGTGATGCGCGCCCTCGAGCACTACGCTCGGACTAGCGAAGGTGCGGTGTATCGCTTCTCGTGGGTTTTCCCGGCGGGGCATGACGACAAGTCGATCGGCTTTGGCGCCCGTTCCAAGCGCCCGGGCAGCCATGAGAGCTACGCGCACCTGGAGGCCGAGCGGGTCGCGTCGCGACTCGCCAGCCATCTTCCGGAGCATCCGCTGTTGCTGTTGCCGCTGGCCGAACGCCGGCAATTCGTCAAGCGTGCGCTTGAGGGCGCGGGGGTCGAGGAGGCGCCCTCCGCGTTGCTCTGGAACGGCGAACTGGCCCAGGAGAACGCCGAGATTCGGGACGCCCTGTTGAAAGCCTACGGGGGGGACCTTGCGCGCGTGCTCGCGCATGTTCAGGTCGAGCGGCTGGAAATCTCGCGGCGCTACCGGCGCGGCGCGGTGACGATTGGTCCGCAGATGACGGTCGATGCCGGAGAGCGTCAGATCACTGCGGATCGCACCCTTGCGCAGCTCCCTGCGGCGCTCAGCTCGCTCGCGTTGTTCGAGCCCCATGGTGAGCTGGTTGACGGCTCCTGCGGGTTGATCGAATACAGCGACCTGCTCAAGCGACCACTGGACGCCTGGAAGTATCTGCTGATGGCGATCGAGACCGGAGAGGTCGCGCTCAACCACTCGATCCTGCCGGTCAACGCCGTGCTGTTGGGCAGTACCAACGAGACGCACCTTGAAGCCTTCCGGCAGCATCCCGAGTACGATTCCTTTCGGGCACGCCTGACGCTGTTGCGGGTGGGCTATCTGCTGCACTATCGCGAGGAGCAGCGGATCTATGATTCGCAGATCATTCCTCAGCTGCGGGTGCCCGTCGCCCCGCATGCAACGTTTGTAGCCGCCCTATGGGCGGTGCTCACGCGCCTGTTGCGCTCCGACCCTGCCCACTACGAGGATCCCCAACTGGGCAAGCTCGTGGCGGACCTGACGCCTATGGAGAAGGCCCACCTCTTCGCGGACGGCGCGATCCCGCGCCGGCTGTCGTCCGATGATGGCAAGTTGCTGCGCGCCAACCTGGCGGAGGTGGTCGAGGAGTTTGATCACATCACGCCCTACCAGGGTCTGTTCGGCGCATCGCCGCGTGAGATCCGGACGCTCCTGCTCGACGCCGCCCACTGGAACGACGAGGGGTGCCTGTCCCCACTGAGCGTGATGGATCAAATCGAGGCGCTATGTGAAGGCGGCGACTACGACTTCCTGAAGCTGGATCCCGATGGGGGGTACCACGACCCGATCGTCTTTCTCGGCCAGGTGCGCAAGGCTTGGCTGTCGATCTTCGACAACGAGGTACGAAGTGCGACCGGATTGGTCGATGAGTCCCAGTACGACGAGTTGTTCGCGCGCTACGTGACCCAGGTATCGCTGTGGGTGAAGGGCGAACGGTTTCGAGATCCCCTTACAGGTGATGAGCGGGACCCCGACGAGACCTTGTTCGAACGCATCGAGGAGATTCTCGAAGTCGAGGATGCCGACGCGTTTCGTCGCAATCTGATCAGCGGCGTGGCGGCTCATGCGATCGACCACCCGGGGGATAGGATGGACTACGCGGCTGTTTTCCCCGACCATCTGGAGCGCGTTCGGGAGGCGTACTTCGTCGAGCATCGCTCACGTATCGGTGCCATCGTCCGGGATGTGCTGTTGCTCATCGATGACGCAACCGATCAACTCGACCAGGCCCGGCAGCAGCGCGCCCAGGAGGTCTGGCAGCGCTTGCAGGATGACCATGGGTACTGTGGCGATTGCGCACGTGCGGCCCTGGGTGTGTTGATCAAGGAGTACTACGCGGAGTAGGTCTGTTGTGCGTGCGTCTTGGTGACGGGTGCGGGCTGGGATACGCTCCCCCGCATGTTGCCACTGTTCACGCGGAAGCAGGCGCGGGCCCTGGATGCCGACGCCATCGAGCGGCTCGGTGTGCCCGGCATTGTTCTCATGGAGAACGCCGGGGCCGGTGCGGCGCAGGTACTCATGGAGCGCTTTTCCGAGTGCCTGTCGCGGGTCGTGATCGTGGGCGGTCCGGGCCAGAACGGCGGTGACGCGTGGGTCGTGGCGCGTCAGCTGTGGTTGCGCGGTTTCCGACCCCGCGCGTTCATTGTCAGTTCTCGCGAGCAGGTGGCCGGGGATGCGCGCGTGAATCTCGACGCGCTCGAGGCACTTGGTTGCGAGGTGCAGGACGTCACCGACCCATCGCGATTGCAGGAGGCGCTGAACGACGCGAGCGTGATCGTGGATGGGCTGTTTGGCACCGGGCTGGCCAGACCTCTCGAGGGGCTCTTTGCGGACGCGGTGGCGGCCATCAATGCAGCCCCGGCACCCACGTTCGCGTTGGATCTTCCGAGCGGGGTCGACGCGGACAGTGGTGCGGCGCTCGGGAGCTGTGTGCAGGCTGCGGCGACCGCCACATTTGCGGGGCGCAAGCGAGGACTCTACCAGTATCCGGCCCGCGCGGCTGCGGGGCACGTTTCGCTGGTCCCCATCGGGGTGCCCGTTGAACAGAGCGCTCCGTGCACGTTGATCGAGGACGGCGATGTGAAGGCGGCGCTGGCGTCGCGCGCGGCCGATGCGCACAAGGGGACCGCCGGCCACGTGCTGGTGGTTGCGGGCAGTGAAGGCAAGACGGGTGCGGCACTGCTTGCGGGGCAAGGTGCCTTGAGGGCGGGTGCGGGCCTAGTCACGCTTGCCACACGCAAGCGAGCGCGGGCCCAGCTGGACGGCCGCATCTCCGAGCTGATGACGACCCAGGTTCCTGACTCGTTGGGGGATGCGCTCGGTGCGGTGCAGGAGTTCGCCCGCAGGTGCGGCGCGGCGGTGTTGGGGCCGGGCTTTGGCGTGGACCGCCTGTCGCAGGACATCCTTGCCGAGTTGGCGGTCTATCTCCCGGTTCCCGCCGTGCTCGATGCGGACGCGCTGACGGCCCTGTCGGGTGAGTTTGACCGACTGCGGGCCGCGTCCGCCCCGCGGGTCTTGACCCCCCATCCGGGTGAGGCAGCCCGCTTGCTGGGCACTGACTCCGGCCGGATTCAGTCCGATCGGTACGCCGCGGCGTCCGCCCTGGCCGAGCGTAGTGGCCAGGTTGTGGTCCTCAAGGGCGCCGGGACGGTCGTGGCCCACGGCGGACACTTGCGGGTCTGCGATGCGGGCACGCCGGCCATGGGCGCCGCCGGCATGGGCGATGTGCTGTCGGGAATCGCCGGCGCGCTGCTAGTGGGCCGCGATCCCTTTGAAGCAGCCACTGCTGCGGTCCAGCTCCACGCTCGCGCTGGCGAACTGGCGGCGCAGGCCGACTGCGGGCTGTTGGCCAGCGAACTGGCCGCCCACCTGCCGCGCGCGCTGTCGCACTGCAGGGCACTGACGTCCTGACACCGAGCTGCCTGTCGCCGTGGCCGAAAGCGATGCCCGGCGAGCCGAGGCCGCAACTCCCACGTTGCACCGGCGGCCGCAGGTGCCAACTGCGGGTTGGCGGACTGCCAGGACCCGCTCGCCATGTCTCCCAATCCTCCGGGGCGCGGCTCCGCGATTCCGCTGCTGGCCCGCATCCATCACCAAGGCACGTGATGATCGTACAAGTGATCGGCTTCGCAGGGGTTTCGGCGACCTCGCAAATACAGGCAGTAAGAGCGTCGATCACCGAAAACCGTGCGAAGCCGACGTACTGCGCGATCCGGCGCCCAACTCGTGAATGATCCGGGCGAGCACACGGCACGCCTATTGCGTCATGCAAGGGCGGCCTGGCGCTGCGGCGGTCGTTGTCCGCCGGGCCCTGGGAGGAGACAGACGAATGAAGCGGAACTGGCGAGGGGTCCTGTGGCTCGATCAGCGCGGTATCGGCTTGCTCGAGTACATCATCGTTCTTGGCGCGGCCGCCTTGTTGTGCCTGGTCGCCGTGACGGAATTTGGCGGAAGCGTTCAGGGCAGGGTCCAGCGGCTTGTGCAACAAGTGCTCGCGCTCGAGTCGGGAACGGCGCGTACCGGAGAATCATCACGGGGGCGGCTCCCTGGCGGACAACCGGCTGCTTCGCCACCCAGGCCTCCCCAGCAGCCCGGCGACCAGTCTCCGAGGCTGCGGGGACGCTTGCAACAACGCCCGACAGGCTACGACCCCTCCGGCGCTGCTAGCTCTTCATCGAAAGATGGGCCCGCGCACTACTCGACCCAGGCCCCGTAGGTTCGCCAGGCACGCGTTCAGCGTGACGCAGGGGTGCCGTCCTCCGGCGGATCGTTCGAGGACGACAACCTGGCGAGCTTGCCGCGCTCGAACTCCAGCGCGACCTGGTCGACGAACAACGTGTCACCTCGCCGCTATATCACACGGATGCATGGGGTCGTGGGGCTGGCTGACGACGCTTTCAACGGGGAGGCTCGCTGCCTTCTGGTGCGTCGTCGATGAACCACACCTCGACCAGCTCGCGTTCCTTGAAACGCAAGCCCACCTGATCGACGAGGAGCGAGTCTCCTTCGCGTTCAAGAGTGTGATCGGAGAAATCCTTCCTGATCGCTGCCTCGATGTCCGTCTCCGATCGTGAGGGAGCCGCCGCCAGTGAAACCGCTATCCGGGAGAGCAGCTTCTTGCTCGTTCTCATGCTCTCGTTCTCCGCCTCGAAGTACGTGAGGGTAACGCCAGTGTCGAACGCCCTGTACGCGAAGAACAAGCTCGCGAGCAGAAGCACGGCGATGATGCTCACCAGAGTCACCTTCGACATGATCGAGCCCTCTTCCTATCTTGCCTGTTGGATGGCGTCATTGGCGAACGTCTTGCAGTTGTTGGTCCACACCGAATAGGGATCGCGATTGCGGTCACGCATCATCCTCTCTGCGTAGTCGATGACCTTTCGATGATCGGCGTCGTCGAAGTAGCGATAGGAGACGGAGCTTCCCTTGCCGATGTTCTTCGAGAGGAAGTTGGTAAGGTTCTTCATCGAGTCCGCTGTTGGTCGTCCGTCCTCTCCCATCACTAGGTCGGGAATCGGGCTGACCGGCCGCACTCGGCCAAAACTACTCCCGTACCGTCCGTACTCGTAGTACTTGGTTCGGCCTGTCGCAGGATCGACCGCAATAACAGCGGCGTGTCCGAGAGGCGCCTTGAAGCCGAGTCCGGTGTCCACGGGATAGTAGTCGTAGTGGATGAAGATCGCATCTTCGCCCGTCACATCGATCAGGTTGACCGGATCCTGGTGCGAGTAGCTGTACAGGTTCGTCCCATCGATGAACAACGAAGGATCCTTCGCGGTCCACCGCCCCACCATGGGGTCGTAGTCCCGAGCCCCAAAGCGGACGAGCCCCGTGTCGGCGTCATACAACCCGCCCGCAAACCCAAAGGGCTGGAACCCGGGGTTCGTGTCCGTGGAGACGTTCCCAAACTCGTCATAGTCGATGCGTTGGGCGACCTCGCCCGTGGCGGCGTCTACGACCAGGCGCACGCTTCCAATGGCGTCGGTGACCAGCTTGTACTCGGTGCCCTCGCGCAACATGTAGTCGGGAACGTGGGGGCGGCTGGCGTATACGAATGTGCTGACGACGGCGCCTTCGGCGTCGAGCTCGGCCACGGGGTTCAAGGCGTCCTGATACAGCAGGGCCTGGGTAAGCGCGCCATCGACGCGCTTGCCGATACGGCGCCCCAGGCCGTCGATCAGATATTCGATCGACCTGCCGTCGGGCAGCTCGACCGCACGCAAGCTTCCCAGTAGGTCATACTGGTAGCGGGTGGTTTCTTCACCGGTGACCTTTTCGGCGAGACTGCCCTGCAGGGTGAACGTGAACTCGGTCCCGCCGTAGCGGACGAGCCGGTCCTGGGGGTCATAGCTCGCTGAGGTTTCCCGACCGTCGCGCACCCGCTCGGTGCGATTGCCGTTTTCGTCGTAGGCATAGGTGGTGGTGACGCCTCCGGCCTGGACGCTTGCTAGGCGTCCACGGGCGTCGTAGCTGTACTCGTAGGATGTCGTCTCCCCCAGGATCGTCTCCTGCCGCGATACGACCCGCCCGAGTGGGTCACGCGTTTCATGGCGCACGTAGAGGGGATCGGCGGCGTAGCTCACGACGTGCTCGCTGAGCTCTGCGTAGCGAGAGAACCTGAGCGACTCGTCCAGGTCGCCCAGGCGGACCGAGCTGATCCATCCGTTGTCCGCGTCGCGGGTGATCTCTTCTGAGCCGGCCTGCGTCGTCAACCCATCGTCATCATAGGCGTAGGCGATGGTCTCGCCCGCGATGGTTTGTGTGGTGGTCCAGAGGTTGTCGTCGTAGTCGAAGGAAATGGCCCCGGTTACCTCCCCGCTCCACGCTACGCGGGCCAGAAGCGGCCCGGTGTAGTCGAAGGCCATGACGGCATCGACGGACGACACGCTCGCGAGCAGGCCGGTGTCTTCGTGGTAGTCGTAGGTCACACGGTCGCTGGGAAACGTATGGGAGACGGGACGCCCGGTTGCGTCCTGGTAGCCGATCACGAGCGAGTCGCCTCCCGGAGGTGCGAGCTCGGATAGCATGTCGAAGGGGTCGTAGCTGTAGTGCGTCTCGGTGTCGGCTGCAGAGTGGCCCGGAAGAGCCGGTGGCACGTAACTGGCTAAGAGGTTCCCGGGCCCGTAGTTGAATTCATGGTCTCCGCGGGCGGGTGGTTCAATGGATGCAAGCAGGCCAGGGGCTTCATAGCTCGAGTGCACCGTCTGGCCGTCCTCGAGAACGAACGCGACTGGCCTCCCCAGGGCGTTGCGCTGGAGCTCCACGCGCTGCCCGAGTGGATCGATCACCGCCGCTACCTGGCCGTTGGAGCCGTATTCGTAGCCAAGAGTGCGCTCTCCGGTCTTCATTTGCACGACACGACCGCGGCCATCGTACGCGTAGTCGGTCGGCGCACGCGTACCAATCCGTAGCTGTGCAGGCCGCCCCTGGTTGTCCCGTTCGATGACCGTCGTACGGCCCATGGGAGTGGTCATCGTCATCGTCCCGGTCAGCGCGTCGTAGATCATGGTGGCCTCGCGGCCATTGACGAGCATGCTTTCCCGGTACCGTTCCAGGTCCAGCGGCGCGCCGCGCTCCGTCAACTTCACCTCCCTGCGTCGCTCGAGTTTCCAGGTGGGGCCGTCCTTGATCTCGAGTACCGTGGACGTCGGGAAGGGCGCCTGCATGAAGAAGCGTGGGTCGGCTTGCATGGTACGCGTGACCTTCTGCGTGGGTGTTCGGACAACCGTCGCCGCGCCGACCTCGATCGTCGTGGCGAGCCCCGCCGGGTCCAGCTGCTTGCGCACGGTCCGGTCGTCGGCCAGGGGCTCGAGCGAATAGCGGTATGTGCGGTCGTCGCGTTCGGTGCGCGTCACCTGGACGCCCGCGCCGGTCACCTCGCGCCCCAGCGTCTGGTAGAAGCCCGTTGGGCCTTCGTCGCGTACAAGGCGTCCGACCTCATCATACTCGAACAGGTGGTGCTCGTCGGTGGAGCGCGGCCCGGTCATCCTCGTGAGCAGCCCCCCGTCGTCGTAGTCGAAGGCGTATGCTTCGTCGGGCCCGAGTGCCACGCGCGTCAGAAGACCTCGGTCGTCGACTGTCAGCTCCGTTCGCTTTCCGTAGGGGCCCACGATGGCGGTGGGGTCCCCGGCGCCATCCCGCTCGATCTCGGTCCTGTTGCCATCACGATCCGTCAGCGCGACGAGCAGGCCCCGGTCGTCATAGACGAATTCCAGCAGCGGGACGTTCGTGAGCGCATCGAAGGTGGCCAAGTGCCGACCGTCCTCGCCGAATTGGAACGCGACGTCTCCGCTCGCGCTTGCCACCAGACTGTCGCCACGCGCGAAGGTTGGAAGAGCGTCTTCGACCCGCGCGAGCACGCTCGGGCGCTGGAGCAACAGCAGCCTTCCCTCGCCGTCGATCTCCAGGGCGGTGGGACTGCCCACGGGGGTCGTGAGCGCGGCGCCCCCGGCTCGTGCCTGGGCGCGCGTTGGCTCACTCCCATCGCCCGCCACGGTTTCGATCAGGCCATCCGGCCGGATGCGACGTACCCGGGCGTTCGTGTTGTCTGCCACGTACAGATTGCCGCCCCCGTCGAGCGCAAGGCCCCAGGGGCGCAGCCCCGCGCTCAAGGCGGGCCCGCCTTCCCCCGAGAAGGCCTCCAAGCCGTTGCCTGCGATGCGCGTGATGCGGCCGTCTGGGGTCACCTTGCGGACTCGGAAAGCGTCGGTTTCGGCGATGTACAACGCGCCCTCCCGATCGACGACGATGCTGACCGGCGTTACCAGATCCGCCTCGGTCGCTAGGATGCCCTCCTCGGATTTCGGTTCCCCTGCCAGGATGCGCAGGCTGCCGTCGTCGTAGCTCGCCAGGCGCAGCTCGCCGCCTCCGGCAACCGTCCGGATCGAGCCGTCCGGCGCGATTGCGCGTACTCGGCTGCCTTGGCGCAGGTCCTCGGTGAACTCCGCCAGATCGGAGACGTACAGGGTGCCCGAGGCGTCCAGTGCCAACCCGTAGGGCGACACGAACTCGGCCGCGAGCGCGGAGCCGCCATCGCCGACACCGTCCTCAGGTGTGCCTCCGCCCGCGATCGTACGGATGGTGCCGTCCGGCGCGATCGCCCGGATCACCCGGTCGGCGCGCTGGGCCACATAGAGGGTGCCGTCGGGCGACAGGGCCAGGCCGTGGGGATTGCCGACGGTCGCCAGCGTGGCCGGTCCGCCATCGCCGCCGACGCCCGGCTGTCCGGTCCCGGCATAGGTGTGGATGACTCCGTCCGATGTGATGCGGCGGATCCGGTGCCCCTCGTCCTCCGAGAGGTAGATCGTGCCATCGGGGGCGGCCACAACATCAGCTGCGTTCAGGAGGCTGGCCTGACGCGCGTGCCCCCCGTCACCCGCATACATGTCCTGGCCCGAGCCACCGAGCCGCGCGATCCGTTGTCCCAGGCGGCGACTGGCTCGTTGACGTCCATCGCCACGGTGTAGCACCCCGCCGAGTCGGTCGTACACGTGATGGGCGTTGAGGCTCCAGCCGCCGAGTCCCCTTGCACTGGCATCGAAGGTGCCAACGTGCTCTTCGAACGACTTCCACAGCGTGACCTCTCGGCGGCTGCTCGAACCGGTGATCGCCAGCGCGGGATTGTCTGCGAAGCGTGCCGTAGTGGCGTACTGGCCCGGATACGTATAGCCAACACGGATCAGCGCGGGCTGGCGACCCTGCCAGGCGCGGTCATAGGCGTCGCGGCCGTCCCAACGGAAAACGTGCTTGAGGTTGGGTGCCGGTTCAAAGTGTTTTCGCAGCACTTGGCCGAGCACCGTGACCTCCAACTCGACCCCGACCAGCGAATTCGGCACACTGTCGCCCGAAAGCATGATCTCGACCTGACGGGTGTCGAGCCGTCCCGGCATGCGTTCGCTCTGATAGTGCAAGCTGAACGGTGTGCCCGGCACTGGAAGCACCTCGCCCAGCGTCTGGTCCTCGCAGCCGATGATGGACCCGCTCACCTCGGCTCGGCAGTCCTCCGGCCCGCTGACCGCCGTGTGCGCTTCGGGCTCGACGCCATCCTCGGGAAGGGTTGTGCCCCAATTGAGGTCGACCGTGGAAAAATGGGGTACTGGCGTGCGCCACAGGGAGCGGCCCTTCTCGTAGCGGACCGCCAACAGCGCGCGCTCCTGTTCGTCGATGCCCTGCAGGGTCAAATCCGCCGGAGAATCTCCCCTGCCGTCATCATCGAGATCGATCACCGCCTTGCCGTCGACGACATCCACGATATCGAGGACGATGCCGCTTTCGGCACTTTCCCAGACGTCCTCTTCCTCGTTGTAGAAGCCCACGGGTACCGCGGTGCCCGCCGGGAAACCCAGGAAGTTGTCGACGTAGCTGACCAGCGGCGGGTCGAAGACCAGGTCCATGGCTCCCATCGCCTCCGCCTCGTCCACCGAAAGATCGGCGGCATAGGTGAAACCGCTGTTGGCTGGAAGGTCGCCCGGCATTGCTTCCGAGCCTCGCTCTCCCACGGTGAACTCCGTTACCCGGACCGTCAGGTCCGAAAGCTCGACGCCCTGCCCGGATGGCATCATCGCCATCGCCCGCGTCCCGGGCCGAAACATCAGCGCGTGGGCACGCTGGCCGTCACGGTCCTGCTCCACGGGTCCGCGTACCAACACCGGCGCCTGCATCTCGTCCAGTGGCACCCGGCCCGCGACCGGGTTGCGCGCTATCATCATGACACTGGGGAACGGCACGAAGCGCCGGTGGGGCACGTCCCTGTGGCGCTGAACGCGCATGAAGCCTTCCCTTTCGAAGCACAGCGTGAGCTGGCCGCCCCCGTTGACGGCCAGGTTGTAGGTGCCGTCCGGCCCCGTCCTGGTCTCGCCGTACCGGGTCTGGCGCAGCACCCGAACACGCACATCGGGCAGGGGCTGGCCCTCGCGGTCGCGAATCACGCCGCGCAAGACCGAAACGCGTTCCGGCGTGATGACGCCCGCTTCGACACCGGTCTGCACGGCCCGGTCGCCCTCGAAGATGCACCGAACGGCCTGGAAGAAGTCGACCGCCGTCGTGTTGTCGAGCACGGGCGAGCACCCCTCGGGCAGGAGGCCCGGCTTCCGCTGCCCGTCCCCTGGGCGCATGGCCGCGCCGCCATCGAACCGGCCGCCCGCATCCCCGGCTGTCATGTCGATGCCCGCCGTCGAAGCGGAGTCGCAGCCCAGTGAAGCGCTGCTCACCAGCGTAGCCACAGCCGCCACGATGCCTAGCCTGGACGTATGCCCAACTCGCGAGTGCAACGCGCCGGGATTCGGCCCAGGGCTTTCGGCGAGGGAAAGGATCCTCGCCGCACTTGCCGCCGAGGACAGAGCGTTGCGAAGTCGAAGGCCAAGCGAGGCGCCACAAAGTTGGTGAGGTATCCCGGCTCGTGCCCTGTCCAAGTCTTCGCGCATCCTTGCCCCTTTTCGCGGGCCCGTGAGCCCAGCCGCATTGCCGCGCAAGCGCCCCCACGCGCGGGTCGTGCGGTTCGCAGCCTTCGCGCGTACGGCGCAGGAAATGGGTCGGGCTATCGCAAGAGCCGGGCCAGGCCCCAGCCCGCATCCATCACCAAATCACGCGCCCTCGCACAACTGCTCGACTCCGCAGG
>JAPPOR010000007.1:0-3217 GCA_028817905.1 Myxococcales bacterium
TCACCGAAAGCCCTGCGAAGCCGATCACTTGCACGATCATCACGTGCCTTGGTGACAGATGCGGGCTAGCCGGAGGGCAGCGCGTGCCACCCTCCGGTCTCCAAGGCGCTCGTGAACTGCGCAGGGCTACTTGCTGTACTCGTCGATGGTCGCGAAGCGCGGCAGCGCCCCTTGACCGGGGCCGGGCGAGCCGAGCGAGGGTCCAACGATGCTACCGAAGAGGATGCACATCTCACCCCGATAGGCCTGATTGGCGAACCTGAGTGGCCCGATGCTGCTCGGGGACGGGCCATCCACCGCGGCTGCGCGCTCCTCGGTGTAGGCGATGTGGCAGTTCATGTGCAGCTTGTCCCCCGGCTGCAGCATCAGCACGCCGCTGTACCCGCCGTCCCGTAGTTGTTCCGGCATGGGCTCGGGGTTGATCCGCTGGCTATCGTATCGATAGGAGGGCTGCTCGAACCAGTCGAAGGTCTGGTAGATGATGTTCTCGGCACCGTCAGGCTTCTTGACCCAGGCGACCATGTTGGTCGTCCACGCGTGCCGATGTCCAAAGAGCTTGACGATCCGGGTCTCCGACTGGATGTCCCAGGTGTAGTGAATGTCGACCGTTTGCCCGGGTCGCGCGAAGGTCGAGATCGCCTGGGTGAGCGGCATGCCGAAGATGCCATTGCCTCGGCGAGTGGCGTTCTCTGCGTACCAGAGGTTGGTCCAGGACTCCTTCAGCGTGATCTCATCGGTCGAATTGAAGTGGTGCATGTTGAACGTGACGTCAGAGTCCGGCCCCAGGGTCGAGTACAGGCCCTCATCCTCCGGCGGCTTCATCAACGTTTGGGGCGTGTCCTCGTCTGGGCGTTGCGTTCCCGGCACGCCACCCGCACCGCGGCTCAGACCGCCCACCGATCCACCGACCCAAGTGTGGCGAGCGCCGGCCGCCATCCCGGGCGGGGCGGCAGACACGATCATGTGATGGGACCCGGGGCGCATCCGCACGTTGCTGCGGTAGTACTTGAGCTCCTCGGTGTTGTGCGAGCCGGTGATGTAGTTGCGCTCCTCCTCGTCCCCCGGATCCATCAGGAAGTCACTGTCAACACCCTCGTAGCCGCTCAGGTCGCCCTGGGAAACCTGGTCGTACCAGTCCATCCCCTGCGGGTGAATGCCAACCTGCGTACCCTTGTCCGGATGGGGCGGCAGGATGCAGTAGTCATCCCCGGGAAACGTCGTTTTGTACCAAGGCCAGGCATCGATGCAGCGCACGGCGTAGGGGTTGTTGCTCAAAGTGTCGAACGGCTTGCACGGATGGGGCAGCACGTTGCCCCCCGGGCTGTACATCATGCCCTCCAGTTCCAGGCCTTCCTCGGCGCAGCCCGCGGTCTCCTCCGCGGGCGGGGCCGTCTGCGGCGTTGCCGGGCCGGTCTGGGGGGCACCTACCGTCATGGGGCCCGCGGGAGCCGGCTGGTCCGGCCCAGTTTGTGCCGGGCCGGCGGGTTGTGCCGCCGTCGAAGGGACGGCCCCCTGCTGCTGGGCTGCCGGCTGCTGTTGCGCAGCAGGCGGCGCGCTATTGCCGGTTCCTTGTTGGGCCCCAGGCGGCTGCCCCGCCGAAGTGGGCAGCCCGACCGTGCCCGGGGTTGATTCACCACCGCCGCAACCCGCGACGGCAAACACCACCGCAGAAAACCAACGTGCTGTCCTCATGCTCACACCTCCAGAAGCCACCACACCTGCACCCAGCCACCCGGTACCATGCCCGCGCCCCAAGCCCGTATGTGGGTTCGAACGCGCGCGCCCGGCGCAGTCAAAGGTGCACGGCCGTGACAAGACACTGCTGCGGGCAATCATGCGCACGATCCCGGACATGTGCTTTCCACCTCAGGCCAATCGCACCTCTGCGCCGCATGATTTGCGCTGCATCAAGCCGAACCAAAGGCGAGAACGCGGTGACACGAAGGAGGCTGCACGACTCGTTTTCGCGGCCCCGAACTTGGTCTGGCAGGCCCCGCCCGGAGAAGCATCAAGGTTGTCCCATACGAGCGAAACGGTGCGGGCTGGCGATGATGCAGGCTAGCTCCCTGAGGGCGCGCGCTGCTGGCATGCACCCTGCATTGAGAACAGAGCATGCTCGAGCAACTCGCGGCGGGCTTCGGGGTTGGACTACTCGCCGGGCTCACAAGCATTCCGCACTGTGCTGCGATGTGCGGCCCAGTCGCCGCCCTCGTTTGTTCTCGCAGGCGGACTGCAACCGCGCCGCTTCGCTATCAGTTGGGCCGCGTGCTTGGCTACGCGTTCATGGGACTGCTCGCAGGGCAACTGGGCGCTGTGCTCGGTGGGCCGCGTCTGGGCGACCCGGCCCGTTGGGTCTTTCGTGGCCTGATCGCCGTCAGCTGCCTGCTGCTCGCATACGGCCTTTGGAAACGGGCCGCAGCGCGCCCAACGGACCTCCTTCCCGTGCAAACCGTGACGAGGAAACGCCCACTCACTCGACGCGTGGCCTCGCTACTGCCAGGCGAACCCCTGGCGCTTGGAGGCCTCACCGCACTGCTCCCCTGCGGGGCCCTGTACGCAAGCCTGTTGCTTTCAGCCGGTAGCGCAGATGCTGGCCAGGGCGCAGCCTTGATGATGGGGTTCGCGACCACGACAGGTCTTCCCCTGATGGCAGTCGGTGCAACGTTGCGGCTACGTGCCCTGGCTCCGGGGCGAAGCGGAGCGCGCGCTCTTGCGGTCCTGCTCGTGCTCGCGGCGGGTGTTAGCACCCTGGAGCCACTGGTTCGCGCCCACGACGCGTCTGGCGATGCCGCCCCGATGGGAGCTCCCGCTCCCGCCTGCCACTAGTTCGTCGGTCAGAGGCGCCTTTCGCCACTGCAGTGGTGCTTTTGCCCAACCTCGACGCACGCGTTCCCAGCGGCACTCGCAGGTTGACCGCATGCGCACCAAGTACGACGTGATCGCATCCGAGCTGCATGTTCATCCCAACTGTTATCACCCAGTCGTTGCCAAGGACCCGGCACGGCGCTTGCTCAACAACTGCGTGTCTTGCTGAAGTCGTTGGTTTCCACATCTCGCACAAACCAAGCAGCGAACGAGTTGCGCGCCGAGCAACCTGCTGCCGAAAAAGATGCGCCTAGCGAATGTACGCATTGCGGGCAGCAACTCGACAGAGGTATGCGCGATGGCTACTGCTGTGCCGGTTGTCGCATCGTTCATCGTACGCTCGTCTCCACTG
>JAPPOR010000007.1:3501-62452 GCA_028817905.1 Myxococcales bacterium
TTCGTCGAGCAGGTGGAGTCCGTCGGCTACTTGCTCGGACCTGGATCGAACGATGGGTCGCCTGCCCTTTCGTCCGCCCGCGACGATCTGTTGATGCGCGCCGGGGTCTGCACCGCCCTTGCACTCAATACGATGCTCTTTTCGGCGGCTATCTACCTCGGTCTAGAGGAAGGACCACTGCACCGCTTCCTGCGCTGGCTCAACTTCGGCATCGCAGCCCTCGCGGTCACCATCGGTGGCCCCGTGTTCATCGCCTCTGCCTGGCAGGCCCTGCGACGCAAGGTCGTCCATCTCGACCTACCCATCGCGCTGGCGATTGTGCTGACGTTCGGCGCTTCGCTGTGGTCCTTTGCCACAGACAACCCGAGAGCCGCCTACCACGACACGCTGGCAGTCTTCATCGCGCTGATGCTCATCGGCCGCTACCTGCAGGAGCGTGTACTGGTGCTCAACAGAAGCCAGCTCCTGCGTGACGATGGCCTATCCGCCCTGATGGCTCGGCGCATACGAGCCGGGTCCCTATCCCTCATTCGAGCGGCCGAGATCCGGGCCGGCGACATCTTGCTCGTTCCCCCGGGAGACCTTTTGCCAGTCGCCGGGAAGCTACTCGACGGCTCCGCCAGTTGCTCACTCGACTGGATCAACGGCGAGAGTGAGCCCGTTTCGGTCGCTCGGGATGGCGACATGCCAGCCGGCGCCTTCAACGTTGGCCTGCAAGCATTCCGGATGGAAGCCCAGGAGGACTTCGGCGTTTCCGCTTTGCGTGACCTTCTCGCGACCACCCACGACCCGACCTCCCGGTCCGTGGCGGTGGTGCCGCCCCTGTTCGCGCCCTTGTATGTGGGCGGCGTGCTGTGCGCCGCGGTTGGGGGGCTGTGCTACTGGACCATGGGGGCCGGCAACTTGCTGAAGGGCCTGGAGGTCGCGACGGCGGTCGCGGTGGTCTCCTGCCCGTGCGCTATTGGCATCGCGATCCCGCTGGCCCATGAACTTGCACATGCCGGCCTGCGCAGGCTTGGACTGTTTGTTCGAAGGTCTGACTTCCTCCATCGTTGTCGCGCCATCCGGCGCATCGCTTTCGACAAGACCGGAACGCTGACCAATGGCCGGCTTCAGCTGCAGAACCCGGAGGCGCTAGCTGCCCTATCGGACCGTGATCGCGAAGCCCTGTTCGACATGACAGCGCGCTCGCTGCATCCACACAGCCTGGCGGTTCGCTCGACCCTCGAGGTCCAACAACCCCGTTTCGATGGAAGCGCCCAGGTCGAAGAGCTCCCGGGGTGTGGGCTCTCCATGCGACGTGGGTCCACCGAGTACAGGCTCGGCAATGGGCGCTGGCTTGGCGCTGAACCTGCTGCCGACCTGCATTTCACAAGGGACGGGGCCGTGATCGGACGCTTCGAGCTGGCCGAAGAGTTGCGGCACGATGCTACCGCGGAGCTTTCCCGGCTGCAGCGCCTTGGCTACGAGACGTGGATCCTGAGTGGCGATACCCCGAGAAGAGTCGGCGCCGCGGCGCTCAGGACCGGTGTGCCCGAAGAGCGCGCTCTGGGGGGCCTTTCCCCACAGGAAAAGGCACAATGGGTGCGCGACCACGACCGCCGCGACACCCTCGTCGTCGGCGACGGGATCAACGATGGGCTGGCGGTGCAGGCGGCCCATTGCTCCGGGACCCCCTCCATCGATCGCAGCTTCATGCCGGCCCGCACGGACTTCTACTTCGTCACGCCGGGGTTGTCCCCGATCACAACAGCGCTGCGGCTGGGTCATCGATTGGCCCACGTGATCCGTATGAACATTGCACTTGCGCTCACCTACAACGCCGCCGCGGTCGCACTCGCGCTGTCCGGCGTCATGCGGCCGTGGGTCGCCGCGGTGCTCATGCCCACGAGCTCGCTAGCAATCGTTCTTCTCACGACGGCGTCACTCTCGCACAGGAGTCGGTTTTGGAAGCGCTCATCTTGACGGTCTTTATCAGCGTCGGCCTGGTTGCGGGCGCTGTTGTCTTTTTTGGATGGAACGTGAGGCAACGGTCCCACGAGCACGCAGAACGGCTTGCGCTCCTGCCCCTCGCTGAGGAGTCGCAGCAGACGGCGAGCACCGAAACAATGGAAAGGAAGTGGAATGGAGACTAGGAAGATCACCTACGACGACGAGGTCGTTCGCAGGTTCGTCTGGGCTTCAATGATTTTTGGCGTCGTTGGAATGCTCGTGGGGGCCATCGTGGCACTTCAGATGGCCTTCTGGCCGGCCAACGTGGGCCCCTATCTCACTTTTGGGAGGTTGCGGCCCCTGCACACCAACGCCGTCATCTTTGCCTTTGTCGGCAACATGATGTTCGCGGGCGTGTACTACTCGACCCAGCGTCTACTCAAGCAACGGCTGGCGTATGACTTTCTCACCAGCTTTCACTTCTGGGGCTGGCAGCTGATCATCGTCGCCGCCGCGATCTCCCTTCCCCTCGGGATTACCAGCGGCAAGGAATACGCGGAGCTGGAGTGGCCGATCGACCTGGCGATCGCCCTGGTCTGGATCGCTTTCGCCGTCAACTTCTTCGCAACCATGGCCAAACGCAACGAGAAGCACCTCTATGTGGCCCTGTGGTTCTACATCGCGACCATCGTCACCATTACCGTCCTGCACGTCGTCAACAGCCTGGCCATCCCGGTCAGCGCTTTCCATAGCTACTCGGTGTTCGCTGGCGTTCAGGATGCGCTCGTCCAGTGGTGGTATGGGCACAACGCGGTGGCTTTCTTCCTGACCACGCCGATTCTAGGCATCATGTACTACTTCCTGCCGAAGGCGGCCGACCGACCGGTATTCTCCTATCGCCTGTCGATCGTTCACTTCTGGGCTCTGGTCTTTCTGTACATCTGGGCGGGGCCACACCACCTGCTCAACACGGCCCTTCCCCAGTGGGCCCAGACAGCCGGAATGGTTTTCAGCCTGATGCTGATCGCGCCGAGCTGGGGAGGCATGATCAACGGCCTGCTGACGCTGCGTGGCGCCTGGGACAAGCTCCGCACGGACCCCGTGCTGAAGTTCTTTGCGGCCGGCGTGACCTTCTACGGGATGGCGACGTTCGAGGGACCGCTGCTCAGCATCAAGGGAGTCAGCGGCCTGGCCCACTACACCGACTGGATCATCGCACACGTGCACGCCGGCGCCCTGGGCTGGAACGGCTTCATGGCCGCCGGGATGTTCTACTGGATCATTCCGAAGCTCTACAACCGCAAGCTTCACTCGGTCGCAGCAGCCAACTTCCATTTCTATATCGGGACGATCGGCATCCTGCTCTACGTCGCGTCCATGTGGACCTCGGGCATCACGCAGGGTCTGATGTGGCGCGCTGAAAACGAAGCTGGGGGGCTGATGTACCCGAACTTCGTAGAGACGCTGATCGCCCTGCGCCCAATGTATTGGACCCGCCTGGTCGGCGGGAGTCTATTCCTGCTGGGATTCATCATTCAAGCATGGAACCTTGTCAAGACCGCGCGCGCGGGCCAAGCCACCAACGGAGTCGTCGAAGTCCCTGTGCTCGAACAGGTCGCAGACCGGGGAGCGACCAAGGGCCTGTTGCTCGGCCGACCGGTTGTCATCTCTATTGTCACGATTGCTCTGTTCATGAGCGTCGGCTGGCTTCACTCAGCCGCGAGTACCTACGTGATGGGACTTGCTGTGGCCCTGGGCCTGTTCGCTTCGGCATGGGCATTTCGGAGCCAACGGGACGGCAAACCCAACTGGCACCGCGCGCTCGAGGCCAGGGCCGTGCCCTTCACGCTGCTAACGATCGTAGCGATCCTGATCGGCGGGGCGGCTGAGATCGTGCCGGTGGTGGTTGCCTCCAATGAGACAGCCAAGCACACCAAGAAGCACCCCTACACGGCACTTGAGATCGAAGGGCGAGACGTCTACATCCGGGAGGGCTGCTACAACTGCCATTCTCAAATGATACGCCCCTTCAGCTGGGAGACCGCCCGCTACGGGCCGGTCTCAACGGAGGAGGACTCGATCTTTGATCACCCGTTCCAGTGGGGGTCAAAGCGCACCGGACCGGACCTCGCACGGGTGGGGGGTCGCTACTCCCACGTCTGGCACTACAAACACATGCTCGACCCCCGGGAGATCTCGCCCGGGTCCAACATGCCCGCCTACGGGCACCTGGTGGACGAGCGGATCGACTTCGGCGAGACGATCGACAAGCTGCGGGCCATGCGGACCGTAGGGGTCCCGTACAAAGCCGAAACCATCGCGTCGGCCGAAAAGGATGCGTGGCTGGCCGCACGAGCGATCTCGAATGAGCTCAACGCAGAGGCGAACGTGAGCGTGGCCGCGAACAGTCGGCTGGTGGCACTGATCGCCTACCTCCAGCGCCTGGGTCGCGACCCCGTGACCCAACGTGCCGAGCCGCCAACGGTCGCGAGCAGCGCAGGAGGTCAGTAGTCATGCTCAGCTGGATATCCACAGAATTCTTTGCACGCAGCCCCGTCCTGGTCTTCCCGCTCATCGCGCTCGGGATCTTCATGACGGTGTTCATCGCAGCCGCCGTCCGAGCGGCTCGCACAGATAGCGAAAGGTTGGACGAGTTGGCGCGGCTCCCGTTCGACGACAGTGAGGTAGGTAGTCATGACTGAAGCAAAACGACGGGATGACATTCAGGGGGACATTCTCCACGAGTACGACGGCATCGAGGAGGCCGACAACGCCTTGCCGAAGTGGTGGCTCGGCATCTTCTACGGAACGATGGCCTTCGGTATCGCCTACTGGTTCGTCTACCACGAGTACGCATGGGCTCCGACCCAGAACGACGTTCACGCAGCCCACGTGGCCAAGCTGATGGAGGAACGGGCGAAGCCGGCTACGGACGCACTGACCGACTTGGCCGGGGACACCGCAGCCGTGACCGCAGGAGCGGAGACCTTCAAGGTGAACTGCGTCGCCTGCCACGGCACCCAGGGTGAGGGCACAATCGGACCGAACTTGACCGATCGGTTCTGGATCCATGGAGGTGGTGCCGCCAGCATCCACTCGCTGATCAGGGATGGCGTTGCAGCCAAGGGGATGCCCTCCTGGGGCGCGATCCTTGGGCCGAAGAAGGTCAGGGAAGTGACAGCCTTTGTGTTGAGCCTGCGCAACAGCAACGTGGAGGGCAAGGAGCCCCAGGGAAACGAATACCAAAGCGACAGCTAGCCGGCCTCCCCATCCATGTCGTCTGAGGATTCCCCACGGCCCGGAACGGGCGTCGTATATTTGAAGGCCAGCTCACTGCGTTCGGACGGGTCGCGCAACTATGTGCACCCAGCGGACGTCACGGGGCGCTTTCACTCCGTACGCAAGATGGCCTTCCTGGTTCTGCTGGTGTTGCTTGCGGGGCTGCCCTGGCTCGAGGTCAACGGCCATCCCGCGGTGTTCCTGGATGTCGACGGGCGCCGCTTTTTCCTGTTCGGGCACACGTTCAATGCGCAGGACTTCTGGCTCGTCTTCTTTTTGCTCAGCGGCATCGGCTACGCGCTAATCGTGGTGACTGCCCTGTGGGGACGGGTCTGGTGCGGCTACGCCTGCCCGCAGACCGTGTTTCTCGAGGGGCTGTTTCGACCTATCGAGCGTCTGATCGACGGCTCTCGAAACGCTCGCCTACGCCGGCGCAAGCAGGGCTTGGGGTGGTCGCGGATTTGGCGCTTCGCGCTCAAGCACACCATCTATCTGCTGCTCGCCTTCTTGGTTTCCCACATTGTGGTCTCGTATTTCGTCTCGATACCGGCGTTGTACGAGATGGTCCTTTCCGACCCCTCCGAGCACCCGGAAGCGTTCGTCTGGGCCACCGCGTTGACGGGACTGCTGTACCTCGATTTCGCGTGGTTTCGAGAGCAGCTATGCCTGATCGTATGTCCCTACGGTCGCCTGCAGTCGGTCCTGACCGACCGGGACACGTTGGTGATCGGATACGACCGCAAACGCGGGGAACCTCGCGGCAAGGTTCGGCAGAGCGGTGCGGGTGCGTGTGTTGACTGCAAGCGTTGTGTGGCGGTCTGTCCGACCGGCATCGACATCCGAAACGGTCTGCAACTCGACTGCATCGGATGCGCTCGGTGCGTGGACGCGTGTGACGAGGTGATGGGCCGGCTCGGGCGAGCCCCGGGCCTGGTTCGCTACGACTCCCTCAAGGGGCTTCTTGGGCGACGGAGACGCGTTCTACGCCCGCGGCTCTACCTATACACAGCGTTCGGCCTGGTGGGCCTGGGTGCGCTAGGGATCGCCATGCTGCACTCACGACCCTACGAAGCGAACCTCTTGCGCCTGCGGGACCTGCCGTACGTGGTGGAGGGAGACTCGGTGCGCAACGCCTTCGAGCTGCACCTAGTCAACAAGCGCGCGGGTCAGTCCGAGTTTTCCATCGAGGGTGCTGGCGGCGCCGAGCTTCACTATGCCATTGCGCTGCCGCGGGTCGCTCTAGACCCCTTGCAGAGTCAGCGCATCCCGATCTTCGTCAGCTATCCCAGGCGCATCGCATCGAACAAGCGCGTGGCGAGCCTGCGCATCATCGTCGATGGCGAAGAGCCCCGCACGCTAACGGTACCGCTTACGGGACCCGACAGTTGATGTCCACGTCGCCGAGGCACGCGATCAGCATGCGATGAGCCCCGCGCTCGCTCAAAACACGGGGTCGCCACCCGCCCCACCCGCCATGCCGTGCTCGGCAGCGTGTATGAGGCGCTCTTCAGGCTCGCGGGCCAGCGGATCTTCGCGCAAGTAGTCGAGCAGGCGTGTGCGGCCTTGTCGATCGAGCTGTCGGGCTTCGGGTGGCGGCATCACGCCCGGCGCCCCGGCGGGCAGCTCGATCCGCTCGATCGCCCGCTCGATCGCCTTCGCGTCGCGGCCCCACAGGTTGACGTTGAAGCGGGCGCGGGAAAGCGACTGGTCGAGCACATCGTTGTGGCAACTGCCACATCCCTGGATCAGCGTGTCCACCGCGTCCGCCTCGGGTTCGGTCTGCAACCCGATACGGGCGCGTACCATCGGATCATCGGGAAAGACGTCAGCCAGGTCAGGAAGCTCGTCGGCGCTCAGGTCACCCGCGCGATAACGGGCGTAGGCTTCGGTTAGACGCGCCTGCTTGTCGAGGTCAGTCGCGCGTGGCTCAAGGAAAGGCAGGGCCAGCTGTTCGCCGCGCTTGAAGGCGGCATAGGCGGCCTCCCACGTGGGACTGGGGCCGGGCTCGTTGGGGAAGCCGCCTTCCGGGTGGTAGGGCCAGCGCTCGGTCTCGATCTTGGGAGCGTCGAAGAACACAGGCTGGTCGATACCGACGGTGGCTTCAAGGAAGAAGGGCGCGCTATCCACAAGCGCTTCCATGGAGAACCCTCCGTAGCGCTCGTCACCCTTGGCGGCGACATAGTCCATCATCAGATCACTACCCAGCACCCCTGGACCAATGTCCCTGCGCCGAACGTCGGGCAGGATGGGCTGAAAGAAGTGTGTCCAGGGATTGTTGAGCTCGCGCATCAGAAGTCTCGGTCGTGACCGTCCGCGCTGATGACACTGCCGACAATCATCCGGCGTATTCTTCAAGTCCTCGTCATCCTCGATCGTCCACGAGAGCCAATCGCGTTCGACGGCAGGTGTGTACAGGTCTCCCGGCGAGCACCCATCGGGGTCCGCGTTGCATGCTTGCTCAAAGCGGATCAGGTAGAAGTTGAACGAGTCGGCCTGCTTGAACGACGACGCGATCAGCTCCACCTTCTGGACGCCCCGCTGGTAGGCCGCCATGACGGGACCGACGAAGATCACGCGAGGGTTGATCGGCGATACCCCGTGGCCCGACAGGGCGGTTGAATGACCTGAGACCGCCACGTTTGTATTGGTAGGGGCCCCCACCGTGGCTGGCAACTGAAAGCCGAGTGCATCCTGCAGGTCCTGCAGTCCGCTGACCAGAGGCGGCGTCTGCGCACAAAACACCGCGCGCACCGCATCGTCCCGGTCGCGCTCGCACAGTGCAGGTTTCCCATCCTCAGAGACCATCTCCGCATCCGGAACGTCTCTTGCCCCGCCGTCCGTGGCGCCCCGGGCCATCGTCTCCGTGCCCTCCGAACCCCCGCCGCACGCCGCAACAGCCATCGAGAGCGCGAGCGTCATCCGCAGTGAACGGCCGTCTATGCCATACCGCCCGCTGCTACGTTGCCCCTTCCTGTGCGACCGCGAGTCCGACATCGCCACCTCCACCCCCATGCGGGGCTACCTGGTTCAGTGCTACCGCCGTACAGGGCAAGACACAAACGCGGATTTCTTAGCCCCACCCAAGCGCTGCTTCAGACGGGCCGGGCGTCCAACCAGATCGAGGTGAATACGGTTGCACAGTCGGGGTGGCGCCCCTGGGAAGCGCTCTATCGTCGTTTGCGCCAGCGACGTTTGCGCGCCTCCTCGGGCGAGACGATGCGGTAGCCGTCCCACACCATGGGACGTCCGATGACGTGGGAACCGAAGTGTTCGAGTGGGTCGATGGTCTCGGCGTGGGCGCGAAACTCAAAATGCAGATGCGGGGCAGAGCGCTTCATGCCGGTGCGCCCTACGGTGCCTATGGTCTTGCCCCCGCGTACCAGGTCGCCGCGTTGGACCAGCACGGTCTCCAGATGCATGTAGCAGCTGCGCAGGGTCTCGTGCGTGGTGCTATCGTGCGCCAAGCAGATGTAGCGACCACCGCGGCCGAGCTCGGCGCGCGGGTAGCTGTTGATCTCTGCCACCGACAGGATGACGTTGTGGCGCTGACCGGGCAGGTCAACGCCGGAGAACACAACCCTGCCATCGGCCACGGCGCGCACCGGCTCCCCGAACTCAGACTCAATGTCGATGCCTCGGTGGCTGCGCTTGCCGCCGTCCCGTTCACTGCCGAGACCGCTGCTGACGACGCGTGGAGCTCCATCGAGCGGCGCATGGAGCGAAACACCCAGGGCTGAAACGGGCGCAGGGGGCGTCCGCGCACCGTAGTACTCGAGCAGGCGGCGGCGATCGGTAAGAATACGGTCCTCGGCGCGTGCACTCGGCACCTTGTCCCCCCAGACCCAGTGGGAGACATGGTGCCGGTGCGACTCCTGCGGAAAGAACGCGTGCACCGTGGCCGCCTGGTCGCGCCACGCCCGCAGCAGGCCAGCCGCCAGATACAGGTGGGACTCTGCCCGCATCAGGTTGCCGCGCACGAAGGCAAAGCGCGGAAAGGCCAACTCCCGCTCGCTCCACCGGCCTTCCTCGTGAACCCGGTAGCGATAGACGCGGCGGCGGAAGCGCGACCGGTACATCTCAGGAACCAGCAGGGTGAGGCCGATCCCACTGAGGTCCTCCTTGGTCGCTCGGCAGCGGCTCTGGCGATAGATCATGGCCGCGAGCACGAATGGGTCCACCTCAAACTCGGAAGCGGCGCCCAGTGTCCAGTCGGCATAGTTCCGTTCCAGCCCTGGACGCATCCAACCACAGAGCGTTCGGATCGCCTTGCCGAAGCGGGCCGGGTCGATGTCCGTTGGCGTCCCCGGCTCAGGAGGCCAGTCCTCCGGGGAGACCCGGGCCGCAGCCAGTTTGTTGTGAAAGACCCCGGACCGCTTGCGAGCTCTCCAGGGGGGTCGGTCGGCTGCCATACAAAGCACACCGAGCACGAGTAACCACACCACGCCTGCGCGCATATGCCAGGATTTCCCATCCCTCATCGGCTCGTCAAGTCTGCCCGCCATGACAAACCAGGATTTTTTGCTATGAATGTCGTAGGTTACCGGCTGACAGGCTGTGAGCCCGCGACCGTGACCAGCGCGATCTAGCATGCCGGATGCTCCCAATAGTCCCCACCGCGACGAGCTCTCGGACCTGCGCGCATGCTTCAGCGCATGCCTGGACACGTCGAGCTATGGAACGCTCGTCTGCGGGCAGGATGGAACCGTACTCGCAGCCAACAGCCGCCTGTGCGAACTGTTCACGCTGGACCGCGACGCGATCATCGGCAGACCGGCCCCCGACGTGCTGTCACGCATCGGCAGGTCTTTCGCTGACACGGGCGCCTTTTCGGCGCGTTTGAACGCCGCGCGGGCCGAGGCGACGGCCAGCGGCAGCGTGGACGGCCGCACAGGGGCCCAGAGCCTCGAAAGCTGGCTGGACGACGCCCTACCGCTCAAGAGTGGGAAAAGCCAGGTCATCTCGATAACATGCGCCGCGATTCGTAGAGACGGCCAAGTCCTGGGAGACGTCTGGTCCTTTGAGGATGCAGGCGAGGTCAGTCGCGATGATGCACTCCTGCATACCCTGGGAGAAGCGTCCGCCACGGCCTACGTCATCACCCGCGTCTCAGACGCCACGATCCTATACGCAAACGAAGAGATGGGCCGGCTGCTGGGTTGTCCGCCCTCGGAACTGATCGGCGGGCAAAGCTACCCCTTCTACGACAACCCCGACGACCGAACCGTCTACATCAACAGGCTCATGCAGGAAGGGCGCATCCGCAACCACGAGGTGAAGATGCGGCGTCGGGACGGTGCGACATTCTGGTCGCTCCTGAGCATGAACAAGCTCGATCTCGCCGGCGAGACGGTGGCGATTGGCAGCTTATACGACATCACAGCCCGTCGTCATGCTGAGGAGAAGCAGCAAGCCGCGCTCCGGGAGCTGCGAGAGACCCAGGCAATGCTGGTCACGTCCGAAAAGATGGCGGCCCTCGGCAACCTGGTGGCGGGCATCGCGCACGAGATCAACACCCCCGTCGGCGCCATGCTCAGCACCCACGACACCCTCATGCGGGCGTTCGCGCGACTCAAACCCCAGCTCAGGGCAGACAGGCCCGAGACCGAGCCCCTCGTCAGGACGATCCAGGACTGCAACGAGGTCATTCAGTGCGGCGCCAACCGGGTTGCGGCGATCGTGCGGCGCCTGCGCAGCTTTGCACGCCTGGACGAGGCCGAGCTCCAGGAAGCCAATCTCGAAGAAGGGCTCGATGACACCCTGGCCCTGCTCCACCACCAGCTGAAGCACGGCATCGAGATCGAGCGGGACTACGGGAGCATCCCACCCATCCGGTGCTACCCGGGCAGGCTCAATCAGGTGTTCCTTAACCTGCTCGTCAACGCACGCCAGGCGATCGAGGGCACCGGCAAAATCACCGTCCGCACGCGCAAGCTGGACGGGCGGGTCTCGGTTCAAATCATCGACAGCGGCTGCGGTATCCCCCCGGACCACATCCCGCGGCTGTTCGACCCCGGCTTCACGACCAAAGGCGTCGGTGTCGGCACCGGCCTCGGTCTATCGATCTGCTTTCAGATCATCCAGGAGCACAAGGGCGAGATCCGCGTCGAAAGCAAGGTCGACACCGGAACCACCTTCGAAGTGCTGGTGCCCGAAGCCCCTGGGTAGGAAGTGGGCCGCCGCGCGCGGTGGCCCCGGCTTCCAGGCCCTACTCCGCCTGACAGTAGCCTTGGTCGTCCGCGACCCCGCCGTTGTCCCAGCAGGCCAGCCATGCCTCCAGGAAGGCGTGCTGGTCATCGACGAACTCGTGTAGCTCCATCACCTTCTGGTAGTACAAATCATTGTCGTAGGGCTTGTTCTGATCGTCCAGGACCGCCTGTTCGATCTGCGCCGTCCAGGTGTCGATGCGCTCATGCAAGACCGACGGCTGATAGGCATCCTGGACGATCTCGCGAATCGTCTCGATGTACTGGGCGTGCCAGTCCGGGTCTCGCATCAACAGATCGTACCAGGGCCGACCATGGGTCCTGTCCTTCTCCCACACGATCGGATCGGGGTTGACTGGATACTCGCCACCCGGGGCGTGACTGAAGCGCTCGAACGTGTTGTCCAGGTCCCATGGGATCAGGACGATCTTGCGAGTGATCGGATCGTCATAGAGGTAGCCGTTGAGGCCGCCTCCCCAGTAGCCGTCCGAGTTGGGAATCACGGCATCAGCCGCGAAGACCCGCAGAGCCGTTGGCAGGTCGAGCGTCCGTCCAAGCACGTCGGCCGTGGTAGCGGTGCGAAGCAAGAGAATGCGGTCTTCAGTGGCAATGTCCTTGTTGGTCTTGATTTCCCAACCCGCTCGCTTCCAAAGGTCACCATCGTCGTCGATGAACGTCCGGCCGAGGAACTTCTTGTCGACCTTCTCGATGTTGGTGAAGATGCCGTAGTACTCCCCATTTACGACCAGGCGCGCGTGATTGGCACAGGGAGCCCTGAGGCCAGCGTCCCGCAGAATCGCAAGACCCAAGCGATCCCGCAGCATGTGGCGGTTGTAGGTCGCCGCGTCCAACGCCAGGGTCTTCAACCCCAAGAAGCGCTTCTCCTTGGTTCGAAAACGAATCTGAAACTGCATCTTGTCTGCCGGCAGCGGCTCCCAGAAGGTCGGGTTGCCACGCAAACGAATGAAGATGTCTTCAATAACGACATCGTCGTATCGGAACTGGGCAACAGGATGGTAGGGCTTCGGATTGATTCCCATACTGTCGTTCTGGGAGCCATTGTTCCATTCGTCCTTGAGCGCCTCCCATTCCTCGGCGGCCATGGTGATCTCGAAGGTCGGAAAGAGTTCCTGCGAATGGATCACGTGACAACCTTCCTCGTCGCGCGGAATCACGAAGCCAAGGTCGGGGACAGCCGCATCGGCCTCAGCGGCATCCACGGGGATGGTCGCGTCGCGATCAGGTCCATCACCCAACCCATCCCCGCCAGCGTCGAGCATGGTTTCCATTTCGGGCCCGGTGCGGGGCCCGGCATCCTGCCCGGCGTCGCCGTCCTGGCGCCCCGTCCGCGTCTGTCCCGCATCCGGCGTTGGCTTGCCAGAAACCGTCGCAACATCCGGCGTGCAGGCACCGATGGTCGGCAAACTTCCGACAACCACCACCGCCAGCAACGCTCCTAAGCTCCGTACCAATCGATCGAACATATTTGTAATGATCCGCGATCAGCGGATCTGGATCTACCCCACAGGGGAACCCATGGACCACATGGAGCGCCACTCGGACCACCGGCTCCTACCCCACTGCCGAGTAACCTAGCGACCTTGTCCAAACGCTTCCAATCAAGGTAACGCCACCAAACTTGACGCAAACGCCCACAGAACGCTGACTCAAGGTCGCTAAGGGCCCGAAACGAAGCGGGTCCGGCGTACCTGGTGCAGGCGGAAACTGCTATCGCTATCGAGGGTTGGATCCGTCTCGCCCGTTGTCGTGCGCGTCACGGTGACATCGACATCGCAAGCGTCGTCTTTCTTGCTCTTCCAGGCGCGAATCTCGCCCTTGCGGATTTCAAACTTGCCCGGGTCGCCTCCCACGTCGTAGCGCTCGTCGTGAATACACTTGCCGTCGATCTCGATTTCCACGTCGGCGCGACTGCCCGCAGGTGTCCACTCGATCACCACCTTGTCGCTCTTGCGGGACAGCGGCGTACTTCCGAAGTCACTGCTGATGTCGAACGGAGGCGGAAGAACACCGCGATTGTCCGGCGCGGGGTCGTCCACCTCGCGCTCCAGGCTCACGACGAACTCGCCCTCGTCGACGCGAAACTTGGCCTCGTACTCGCCGTCGCTGGTCGCCTGCATCGGTCGCTTGTCGCCACCTGCGGTGGCGTACAACCGATCTCCCCCCTCGAGCACCATGTACGTGTTGCTGCCCTGCCCTCCGATCACCAGATCCGTCTCGACGACCGAGCGCCCGCCGCGTTCCGAGGTCACATCGATCCGCGCGACCACCCCACCCGTGCGGATATTCCGTGACGACGTGGTAGCGGTGCAGGCGAGCGACGCGGTCGCCGCCAATGCCAGATTCACGATTGGATTGCGCATGCCAAGCCTCCGGCGACGATTGTACCGATTTGCCCTCAATCGCCTAGAAAACAAACACGAACAGAGCCGCTCGTTTTCCAGACCTTTGCCCTACCGAGAAGCGGTGGACCAGGCCCTTTCGCGTGAGCAGCAAATCAGGGTCGTCGGTGCTTGGCACGGGCCCGGTTGATGAAGGCTCCACGCCGGGCGCCGCGCTCGCGGGCTTCGTCCGCCCGCTTCCAACGTCGCTTGGCCCAGTCCATATCGAGGCCCCCGTCCCGCCTGCCACCTTGCCGGTCCCATCGGGTGTCGACGGCGCCACCACCCCCGAGCTCCGCTGGCGGCCCCACTGAGGTGGCGCGGGAGCTCGCACACGCCGACAGCACAAGCAACGATAGGCACCTCAAGAGTCCCACGACCCGAAGACGGAACAACCCCTGTATCCTCGCCATCCAGCGCACGCGCCACTGTGTCCCATGCCAGACAGAAGGTCCACCGGCGAAGTACCCGCTAGCTAGAACGAATACCCGTTGTAAATCACGAAGTCGCTCGGATGGGGAGCCGGGACCGCGATCAGCCCCGCCCGATCGAGCGCGATCGCTCGCCGCTGAACTTGACAATCGGGCTTGCAGCGTAGAGCAGGATGGTAGTGGTAGGCGAGCCATACGGGTTCAGACGGGTCGCTTCCGCGCACCTCCAGACGATTCATGGAGGCGGCAACGTGGCCACCGCCCCGCTGTACGCGCGCATGCGGGCGTAGGTTTCGATAGATCGTCCGCCCCGCGATCACATGCGAGCGCTCAAGCGTCTCCGGCATGCGAGCGAATTCCGGGTGCTCGTGATGAGCGACGATCCTGTCGATCGCGTATGTGTCCAGGTATTCGGCCATGCGAGCTTCGGGAATGACCCTCCCTTGGTAGGGCCTGAAAACGTTCGCGAACGCATGCACCAGATTACGCTCGCGAAAGCCCCCGACGATCTCGACTCCGGATCGCCGCGCTAGCGCTTGCCACGCCAGACGCTCCCCCAGAGCGATATCCTCCACCAGCAGGCGCTCTCCAGACGCCACATGGCGGCCCACCCACATGGCCACACGGTCCCCGTAGCCGTCGACCATGGGAGAATGCGGCAGCGTAAAATCCAATGCGTCAACGTGCCCGTGTGCATAGAGCGGAGAAGGGTCACCCTCCATCAGCGGTTTCACATCCGGTAGCTTTCCAACGAAGAAGTAGCGCGCGTCGTTCCACAGATGCAGGCAGGTGCCCACCACCACAATCCAGCCCAACGCTCGCAATTCCACCCGTAAGCCGGCAAAGGGCCTCTGTCGGACAGCCCACACGACCGTCCAGGCAGCTGGCAAGGTCGCGGCAAACGCCGCTGGCAAGACATGGCGATAGGGCTGCATCTGATTCGCCAGAGGGACGTAGCGCCCCAGGTACGCGAAGAACAGCCCGGTGCCGACAGTCACCGCGATGGGCAAGAACCGCGCATCGTGGCTGCGGCGCCAATGCGCGAGACCAACGGCCGCGAGCGCCAAACACAGGAAGCGAAAGCCGGTTCGCGTTCCGACGACGCCGGTGTCGGTTGGGTCGTGCAGAATGTTGAGGAAGTCGGCGATCAGGGTCGCCAGCCCACCCTGCACGAAGAACGCGGAGTCCAGTATGTAGTCCCAATGGGCCAAGGCCACAAGGATCCAGGGCGCATTGATAGCCAATGTGATCGCGGCGACCACGGCAACAAACACGTGCTGCGCCACCGAGTAGGCGCGCGCATGCACTGCGTAGAGCGTCCCCATCGCGGGTGCCAATACAAAGAATACGAAGGGGTGCACCAGGTGACACAAGCCCAGGGCGATGCCCGTCGCGATCGCCCATGGGGCGGTGGGACGGCTCGCCATGCGCACAAACATCGAAAGCGGCAGAAGCAAGAGCACAGCCCCGTACGCGAAGGCATTCATACCGACCCACCAAAGCCAGCGCGCAAAGGAGTCGAAGTTCCACAGCATGCTCGCAAGGCCTCCTGCCAAGGCAGCGGTCCCGAGGGGCATTCCCAGCAGCATTCCAGCGGCGATCACGATGAGAGGCACCGATAGGGCGCTCACAAACGGAAACACATTGAACGCCTGTCCGCGCGTTAGGCCCGCCTTGTTCAGCCAGTAGGCCAACAGACTCCAGGCCTTGTTGTCCCCATCGAAGATCGTGTTCGCGGGATGGCCGGCCAGCAAGCTGACGTCGTAGCACCAGGTCTGGCCCCAACCTTCGAGGGACTGGATCAGCCGGTACGTCTGCCCGATGTGGGTATCATAGTCACCGCCCGTGACCGGCCGCCCCCGGGTAGCCACCTCCCACGGGAAAGCTCCGAGAACCAGTGCAGTGTGCAAGCCAAGCACGCTGGCCACTGCCAGGGCGGCGACCAGGCGGTCCCCTCGGGCCAGCGACGACATTCGGGCAGGTTAGCCCGGATCATTGTCGACTTCGACGCCGCGCTCGTCCCTCGACTCCACAGGACTGTCCGCAGCCCTAGAAATACGGGGGCATTCCCACCGGTCGTCGAAAGCCCTGTCAAGCCAAACCCCTGGGCGGTCCGCCGAAGGCACGAACCGGGTGGGTACAAATCAGCAGAGCTCCGGCAGTTCGTGCTAGACTCCCGGGCGTGGAACCGGATCTCGCTCTGGACGCCCCGCGGGCCGACGACCTCGAGACTGCCCGTGCTGTCATGCAAACGATCGGCAACCGCGCTCGGGCCGCCGTGGTGGGCCGTGACGATGTCGTCGAGCTAGTACTGATCGCGTTGCTCTCGGACGGTCATGTCCTGCTCGAAGACTATCCTGGCTCCGGCAAAACGACGCTGGCCCGCTGCTTGGGGGCGTCTCTCGCAGCCGACGACACCAGCCCCTTGCCACCCTTTCGGCGCATTCAATTCACACCCGATTTGCTCCCCAGCGATGTCACTGGGACCAGCGTCTTCGAGTTGGAGACGAATCGCCTCGAGTTTCGGCCGGGTCCCATCTTCGCGCACATTGTGCTCGCGGACGAGATCAACAGGACGTCTCCCAAGGTGCAGGCCGCCATGCTGGAGGCGATGGCTGAAAAGCAAGTAACGGTCGACAACACAACCCACCGGCTCGATGAGCTGTTCTTCGTGATAGCCACGCAGAACCCCATCGACGTGGTGGGTACGTACCCGTTGCCAACGCCGCAACTCGATCGGTTCCTCTTCAAGATTCGCATGCACCACATTGCCCGCGAGGCGGAACTGGAGGTGCTCTCCCAGTACCCTCAGGCCAGTCTTTCGCTTGCCGAAGGAATGGACCGCGTGTCGCGCGATCAGCTCCTGCGCGCACGCCGTGCAACCAGAACTGGGGTTGGAATCACACCCACCATCAAGGAAGCCCTGGTGGATCTTGCCCGGCGCCTACGCGCAGATGACCGGGTCCTGCAGGGCGCATCCACCCGAAGCCTCGTACTGATGATGCCCGCACTGCAGGCGCGGGCTCTCTTGCGCGGGCGCGACTTTGTGGCACCCGAGGACATCGAGGCACTGGCCGTTCCGGTATTCGGTCACCGCATTGAATGCGCTCCCGGTATCCAGGCCAGCGAGGAGATTATCGAGAGTCACCTGTCCGCGGTGGTCGAGGGGCTCGCCCGTTCGAGCCTCGGTTCATGAGCAGGCCGAGGGCTTTTCGGGACGTGTCCATGGGGCGCACCGAGCGATGAGCCGGCGCACCGGATCGCTGGGCGGGCTGACCCTAATGGCGGTGATCACAGGCGCGCTTGCGGCCGCACCGCTACAGGGGCAAGTGTCGATGCCCGACCTGGTGTTGTCTGGGCAGGACGCCAGCCCCGACGAAATGGAAGCATTCGCGTTTATTGAAGCCGGCAGTCCGATCCGGGCCCGCGAAAAAGCAAGCGAGATTCTCGCCGCCAACACGAAGTCGTTCGTCGCACACCTGGTATTGGGACGCGTTCAGAACGAAGCCGAGGGTTCCTTTCCGCGAGCGCGGTTTCACTTCGAGCGCGCGCTGTCCTTGTACGAGTCACGGTATGGCAAGGAACCCGGCATGGATCAACCCTGGCGCTGGCACGCCTTGCTGCTGCGCCAACTCGCACTCGTACACGGCCACCTCGAGCGGTACTCCGATCGGCTCGCTTATATCGCTCGCTTCAACGAGCTCTACGAGCCTGACATGATCGCCGAACGCGCTTGGCCGCTGATGAAACTGGGCCGCTACGAAGAGGCCAAGCTGGCCTCGGAACTCGCCATGTCTCTGGAAGCGAGGCCTGACCAGCGCACGATCGCCCTCAATGCCCTATGCGCGATCGAGTTCGAGGCAGGTCGCGATGGCGCTAGTTACACAGCATGCAGACGGGCGGTCGATGACGCCCGGAAGCAGGGAGGGTCGCCGTCCTCGGTCGACTTGACCAACCTGGCGGAATCGTCTCGTTCCCTTTTCAAGCTGGACGAAGCCGAACGAATTGCGATGGAAGCTACGCGTGCTCCCGTGTCCTGGTACGGCAACCCGTGGCTCGAGCTCGCCGAACTGTACACGCGGCAGGGTCGCTTCATGGATGCCCTGGCCGCGCTCCGGGAGATCCCGGACTACCGCGCTCTGAGGCCACCCCATGTGCGCGACGCTGACAAGAATGAGACCCGCAGGGCACTGTCAGCCTTTCTGCTGACAACCGCCCACACGGAGGAAGCCATCGTGCTGACGGAGCAGGCGATGCACCTACACGACCGCCGTGCCCACAGCAGTCGCGACGTCGTACAGGACCATGTGGTCGCGGCCCTGTTAGACCGGCGGGCCCGACTCTCGCTCGCTGAGCACGCGGTCGAACAGGCGTCCGCTGCGCCCTTCTACCAGCGCGTCGCTGCTGCCGCGACCGCAGCCTGGCACCGCCTGTCCGCGTGGCACTCAGGCCTGGTCGTGACGCGCCTGCTGAGTTCCCCAGAACACCTCACGGGCACATTTCGAATCGGGACCGCCAGCGCTGCGGTGATGCCTCCCTGGCTGCTTGGTGAGCTGGTCGATGTGCTGGGGCCAGCGGTGGTAAGGGCAGCCGTGAAGGCGGCGTTGGCGGAAGACAAGCGACGGGGTGCGTCTGCCTACTATGAGAGCGTACTGAGTGAGGCTGAGCTCAAGGACGGATCGCCAGGTCAGGCGCGCGAGCTAGCTGCCAGCAGCCTGCGAGGACTCAGCTCCGCCGAAGCATTGGTCCGCGCACGGCTATACGCGCTGTCGGCCGAAGCGGCGCGCCGCAGTGGTGACGTGCAGGCGACCTTGTCGCACTGGGACTCGGCTTTCCAGATCGATCCCGGGATCGTGCGTAGATTGTCCCTGGCCATCCCGGTGCGCATCACGGCCGCCGATGGGCCGGTAGCGGCAGAGGTGGCGTCCGCACTGGGGCGCTCGCCCCGGCTGCGGCTCAGCGATGCGGGGCTGTCCGTGCGGGTCGAGTCCGACGGCTCGTCCGGCAGTGTCTGTTTGCTGGGTCAAAGCGATGCTGTCTTGGGCTGTGGGCGCGCGGCCCGCGACGCGGGCGACGACCGCGACGCCCTCATCCAGAAGGTCGTTGCTGCCTTTCATGACGAGGTATTCTCACCGCGAGTGTCCCTCTCGCGCGCAGATATCAATTCCCTAGATGGAACCAACCTCGTCGGGCGCCAAGCCTTGGACGATGCCCTTTCCGAGTAGCCACCCTCTCACAGACCCGCAAGCATGACTTCCGGATCGCGCTGGCGCGCCGCCGCCAGCGCCTGGCGAGCCTGATCCAGGTCTCCCCCTTGCTGATGCAAGCGCGCAAGATTGAGCCAAGGGTTCGGATCGCTCCTATCCAGATCGGCCGCCCTGGCCAACGAGAGGGCGGCTTCCTCGCGCCGGCCGAGCGCGGACAAGGCGGCACCCAAGCCGTTGTGGGCGGCACTGGCACTTCCGTCGCGGTCGATCGCACGCTCGAAGGCCCCAGCTGCTTCGCCAAAGTCCCCGGCTCTCATCAGCGCATTGCCCAACTTGAGATAGGCGTGGGCGCGCTCGGGTGCAAGCGCTATCGCAGCCCGAAAACGAACGATCGCCCGTGCCAGGTCACCTTCGACCACGTCGAGATCGCCCAGGACCAGAAGCGCCTGTGAATCTCCGTCGCCCATCGCGTGGGCGCGCTCCAAGTCTGCCACCGCCCCCACCCTGTCACCCAGCTCCAGGCGGCAGAGGGCAGCGCCGACAACCGCCGCCGAGCTGGTGGGGTCGAGACGTGCGGCGTTCAGGAACGCCGCGAGGGCCCGCTCGGCCTGCCCCCTCGCGCGCAGCACGCGGCCGCGGTTGAGGTGGCCATCCGAAAGCCGCCCATCGCGACGAACGGCGGCATCAAAAGCCGCCGCCGCGGCCGCCAGACGGCCGAGCGTTTCCAGCGCGATGCCGCGACGGTTGTGCAGCGCCGCGCTGTCCTCGCCCTCCCGTACCAGGCTATTGAGCAATGTCAGCGCGCGCTCCGCGTCAGCTTCGTCCAGGGACGCATCGACGAGCAGAACGCGCGCGCGCAGATGCTTCGGGTCCCGCCCGAGGGCGCGGCGAGCAAGCCGTTTGGCAGATCGGCGCCGGCCCGCGACCGCCTCCAGCGCACCCCGCAGGGCCAATGAATCCGCCGATTCACCAAGCAACCCCTCGGCCATATCGAGGCGCTGCAGCGCCCGTTCGCGGTCCCCTTTTTGCAGGTAGGACAGGGCACTCGTCAGATGCCGAAGCCCCCTCAACTCGTCGCTCTCGTGGAGACCGAGCGCCTCGTCCACGAACATACGGGCGCGATCTGCCTGCAAGTGCTGCAGTTCCGGCGCCGCCGTCGTGTTTGCATGCAGCAGGGAGCGCGCGCGCTCGGAAAGCGTCCGCGCCTCTTGACGGGCACGTACCTCGACGCCTGCGAAGAGCGCTCCCCCCACACCCACGGCAACTAGCGCCATATGGCTGGCTCTCCTCATCATGCAACGGTGCTACGTCAATGTCCTCGTTCGGGTCAATTTTCTGGTCCGCCCACGAACGGGCTTCGGGATCGTGCATGACATCGTAGCCAGCTCGCTCGTCTTGGACTCCACAGAACTTTCGGCCGCCGTAGCCCGGATCACGCATGACTTCGCTGCCGCTTCGCTTGTCCTTCAACTCACAGGTCCTTGGCCGCCCTAGAAAGTACGCGGAGTATTCCCGTCGGTCGTCGAAAGCCCTGTGAAGCCGAATCCCTGCGCGCCACGACGCAGAAGTCATGAATGATATGGGCTGGCCCGGTCCGCCGGCATTCGGTATTCATGCAATATGGGCAAGTGGCTGCGGATGGCGATCGCGGGTTTGGCCCTACTGTGGGCACCGTTTCTCTACAAAGAGTGGACGCGCGGGGAGCCTGCGACAGAGGCCGACAGTGTACGCCAGGCCGACGCCGATCTGGAGGACGACGACGAGGAACTCGAGGAGGAGCCTGTCCAGGTCGCCCCCATGCCTGCCCATCCACCAGTCCAGGACGAGCCCACAACACCTGCCGGTGAGGAACAGCCCGCCGAGGTCGCGCACGCGCCGAACGGACCCCAGGCGGCGCCTCCCCAACGCGACGCTCCCTCCGCCCAACCGGCAGACGCGCCCGAGAGCGCCGACGACACACCGGAAGCCTCCGCGGAGGACGGCGACGAGGACCGCGCACAGGCGGGCCTGCTGGCAGCGATGCCCGCGTCGGGACCGGTCGCCCTGCTCAAGGGGGTATTCGAGGGGGAGACCCGAGACTCACTGTGGGCCACCGATCGCGAAGCTTTTCTCACGGGGCTGATGACCGATACCGGCTTCCCTGCGGAAGCCATCGATGAGGTTTCGTGCATGCGAACCGTGTGTCGCCTGGGACTCGCCGTGGGCACCGAAGACCTGGCAGCGATGAGCAATGCGTTCAAGGAGCTGCAAAACAAGCACGGCTCCAGCGTGGCGGTGCAACCGGGTGTCACGACGGACGACGCAACGCCGATCATCGTGTACGTACCCCGGGAAGGTTATTCCCTCAGCGATTTGGCAAAGAAGTAAGCGACCTATGATCGAACCACAAGCACTTGAGCAGACCCTCCGAGACGCGTTCCCCGACGCGACCACACTGGAGGTGAAAGACCTGACCGGGACCAAGGACCACTACCAGGCGGTCATCGTGACCCCCTCGTTCGCGGGTCGGACCCGCGTCGAACAACACCAGATGGTCTACGCTGCGCTGGGCGATCTCATGGACGGGCCCGTACACGCCCTGGCCCTAGAAACGCGCGCAGAATGAGCACCGCGGAACTTCACTTCGCGATGCTACTTCACTTCGCGATGCTACTTCACTTCGCGATGCTATCGATGGTGGCTTCGCCGCCCGAGCGAACCTCGAGGCGGTAGCAGCTGTTGGCCGTCTGCAAAAAGAAGACGTCGCCCCCAACCAACCGCAGGACCCGCTTTACAGGCGTCGTGACGTATTCGTGCAGGCCGTCCGGGAACTCAATGACAACCACGGAACCGGCTCGAGGCGCCCGGACCAGGCGACCCGCTACGACTCGGCCGCCTCGGCGACCCATTTTGCGAAGCACGACGTCCACCAACACGAAGCTAGCACAGGCGCTGCAGCCAGCAAAGCGACTTCGGCGGTCTTCTCGCTGCAAAATTGTGGAAATACCAATTTCGGTAAGGCTATGTGGCAGCCTTCCCGAGGGCCCCAGCGAGTGCGTCCCAAGTCTGCCTCCCGCGGCCACCTCCATCATTTCGGCAGTCACTTGAGGGTGAAGCGGATCGAGATCAGTAGGTGCTTGGCAGACAGTCGCGTTCGCAGGCTCCTCAGGCGCGGACCGACACACGTCTCCAGCGGACCCGCCGGTAGGTTCGTTCCCGACACTCTCGCCCACAGGACCTCCGGCCATTGGCGACCGCGCCGGAACCTTAGCCTGACATCCCCGGTCCCTTTTAGGCCCTGGGCCGCCGAGCACGTGGCCAGATCCCGCAGGACCGCCCCCGCACGCAGCTCCAGTGGCTTGTCCCGTGGACACGGGTACCTCCCCTGTTCCTGTTCTACGCCCACGCAACGCAGATAGGCGACCCGCCCCAACTTGAAGGGGCTGTTCTGGGCCTGACCGACGGCCGAAGCCCCCTTCTTGACGGCGGGCGCAGTCGGCCCCGGACCACCAGGCCCTCCGCTCGGCGGGCCGCCAACGCCCGCCAAGCCGATACGGGACCCGGAGACAGCCGGTCTTCGGCCCGCCGCCTCAGCAGCCGGAGGTTGTGGGGCATGCCGCTGTTCCCGATGGGGTCGAGCGGGAGGGGCCGATGGCCGAGCCGCGACCGTCCTCGGGGCCGGACTCGAGGAGGGGCGTATGGTTACCACCGGCTTCCGTATGGTCACCACCGGCCTCTGTGGAGGCGGGGGCACTGGAGATGGAGAAGCGGCCGCCGGCGCGGACCGTTGGCCTGGCCTATCCCTAAGCTCCACCCCGAGGTCTGCCCCAGGTGCCACCTTGGTCCCAGATGCGGACGGGGGCAATGTAGGGGCCTGTGAGACCTCGTGGGCTTGTGTCGCTGGGGCCTTCGATCCCGAACCGAGCGACTCCCGCGGTCGTGCTGCGATGCGCTCCTCATCATGGTCCGTGCCGGCCGCCTGCTTGGACACCGGGTCGGCCACGGGCTTGGACACCGGCTCGGCCACCGGCGAAGCGGGTGACGGAGCCGGCCGGGTTCGCTCCGCACTCCAGCTGGCCAGACCGAGACCGGCAAATACGCCAAAGGCAGCGATCAAGACGAGCTCTCCCACTCGTGCCCGATCCTCATGGCGTGCAGCGGTCTCGAAGCGGGCCCGTTTCACTTATCACTGGATACCTCAATCACCACCCCTGCCGCCACTTCCGACCGCGCTTCGAAGCGTCCCCTTGACCGGCTCCTGGCAAGGGGCGCAAGGTCTTCGCCACAAAGGACCGATTGATGCCAGATCACAGCTTCACCGAGGCACTCGCGCGCGGCGGCTTGGTGCTAGACGGGGCGATGGGCACGGCGCTGTACGAGCGTGGGGTGCTCTATACGGCCTGTTTCGAGCAGCTATGTGTGACCCAGCCCGACCTTGTCCGCCAAGTGCACCGCTGTCACCTGGAAGCAGGCGCACGTGTGCTCGGCACCAATACCTTTGGAGCGAACCGCTACCGCCTAGAGCGCCATGGCTTGTCCGAGAATGTGGAGGCGTTCAATCGGGCTGCGGTGACCATTGCCCGCGCGGAGGCCGACGGGCGCGCATTTGTGGCTGGGGCTGTGGGCCCCACCGGCCTGCTGATCCGGGCCACTGAGCAAGCGGAGCTGTCCGGCATGCGCGCAGCCTTCGAGGAACAGATCGGCGTGCTCGCGGAGGCCAGCGTTGACGCACTCGTGCTCGAGACGTTTCGGCAGCCGCGGGAAATCGAGCTAGCCCTAGCAGCAGCCCGAACCGCTGCGCCATCGGTCCCGACAATCGCGTGCGTGTCTTTCGATCCACTCGGAACCACGGCAGACGGTTCCGGACCCGAAGAGGTCGCCCAGTTGCTGGCCGACTGGGGAGCCACCGCGATCGGCGTCAACTGTGCCGACGGCCCGGCCGGGGTCTACGAGATGGTGACTCGCATGGCGGGGCCCGGGTTGCCGCTTGTGGCGCAACCCAACGCGGGTTTGCCCCAGCGCATCGAGGGGCGCTTCGCCTACATGGCGACGCCCGAGTACTTCCAGCTGTACGCCCGGAGGCTCTTCAAGGCCGGAGTCAAAGCCGTCGGCGGCTGCTGCGGCACCAACGCCGAGCACGTCCGCAAAGTGGCGGCCGCGGCGCGGATGCTCGGCAGCGGCGGCACGGAAGATCCCGGCGGTGGGATGCGCGATGACGAGGCTTCGGAGCCCGTCGCGCCGCCGGGCGTCACGGTTGTCGAGACCGCCGACAAGGGAACCGTCGGCGCGCGTCTCGGCCGCGAGTTCGTGGTCTCCGTTGAAATCAACCCACCTCCCGGCCTATCGCTTGCCAAGGCTCTGGCCGGCGCCCAACTGCTCAAGGACGCCGGCATCGACATGGTCAACGTGACCGACGGCGCGCGAGCAGCCGCGCGCATGGGCAATCTGGCGCTTTGCCACCGCATCCAGGAGGAAGTCGGCATTCCCGCGATGATGCACGTCACCACGCGCGACCGGAACTTGCTGGGCCTGCTTGCGCACGTACTCGCCGCCCACGAGCTCGGGGTCCACAACCTGGTTGTCATCACTGGCGACCCGCCGAAGATGGGTGACCTACCGGACGCCACGCCCGTCTACGACCTGGATTCCATCGGTCTGCTGCGACTGCTCCGCGGCTTGAACCATGGCCTCGACCCGGGCGGCAAGTCGCTCGGCGGCGCCACCCGATTTCTGTGTGCCACCGGCGCGGAGCCGGCAGCAGGCGACTACGAGCGAGAACTGTCGCGGCTACGCAAGAAGGCCGATGCAGGCGCCGAGTTCGTCATGACCCAGCCAGTCTACGACAGCGCCGTACTCGACCGCTTTTTGCGGGACGTCGAACCGCTGGGACTGCCCGTCCTGGTAGGTCTGCTACCACTGGCAAACCACCGCAATGCCGAGTTCTTGCACAACGAGGTTCCGGGTATGCGTGTGCCGGATTCCATCCGTGCCCGCATGCGAAAGGCACAAGGCCCCGCGCAAGCCCGCGCCGAAGGCGTGGCGATCGCTCGCGAGATGCTCACAGAGGTCAAAGCTCGCGTACAGGGCGCCTATATCATGCCTCCGTTTGGGCGCTACCAGCTCGCGGTGGATGTGGTGAAGGGAATCGTGCGTTGAGGTTCACTCGGCTGGTGCTCGTCGGTTTCCTGTCGATCTGGGGTGGCTGCCAACGCTCCGGCTTCACCCCCACGCACGTCTTTCCCGACGCCGCGTCGCTTTTGGCCCATCACGAGGGGCCGCGCCGGGCCCTGTCGTCGATTCAAGCGGAAGCCCGGGTGGACCAGCGGGGGAACCAAGGCCGAGTACGCGGGACGGTTCTGATGTTCGTGGAACGTGTGGGCCATGTGCGCTTCGACGTCATGACCCAGTTCGGGCCTGTACTCACCCTCACGAGCGACGGGCAACGGTTTGCACTTGCCGACATGCGCGACAAAACGTTCACGACCGGCCCCGCATGCCCGAGCAACATCGCGCGCCTGCTCGGTATGCCGGTGTCCGCAACCCAGGCAGCCGGACTGCTGCTGGGAGGCGCCCCCGAGCTTGCGGCTTCGACCACGGCGGGAAGCGATGCAGGTTCGCAGACCCACCAGATCGAGTGGAAGCCCGAACCGGGCAGCTACCTGATCACGCGCAAGGTGGGCAAGCTGATCGCTCAAATGGAGTTGTCTCTACGCCCCGAAGACCGCGCCGTCCCCCTCGCTGGGCAGCGCTTCAGGCTATCCCGCTCTTCGCTCGAAAGCGCCAGCGGGCACGTCTTCTGGCGCGCTGAATACAACGACTACCGGGAGGTTCAGCAGGCAGATGGCACCCGCTTCGAGGTACCGTTCCACCTGCGTGTGGTGCAGCCAGCCACGGAGACCGATACCCTCGTGCGCTTCCAGGAGGTCATTCCCAATCCAGAGATTCCCGGCGGAGCGTTCGCCCAACGAACGCCGGCCGGAGTCGCCACGGTGGAGTCGCCCTGTGAATGATGACCATGAACGCTTTCGGCCCGCTTCAACGCGTGTATCGCCCCGTTTCGCCGGTGTACCCACGTTCCTTCGCCTGCCACAACATGACGATCCGGCGGACGTCGACGTCCTGATTTGCGGCGCGCCCTTTGATGGTGGAACGACCTACCGGCCCGGTGCACGCTTCGGCCCCCGTGGGGTACGGACTGCCAGTGCCCTCACGCGGGGCTTTCACCCCGACACGCGGGTCGACGTCTTCTCCGCGCTACGGTGCGCGGACGGAGGCGATGTCGGCTGCATTCCAATGGATCTCGACCGGAGCCTTGCAGCCATCGAAGAGCGAGCGCTTTCGATCGCACAAGCCCAAGCCTGCCCAATCTTCGTTGGTGGCGACCACACGATCTCGCTTGCACCCCTGCGTGCGCTTTCCAAGGTCTTTGGACCGCTCGGCCTGGTCCACTTCGACGCGCACTCCGACACGTTCGGGCCGGCCTGGGATGTCGATGTCCACCATGGCACAGTATTCCGCCATGCGCTCGAGGAAGGTCTGCTGCGGGCGCGCGACGTTGTACAGATTGGCATCCGAGGCCCGTTCACGAGCCCGGACGATCTTGACTACGCGCGCTCTGCTGGATTTCGCATCATTGGCATGGACGAGATCCGGGAAGACATCGCTGCGGTGGAGCGCCACATCGAGGCCCTGTCCGAATGCGGGCCCTTCTACGTCAGCTTCGACATGGACGCGGTCGATCCCGTCTTCGCGCCCGGAACGGGCACGCCGGTGCCCGGTGGACTCAACAGCTATGAAGCGCTGCGCCTCGTGCGCGCCTGCCGACATGTGAAAATCGTGGGGGGGGATGCCGTGGAGATCTCGCCGGATCACGACCCTTCTGGTAACACCACGCTGCTGGCAGCCACGTTGATCGCCGAACTTCTTGCTGCGATCGGCTATCGTCGCGGCGAGCCAGACACGACGTGCTGACGGTGTTTCATGTCCACTGCCCCCCCTCACTCCGAACCGCTGCTCGAAATCGTCGATCTCGTGTCCGAGTTTACGACCGATCACGGGCCCCTCAAAGCCGTTGATGGCGTGAGCCTCACCGTCACGCGCGGTGGCACCCTGGGGATCGTGGGAGAGAGTGGATGTGGCAAGAGCGTGCTCGCCATGTCGATCATGGGCCTGCTACCCGATCCACCAGGCCGGATCAGGCGCGGTGTCATTCGCTTCGATGGTCAGGACCTACGAAAACTGGAACCGGTCGAGCTGCGACGCATGCGAGGCAACCGGATCGCCATGATCTTTCAGGAGCCGATGTCCTCGCTCAACCCGGTGTATACGGTGGGGCAGCAGATCACCGAAGCCATGCGCTTACATCAGCGGCTCAGCGCGCAGCAGGCCCGCAAAAAGGCGATCGAGTTGCTCCAACGTGTTGGAATTCCGGCAGCCGAGACCCGCATCGACGCCTACCCGTACGAGCTTTCGGGCGGCATGCGTCAACGCGTCATGATCGCCATGGCTATCAGTTGCGAGCCTGATCTGCTGATCGCCGACGAGCCCACCACGGCGCTCGACGTCACCATCCAAGCGCAGATCCTCCAGTTGCTTGCCAATCTCCAAGAAGAACGGGGAATGAGTATCATCATGATCACCCATGACCTGGGCGTGATCGCGGAGTTCGTCGATGAGGTTCTCGTCATGTACGCGGGCAAGGCCGTCGAACGGTCGAAGACAGTCGACCTGTTCGAGACCCCGCAACATCCCTATACGCGGGGTCTGCTCGCGAGTGTCCCGCGGGACGTCCGCCGCACGTCCGCGGGCCGCGTTCGCCTACCCACGATCGAAGGGGTGGTCCCGGACTTGCGCGATCTGAAGGAGGGCTGCCGATTTCGGGACCGTTGCCCCGATGCCATGGCCCGATGCGCCGAGTCGGAGCCGCCCTTTGAAGAAATCACTCCGGGGCGCTGGGCAGCGTGCTACTACCCAGGACAGCCTGACCCCAACCAGGCGCGACCCGCGGCCGGAGCAGGCGAATGAGCACCCCGCTCCTGTCAGTGCGAGATCTGAGCACCCACTTCCCGGTTCGCAAGGGACTGTTTGGCCGGGGTACTCAGGTGGTCCGGGCGGTGGATGGGATCACTTTCGAACTGCCCCATGGGGAGACGCTCGGGCTGGTCGGCGAGTCTGGCTGCGGCAAGAGCACCCTCGGCCGCACCGTGCTGCGCCTGCTCAGTCCGACATCGGGGCACATCGAGTTCGAGGGAACCGACATCACCCACATGCCCCAGGCCGATCTTCGACCCCTGCGGCGACGAATGCAGATCGTCTTTCAGGATCCGTTCGGGTCCCTCAATCCGCGCATGACCGTGAGGGCTGCCATCGGCGAAGCGATGCGGATCCATCGACTCGCTTCCGGACCCGAAGACGAGCGCAAGCGTGTCGCCGCGCTGATGGAGCGGGTTGGGCTGCGGCCCGACACGATGGAGCGCTACCCACACGAGTTCTCCGGGGGACAGCGTCAACGGATCGGAATTGCGCGCGCACTGGCGGTCGAGCCCAAGCTGATTGTGGCGGACGAGCCTGTGAGCGCCCTGGACGTCTCGATCCAGGCCCAGATCGTGAACCTACTGATGGACCTCCAGGACGATCTGGGGATCGGTTTTCTGTTTATCGCTCACGACTTGAAGGTGGTCGAGCACGTCAGCCACCGCGTGGCGGTCATGTACCTCGGACGGATCGTTGAATTGGCTAGCTCCGAAGCGCTCGTGGGGGATCCTAAGCATCCCTACACGCGAGCGCTGCTGGCGGCCGTGCCCGAAGCACGACCACGCGCGAAGCGGGAAAAGCGCCGATTGCTCACCGGCGACGTGCCCAGTCCGATCGCCCCACCGCCGGGTTGCCCCTTTCACCCGCGCTGCCCGATCGCCGAGCCAGACCGTTGTGCGCGCGAAGTCCCTCGCTTGCGCGCACTCGCCGATGGCAGGCAGGTGGCCTGTCACCTGGCGGACGAAGGCCACGCCAGCGATGCTTGACCCGGTGCCTGGGGATCGGTAGACCTGCGCGGTGCTCGGCGCGAACCAGCCTGAGTTCCGGCCCTCTTCACTGCCGTACAGCAGCTGTGTAGGTTTTCCGGTGCTCGTGGCCTTGCAGGTCGCCACCACGCTGGCTGCTAGCCTGGGAGCGTGCACCACCGGGACGTCCGCCGATGCCCACGAGCGATCAGTGAAACAGTACGAACTCGCCGTTGGACTTCAGGCAGAGGGCAATTTTCCGAGCGCTTTCAAGACCTTGTTCAAGGCGATCGAGCTCGACCCTGACAATGCCAACGCTCACCAGTTGCTCGCGAACCTGTTCCTGATGCGGCGGGCAGACAACCCAGATCGCCATGACCCGCTAGCCGAGAAACATTTCGGAGAGGTCCTCCGGATCGAGCGAGGTAGCGACCAGCCAAGCAAAGCGACGATCGCCGACGCCCTCAACGGCCTTGGCGTGTTGCGGGTGCACCAGGGTCGCCACGACGAGGCGATCGTGTCCTTCAAGGAAGCGATCGACGAGGACCTGTTCAACGCCCGCGCGTACATGGCCTGGGGCAACCTCGGTTGGGCATACGCGGAAAAAGGCGACTACCAGGACTCAATTCAAGCCCTGAGGCGCGCCGTCGGTCTAAACCGTGGCTTCTGCGTGGGTCACTATCGACTCGGCAAGAGCTTCCTGGCAACCAAGGCTTTCAGCGAAGCGGAGCAGGCGCTCACAAAGGCACTCGAGGTAGATGAGCGCTGCGCGTCTTTTCAGGACGCATGGCACCTGCGCGGTGCCGCGCGCATGGGCCTCGGCTATCGCGACGATGCACGAAGCGACTTCGAACGCTGCATTGAGTTGGCACCGAGTACTGAAGCTGGGACGGCCTGCAGCCGTTACCTAGAAGCGACCTACTAGCTCCCCCTTCACCACCCATCCGGATCAAGCCGGGTTGGCTGGCGATGGATGCGAGCCTAGGGCGTCATTTGCAGGCGTATCCGCAAGAGTGATTCAGACATTGACGCGTCACTCTGCGAGTCGACTTGCGGCGTAGCGTTTTTTCTTCGTGGCGAAGCGCGTTATGTGCTTCCGGATTTGTCAGATGAGCTCTAGACTTTTTTTTACACCCCGGGTAACGAGGGCGACATGGGGTCGCTTGGAAGCTATCTGAAAGCAGAACGAGAGCTACGGGAGCTATCCGTAGCAGAAGTGGCCCAAGCCACGCGGATACCCGTGCGGGTTCTGCGGCACCTGGAAGCGGACGACTGGGACAGGTTGCCGGCGGATGTATTCGTGCGGGGATACCTGCGCGCCTATGCCCGGGTGCTTGGCACCGACGAGACCGAACTGCTGTCGCGTTTTGAGGGGCGAGGTCAAGTCGAGGACCTCTCGGCAGCCCTTCCTGCGGTCTACGCACCCGAGCCGGGGCGCCGGTTCGGTATCGCGATCGCCCTGGTCATCCTGTTGATATTGTTCACGCTTGCGCTGTCGATCGTACTGCGACCCCGGCATCGTGATACCCCCGTCGAGCTGTCCTCATGGACCCGCGTCGAACAGATCTCCGACGCGGACCTCAGCTAGGCTAGCTCCTGTGGACACCGGCCCTTACCCTGCGGTATGGGCAGTGCCGAACGTACACGCGCCTTCCTGCTGCGCAGCGTCGACTTCGGGGAGGCAGACCGTATCGTTACACTGTTCACCGAGACGGTCGGCAAAGTTTCGGTCATGGCTCGGGGCGCCCGCAGCAGCCGTCGTCGCTTTGGCGGCGCGCTGGAACCCTTCTCGTTGATCGATGTGGAGGTGGCGCCGGGCCGCGGTCAGCTCGATCGACTGAGCGCGGCACGCATCGAGCGCCCGTTCGTGCGGCTCCTGGGTCGACTTACACACATGCGTGAAGGCGGGTATGCCCTCGAAGCGATCCGCGCACTGCTTCCTGAGCGCCAGCCCGAACCCAGACTCTTCACGGCCCTGATCGACTTCATCGGTGCTCTCGATGCCCCTGAGTGCGCGACCCCGCGGCAGCTCAAGCTCGGCTTGCTCGTGCAGGCGATCGCGGTGATGGGATTTGCACCTCAACTGGACCGCTGCGGTGTCTGTAAGCGCGCGCCCACACATGAACAAGCTGTACAGCTGCATCCGGCACGCGGCTACATTGTATGCCGATCGTGCGGTGGCGCGCGCGTGCTGCTCTCAGGCCGCACGCGTGCGCTATGGTCGGGCCTCACTAGCGAAGGTTGGCTTCTTGCCGCGAGCACGCCCTGGCCGGATCAACAGGTGGCCCAGGTTTCCGATGCGCTCAAACCCCTACTGGAGTGCAACCTGGAACGCAGCGTCAGCTTTGTCTGAACCTGCACGCTTGAATGCCTGGTCCACCCCCGTACGGCCCTACACATTGCCGGCAGACAACCGTTTTACGCTACCATGATCCCAAAGGTCGTCGCCGGCCTTCCGCCGGTGACCGTTTCTCGGGGGTACCATGGGTTTGCGCATTCTCATCGTTGACGACTCCAGCGCCATGCGCGCCTACGTTCGAGCCACACTCGAGGATAGCTTTGGCGCGACCGTCGAGGAAGCCACTAGCGGCTTCGAGGCGTTGCGCGTTCTGCCACGGGAGAGGTTCGACCTAGTTGTGGTCGACATCAACATGCCAAACATCAACGGGCTCGAGCTCATCTCCTTCATGCGTCGAAGCGAAACACACAAGGAAACCCCGCTGGTGATCATCAGCACCGAGGCCTCCAAACGCGACCGCGAGCGCGCATTCTCCCTAGGAGCAAACGCCTACCTGGCGAAACCGTTTACTTCCGAACAGCTGCTCGAGACCCTGGAACAGTTCCGCACCGAGGGCTAACACTTGGTCGACTCCAGCGATCGACAGCGCGCACACGACGAGTTCCTAGCCGAGGCTCAGGAGCTGATCGAGTCGCTATCGCGCGACCTGCTGCTACTCGACGAAAGCCAAAAGCAAGGCCAGAGCAACCCAGACGCACTCAACGATCTTTTCCGCGGGGTGCACACTCTCAAAGGCCTCGCCGGCATGTTCGGCTTCGAGCGCATCGGCAGTATGGCGCACGTCCTCGAAGATCTGCTGGAAGACCTGCGACTGGGGAGGGCGGAGCTCACGCAGCACACGCTTGACGTGCTGTTCGAGGGGGCTGACGGATTCCAACGCTTGATGGCAGAAGCCAAGACAGGCGAACTCGCTGACATCGACCTTGACGCGTTCTCAACTTTGATCCATTCGGTTTCCAAGGCTGAGCAATCCGCGCCCAATATCCTCGCCGACTATGATCTGGACCCGGGGATGCTTTCCGTGCTCACGGAGTACGAAGAGCACCGGCTACGCACGAATCTCGAGCACGGGTCGACCGTCTATCGCCTACGGATCCGACTGCCCCTCGATGTGATCGATTCGGCGCTGGAGGACATCAAGCAGCGATGCAAGAACGTGGCAGAGATCATCACCTACCTGCCGAGCATGGATGGTGGTGGAGGCGACTCGATCGATATCGAGATGCTGATGGCCAGCCAGGCGACCGAAGCAGACCTGCGGGCCGCCCTCGACCGCCAGGATGGCAAGCTGACGGTCGTGCAGCGCCGGGTTCGCATTTCTCGTAGCCCCGATCCACGACCACCGGTTCCCTCACAACGACCGAAGGACCTGCCTGAGCCCACGTTCGCACAGGCGGCGCCGGCTCGGACGCAGGCAGAACAGAGCGCCTCCCTGCGATCGCTATCCTCGGTTGTGCGTGTCGACATCCGCAAGCTCGACCACCTCATGAATGTGGTGGGAGAGCTCGGCACTGTGCGCAGCGGAATCGGCCGTGTGGTGGAGAAGCTGCGCAACGGCGGCGACGCGATGCGCGAACTTGCCTCGGAAACGCACCGCATCCACCGAACGTTCAATCGCTACCTTACCGAAGTCCAAGAGGGCGTCCTGGACATCCGCATGGTCCCGCTCTCCCAACTCTTCGACAAGGTCGCCGTGATTGTGAGGCAAACCGCACGGGACCTGGGAAAGGACGTGCGACTACTCGTAACGGGCTCCGAGACCGAAGTCGACAAACTCATCGCAGAAGAGCTCGCGGACCCTCTCATGCACATCGTACGCAACGCCATCGACCACGGCGTCGAGTTCCCAGAACAGCGCGCCGCGAGCGGCAAGCAGTCGCAAGCCACCGTAACGATCAATGCCTACCACAAGGGCAACCATGTAGTGATCGAGATGTCTGACGACGGCAGGGGGATCGACTCCGCGTCGGTCCGCGAGTCGGCAATCCGCAAGGGGTTACTGAGCGACCAAGCGGTCGCCGACATCTCTCGCCAGGAGCTGCTCCAAGTCATCTTCATGCCAGGCTTCAGCACGGCGGCCCAGGTCACGGATCTCTCGGGCCGCGGCGTGGGGATGGATGTCGTCAAGACAAACATCAACCGCCTCGGTGGTGCCGTCGATATCGAGAGCGAAGAGGGCGTCGGGACCAAGGTCACGATCACACTCCCGATCACGCTCGCGATTATCAATGCACTCCTATTCGAAGTGCGCGGAAGACTGATGTCGATTCCCCTCGCCTCCGTGCAGGAAGCACTGCGCTTGGACTCGAGCATGATTGGAACCATCGAAGGCCGTGAGGTGCTCACCCTTCGGGGAGAGACCTTACCACTGTGCAGATTGGCAGACCTGTTCAAGTTCGCCGGCGAGAGTCCAATCCATAGTTTCGTGATCGTCGTCGTAGTTGGCAATCGTAGACTCGGGCTGGCGGTCGATCGCCTGGCAGGGCAACAGGACATCGTCATCAAGGGCTTGGGTCGGAGCCTCGCAAACGTGCCGGGCATCTCGGGAGCCACGGACCTCGGTGACCAACGCCTCGTTCTCGTGGTCGACGCCGCTTCCATCATGGACGAGGTCCTGGCGCCCAAGGGCAATCACTTGCTTGTAGGCGGGCCATCATGAACGACTCCTTGGTTCCAGCAGGCGAAGGCCCCCTGGCGGTCGAAGAGACGGGCATGCGCGAGTTTCTTGGCTTTGTCGTCGGCGATGAGGCCTACGCACTGCCGCTGTCCAGCGTGCGCGAAATCATGCGCCTGCCGCCTGTTACTGAGGTTCCCAGAGGGCCGCACGATGTCCTTGGGATTATCTCTCTGAGGGGCCAGGTCACCACCCTTATCGATTTGCGACGGCGCCTGTCCATGCCAGAGTCGGGGATCACTGCGCGCACGCGCGTGCTACTCGTCGAACGCCGCGACGAAACCCTCGGCCTGCTGGTGGACCGCGTTCTCCAGGTCTATCGTCTGCGGGAAGACGAAGTCGAGCTGGCCTCTGTCCTGGGAGCGGACGCGTCTTCCTATGTCATGGGTATAGGGCGCCCGGGCGTGCAGCGATCGTCTCGCCGCTCGGACTCGGAGGAGGCCGAGACCGATAGCAGCATCCTCATCTTGTTGGACCCGATGGCACTGCTCAAGCAGTACGGAGGCGCCTAGTGGGGTCGCCGATATCCGCTTCCCGCCGAATCGGCAGCAAGAACCTCGTGGGGTTCGAAGTCGGTTCGGTCCTGTATGCCCTGGATATCGGACGGGTGCGCGAGATCATCCGACCCTTGCCCTCACTGCCCTTGCCTCACATGCCTGCAAGTGTCATCGGCGTCGCGGATCACCGCGGAGACGTTGTACCCGTGGTCGACCTACGCGAGCGTTTTGGCCTGCCGACCGCAGAAGACACCAAGCAGGCTCGCTGGATCGTTGTGACGCGCGACAGCCGTCTGGTCGCACTGATCGTCGACCGCGTCACGGAAGTTTTTGGTGGCGACGAGTCACGCGCCCGACAAGTACCAGAAATGGGCGACGGCGACGACACCCGTGGCATCACTGGCGTCTACGCGTACCAGGACCAACTTGCGTTCGTCCTGGATCCCGATCGTGTGGCCGCCGTGAGCGAAGAGATCGACATGTCGATCGCGCGCGAGCTCGTGGAGCAAGGGAGGGCCAAATGACACCCGAGCAAATCGAAGGGGCGCTCCAGTGCGACGACCCCGAAGCGCGGCGCGCCGCCGTGGTCGCGATGAGCGAGCACCCCAACGTGGCCAACGGCTTTCTGTTGATGCGCGCGCTTGGAGATACCAACTGGCGCGTGCGCGAGGAAACCGTACGCGTCGGGGCCGAGTTGTACCCAGGCATCGACGTGGTCTCCGACCTCGTGATCGCAATCTGCCAGGGCGAAAACGTGGGCCTGCGCAACTCCGCGCTCGCCCTCATCGCTGCCTTGGGACGCGCCACACACGAGGCGCTTCGGCGCGCTCTGCGCGAGGTGGACCCCAACGCTCGCAAATTCGTACTCGAGGCGCTGGCTGCCGCAGGCGAAGATGACGTGGTGCCGATTCTGGTCGAGCACCTCGAGTCGGGCGACCCCAACACGGTTGCTGCAGCACTTGACGCCCTGGCAGTCGTAGGCGGCCCAGCGGGGGAAAGGGCGCTGCGCGGTGTTCTCACCTGGAAGGACGCCTTCCAGCGCATGGCCGCCATGGATGCACTCAACCGGATCGGGGCGGTGGTTCCGTGGAATGAGCTCGAGCCACTGCTAAACGACCGCCTGGTCTTCAGGGTTGCATTGTCGGCTCTCGGACGAACCGGCGACGAACGGGCGATCGGGTCCCTCGTGAGTGCACTTTCAGATCGTTCAGCGCGTGTCCTAGCAGATGCCGCCGCCGCTATCGAACATTTCGTCGAGGCGAATCCCGACGCGCTTGTGCCCCTGGAAGACAAGCTCGCCAGTGTCGGCACCGACGCACGCGGGCGGCTCGCAGCGGTGAACGACCGTCACAGCCTGCAGTCATGGCAAGGAGCAGTACTCTTGCTATGCCTCCTGCGTGATCCACGTGGGCTGGACAGTGCCCTAGGACTTGTAGCCGGTGAAGGCATCTGTCCAACTTTGCAGCGCGCTTTGCTACGGTGGGGTGAGGACGCCGTCGACCGTTTGCTCGAGGAGTATGTCCAGCCGGCAAGCCCTCGCGCCATGGTAGCACTCGAGCTTGCGGCCACACTTGCCGAGGAACTGGGCAGCGAGATAAAGCCTGCCCTGCTGTCGCGGCTACAGGCGGAGCTGCGCAAAGGCCTGTTCGGCACGGATCCAGAACTGCAACTCGTAGCTGCCCGAGCGATCGGGCCATTCGCAGAACCTGCCGATTCTCTGCCACTTGTCCAGGCCGCAGGCAGCGCGGACTACGAGCTAGCAGAAGCCTGCGGAAGCGCGCTCGTAGAACTCGCGGAGCGAGAAGCGGACGCCGTACGCGAGGCACTCAGCCAATGTGAACTCAGTGGCGCCGGGCTCGAGGCGGTCGCAGGACTGTTGGTCGAACTGGAGGGGGACAAGGCGCTGCGACGCTTCCAGGCTGCACTACTGCTCGATGATCCGGCCACACGCTGTGCGGCGCTTTCAGGGCTTGCCAAGCTCGGGGGAGAACGGGCGGCTGAGCTCATCGCGCTGGCGCTAACGGACGAAAGCCTCGAAGTGCAGCTCGCAGCAGCTGAATCCCTGGGCAAGCTTCCGGACGAGCTCGGCGTGGCCCCGCTCTTGCTGTGCCTCGACGCCGATTCCACGCCCTTGCGAGCAGCAGTAGCCAAAGCACTCGGTGATTGCGGAAGTCCGCGGGCGGTAGAGCCGTTGCGAACACTGATGGAGTCTGGCACCGACGGCTCAGCTGTCCACGTTTCGGCCCTGAGCAGCCTGCACAAGCTTGCAGCCCCTGGACTGCAAGGGTTGCTCGTCAAGGCACTCGAGGCCAGCGACGCAGAGGTAGTGAAGCAGGCCCTCACGGCGCTGGGGGAGTGCCAACCACAGAGCTTCGAGCATTTGGCGCGTGCCCTGACCGACGCTCGCTGGGACGTCCGCCAGCTGGCAGTGCGCCTGGTCGCTGCTGCAAAGCACACCGAGGCACCCGCGTTGCTGGAAGCTAGGTTGGAGAGCGAAGAAGACGACTTGGTGAGAGCGGAGCTCATCGAAGCGCTGGCTCAGCTGCGCGGGGTGGCATGAGAAAGAGTGGAGCCGCACGCGTCGCGCCTCGCATGACAGCCGAGGAATTTCGGCTGTTGCGCGAGTTCATCAACGAACACAGCGGCATCAAGATTGGGGAGGAACTCCGGCCGATCGTGGAAAGGCGCCTGGGGGAGCGAGTCGTCGCCCTGCGCATAGGCAGCTTTCGCGAGTACTACCACTTCCTCTGCTATCACCCGCGCCGGCACACCGAGCTCGAGCGCACGATGGAGATTCTCACGACCAATGAGACGTACTTTTTCCGCGAGTGGAGCCAGCTGCGTGCGTTCCGAAGCCAGGTGCTGCCGTCGCTGAAGGAAGCGGCCTCGGTGAGAAAGTCTCTGACCGTATGGAGCGCCGGGTGCTCGTCGGGCGAAGAAGTCTACTCGCTCGCAATCTTGATCGAGGAGTCTGGGCTCTTCGATGGCTGGGAGGTGCGGGTCTTCGGAAACGACATCTCGCGCAAAGTGCTCCAAGTTGCGCGCGCGGGGACCTATCGCGAATCAAGCTTCAGGGCCATGCCTGAGGGCTACGAACGCTTCTTCACACGCACACCAGAGGGGCGTGTAGTGCACCCACGCATACGCTCCATGTGTGTGTTTGGGCACTTCAACCTCCTGGACCAGGCGCGGGTAGCGATCGTCGGTCAAGTCGATGCGATCTTTTGTCGCAATGTCTTGATATACTTTGACAAGGAATCCCGGCGGCGCCTGATCGAGAGCTTCTACGAGCGCCTGCATCCGGGTGGCTACTTGATGTTGGGGCACAGCGAGTCACTATTGCACGCGTCAACAGCTTTCCAGCTAGCGCATCTCCACGGCGATCTCGCTTATCGCAAGCCAATCTCAAGCCAAGGTGAAGAGCGGTAATGGCCGATAGAAAGCTCCGCGTACTCGTCGTTGATGACTCGGCGATCAATCGCAAGTCCCTGACCGGTCTGCTCGAGGAGCACCCTGGGGTCCAGGTTATCGGGACGGCTTCGGACGGCGATGAGGCGCTTCGTCTGGCGGCGTCCCTTTCGCCGGACTTGATCACACTCGACCTCGAAATGCCGCGCATGGATGGCTTTACCTTCCTGCGCCTTCTGATGGCGAGCCGGCCAACGCCAGTCATCGTCGTTTCGAGCCACTCCGCCAAGGAAAACGTGTTCCGCGCGCTCGAACTGGGAGCGATCGACTTCATTGCGAAGCCGGAGCAGTTGCTCGCCGGCCGCACTGAAGAGATTCGCACGCAGCTAGACCACATGGTCGCCGTGGTACGCCAGCTGGCCCCATCCACGTGGCGGACACGGCGCAAGCCTGTGCCCAGCGAACCACCGGGGCGCGCGAAGACCACCATTCAGGAGAGGCCGCTATCGAAGCTCGGTGGTTCGCCCGACAAACTGGTCGTGGTTGCTTCGTCCACGGGCGGGCCAACGGCGCTCCTGGAACTATTCTCGAAGCTGCCTTCCCGGGCCTCTGCGTCAATCGTCGTGGCTCAGCATATGCCGGATCGCTTCACGAAGGCCTTCGCCGATCGCCTGGACCGTCTGAGCGCCTTTCGGGTGCTTGAGGCGGACGACAAGCACGAGATCAACGCCGGGACCGCGCTCGTATGTCCCGGTGGGCGCTGTATCGAGGTGTCGCGAAACAACGGTCGATTAACAGCCCAAGTTGTCTGGCCGGGGGAGCAGGACCGCTACGCGCCCTCCGCCGATCGCCTGTTCTCTTCGTCCGCCAAGGCGGCCGGCCGGCGCGTAATCGGGGTGGTGCTGACCGGCATGGGGGACGACGGCGCCCGAGGCGTGGTCGAAGTGGCGGAAAGCGGCGGCACAGTCATAGCGGAGTCCGAAGAAACGGCAGTCGTATTCGGCATGCCCAAGGCGGCTGCCCGGACGGGCATGGTCAACCACGTACTCCCTTTGACCGGGTTGGTGGACAAGCTGGTAAAGCTGCTCGCATGAAACGCGCAGGAGTGTGGCAAAATTGAGCAAACGTGAATCACGAACAGGCCCGCCGGGCAGTGACCGGCCCGACCTCCGCGCCGAGCGCGAAGCGTTCGTTAGGAGCTTCTTGCGCAAAGGCGTCGAGCTGACCGAAGAGTTGCTCAAGGAGAACCAAGAGCTTCAGCGGGAGTATCGCAAGCTCGAGGAGGAAAACCTGCGCCTACGCAACCAGATAGCGAGCGACGGCGCCATCCGCGATCTCTTGGAGCGCATCGACCGCCTGGAGGGGGAGCGCAACAACCTGATGAGTCGTTCAAACGAGTTGGAGGTCAGCTCGCGAAAGCACGACGCGCGTTCGCGCCAGGTCGAACAGGAGCTCAACGACCTCGCCAGCCTCTATGTGGCGGCCTATCAGCTGAGCGCCTCGTTGTCACCGCGCAAGGTCATAAAGCAGATCTGCGAGCTGGTCGAGCAGCTGGTCGGGGGCGAGCGCTTCGCCCTGTATCTGATCTCGGCCGATGAAGGGCAGGCACTGCCACTCGACTCCCGCGGGTACGAGCCGGGAGAGCTCGCTCCGATGGCGCTGGCAGACGGACCCATGGCGGACGTGGTGTTGACAGGCACCGAGCGCGTGCAGGACGACCCCGCCAATCGCATTGAGGATGTCCCACTTGCACTGGTTCCGCTAACGGTCAACGGCCAGACGATCGCGATTATCGTGCTCGAAAACCTGTTGCCCCATAAACACGCGTGGGCATCGGTCGACGCGGAGCTATTTCGGCTGCTCGGGACCCTGGGCGCGACGGCTCTCATTGCCGCCAACCTCTACTCGGACGCGCATACTCCGGGAAGTGCGTTGTCGACCTTGAAGACGAAACTGGACCCAAAGGATGCGGAGCGGGCCATGGACCCGGCAGCAGCGGATGTGGGTGTCTGATCATGTCTGACTACTCTTGCCTTGTCGTCGAAGATTCTCCCATGATGCGCCAACTGATCGTCTTTGCACTGTCGCGCATCAAGTGCATTCAGGTCACCGAGGCGGACGACGGCATCGTCGGCCTCCGCGAGCTCAACAACTCCAAGTTTGATCTCGTCATCAGCGACATCAACATGCCGATCATGGACGGTCTGAAACTCGTCAAGCGCATCCGTTCCGACGACCGTCACAAGGACGTCCCGGTGATCATTATCACCACCGAAGGCTCCAACGAGGATCGCGAGCGCGCGATGGCGCTCGGGGCATCTGCCTACATCACCAAGCCCATTCAGGCCCCGCAGGTGATCGAGAAGGTCAAGGAACTGCTTGGGATCTAGCGCTAGCTGCTAGCCCGCCTTGGCGGCTCGGATAAAGGCCTCCACCAGGGTGGGGTCCTTGATGCCCGGGGCGGATTCTACGCCGCTTGCGACATCCACGCAGAAGGGGCGCACGGCCGCGATCGCGGCAGCGACGTTGTCCGGGGTGAGGCCGCCGGCCAGGGCTAACTTGCGGGTGCGCGCGATTTGCGCCGCAAGACGCCAATCGGTACGGGCGCCCGTCCCGCCGGGCTCCCCCGAGACATAGGCATCCACCAAAATGTACTCGCCGCCGTAGCGGGCCGCTTCCGCGATACCTTCCGGTCCACGTAGGCGGATGGCCTTGTAGGCGTGTGGCAAAACGCGCGACAAATACTCTGGGGATTCCTGACCGTGGAGCTGGACGCAGTCGAGACCGAGCCGGCTCTGTAGGCCCATCAACTCCTCGATCGGCCGATCGACGAACACCCCGACACAGAGGGCGCGGCCAGCGATCGCATCCACAATCGCGTGCGCGGTCGCTTGGCCAATGCAGCGGGGCGAACGCGGGTAGAAGTTGAGGCCAATGGCGTCTGCGCCCGCGTCCACGGCCTGGAGTGCGGCCGCAGGTCCCGTGACGCCGCAGATCTTCACCTTCGTTTCGGTCACAGCTGAATCGTCCGGATGGGGCTGGGCTCTCACTGGGGTTTGCGGGAAGGCGAATCCGCGAGTCCTACCGAGGCAGCGTGCCGTACGGCTTCGCGTACATCGTCGTTTTGGATGAATGCGAGCTCGCGCGCAACCGTTTCCGGCAGGTCACGGAGCGGAACCACATGGACCGGCTTGGGCGGCGGGCGCGGCGGCAACGGCAGGTCGGGAAGGGGGCCCACGCGAAAGATCAATCGTGTTACGACACATTGTGGGAAGCGCGACCGTAGTGCTCGAAGCAGTGATTCGCCCTCCAACTGCAAGGTGTTGGCCCAGGCCGGCGACCGCGTGTGTATGGTCAGATCTCCCCGGCGCAGCCGCGCAGGCCGGGCATTCTCGGCGACTCGCTGCGGCACGCTCCTACACCAATATGCATTCAGTGCGATCAGCTCCCGATCGTGGGGAGCACGGCCTGGCATGACCCGGGCAACCACACCCGCCACTCCTTCCATGCCACCCTTACGTCGCTTCGCCATCGCCGCTGTTCGGCAGCATACACCCCCCGAAATAGGCGCGATAGGGGTCGATCGTTTAGGATCGGCTCGCGCGTCTCTGGACCGCCCACCACCCTGATTAATAAGGATTTGCGCCAGTGGAGTACTCCGTCATCGATGAGCCCGCGCGCCTGCAAGAGCTGCTCTCGCCGCTTTTGGAGGTGCAGCGCGTGGGGATCGATTTCGAGGGAGACGGGCTTTTTCGCTATCGACCACGGGTCTGTACGATGCAGCTGTGCGCAGATGATACCCCGGTCGTTCCCGTCGTTGTGGATACCCTCGCCTGCTGGGACTCGGAACTGCTACAAGCGTTCCTGGGGCCACAAGGGCCCCTCAAGGTTCTTCACGATGCCGCCTTTGACACCCGGCTGCTCTGGAGCCATGGGATCCGGCTCGGTCACATCTTCGACACGGCACTGGCCGCCAGACTGCTGGGCGAACCCGCGACTGGGCTCTCATCCCTCTTGGCCAAGCGTTGCAGCGTGGAGATCCAAAAGGACCAGCAGCAGGCCGACTGGGGTCGCAGGCCGCTCACGCAGAAAGCGATCCGCTACCTGCATGACGACGTCCGTCACCTATTCTTGCTGCACGACAGTCTGGCGAGCGATGTGGACCGGGTGGGGATCGCCGAAGAGCTGCAAGTCGAGTGCGACTATGTACTGGACCAAGCTTGCCGGCCGGATCCACCCGAAAAGCCTCCGTGGCTGAGGATCAAGGGAGCTCGGCGGCTGCCCCCTGTGCAGCGCGGCGTCCTTCGGGAACTGGCCCAGGTACGCGATTCGGCAGCGCGCACCTGGGACGTGCCTCCCTTTCGAGTCGCGCACGACCGAGAGCTTCTCGAACTGGCGCGCCGCCGGCCCGATCAGCTCGCCGGGCTTCGAGGGATCAAATCCCTCGCTCGCGGGCGGGCCAAGTCGATCGCACAAAAGTGGCTTGCAGCAATCGCTCGCGGGGTCACTGCCGGGGATGCGCCCGCCGAGGAGCTTGACGACCAGACCGCAGGAGGCCCTTCACCAACGGAGCGCGCCCGACGCAAGCGTCTGGAACGAGCCCTGGTGGCATGGCGGACGCGTGAAGCACAGCAACGTGGCGTGGATGTGCAGGTCGTCTTGCCAGGGCATGGACTGCAAGACCTGATCAAGCACGCACCGGCGGACTCTGATGCCCTCCGGGCGATCGATGGCTTGGGTGACGTGCGGGTCGACCGCTACGGCGACCACTGGCTCCAGCTTGTCCGCCAGGAGAGCTCCTCTCAGCGAGGTGAGTCGTGAGGTGGCTGCTGCGTATCACTCAGCTGCGGGCCGATGACCTGCAGCGCGCCGGGCCACTCGCACTGGCTTACGGCCTTGTGATGGCTGCTCTTTATGTACTCAAGCCGGTCCGCAACGCGCTGTTTCTCGACCGTTTCGGGGTGGATGCGCTACCCGGCGCGATGATCATGGTAGCCATCGTGGGCGCACTCACGGCTGCCGGGTATGGGCACCTAGCCCGCTCGACCCGAGTTGATCGGCTCGTACTGAGCATGTTCATGGGCTTCATCTTTTGCCTGCTCGGGTTTCGGCTGTTGCTTCCGCTCGGGTACGGAGAGAGCTACTACGCGTTCTACGTTTGGGTCGCGTTGTACGGCTTGGTGGCCGTCTCTCTCTTGTGGCAACTCGCGAACCTCCGCTTCAATGCCCGAGAGGCGCGGCGTGTGTTCGGCATCATCGGAACGGGAGGAATTTCCGGAGCGATCTGTGGGGGCCTCCTAACCGGCGGTCTGGCTGATGCGCTGGGCACAGAGAATCTCATGCTGGTGGCCGCGGGGTTGTTGGTCGCAGCCTGGTGGTGCCTGCGAGCGCAGGCGCAGCCCGCCACCCCCGCTTCACGTCCCACCGAATCCGCTCCGGCAGAGCAAGCAGCAGACGGAGCGCTATCCGCGATTCGCTCTTCGCGCCTGCTGTCCTGGATGGTCCTGACAGTGGCCCTCATCGGGCTGATTTCGGTCGTCGTCGACATCCAGTTCAATGACGCGGTGCAACGCGAGTTTCCCTCGAAGAACGAAAAGACCGCCTTCTTCGGCGAGTTCTACGCGTATTTCAATGGTCTGGCGATCGCCGTGCAGCTGGCGCTGACCACGCGGGTCTTGACGACCCTAGGTGTGGGCTGGGCACTGCTCGTGCTGCCACTATCACTCGCCCTCGGAACGTTGGGCCTGGTGGTGGCCCCGGGGGTGCTAGCAGCGTCGTTGCTCAAAATGGCGGATGGTTCCCTTCGGCACTCCATCCACAAGAGCGCCTTCGAAATCCTGTTCATCCCCATTCCGTCTGCGACCAAGAAGCAGGCAAAGCTGTTCCTCGACGCGACCGTGGATTCCACCGCAACGGGCGCGGGCGCCCTGCTGGTGATGTTTCTCGTCCGGGAGTTCGATGTCGAGTATATCGCCCTCAGCGGCCTGTCGGGTGTGCTGCTCTTGGGACTATTCATGTGCGTCTGGGGCCTGCGGAGGGCCTACCTCGACACGCTCCGACACGCATTCGAGAAGCGCGAACTAGACCCCTCGGAACTCACGATCGACATCACCGAAGCAGGCGCCGTCGAGGCCCTCATCGATGCACTGGACGATGACCGAAGCTTGCGCCGGAGCGCCTACGTGTTGGAAATGCTCGGGTCGGTAAGGGACCCACGCCTCCCAGCCCGGGTGCGACCCTTCCTGACGGCTCAAAGCGCGGACGTGCGTCTGAAGGCCTTGCGGGTGCTCGCCGCCCAGGAGCTGGAACAGGACGTTCTCGACGAAGTGTTTCAACTGCAGGGCGACCCCGACCATGGCGTCCGCGTCGAGGCCCTGCGCCTACTCAATGCCCACAGCGAGCAGGGGCCGATCCGAGCACTAGACTCCCAACTACATAGCGATCGTGTGTCGATCCGAGCAGCAGCTCTGGGAGTTATCGCGACCAGCGGATCACCCCGGGAAAAGGCCCTGGTGACCCCAGAGCTGCTAGACGACCTGCTCGGGCTGGAGGGGCCGGCCGGCGTGCAGGCGCGCCTGCACGCAGCCACCGTGCTCGGGAGCTTGGAACGCAGCGGTCTGGACCGCTACTGGCAGCGACTCCGCAACGACGCCAGCGAGGCAGTCGTGCGGGAAACGATCAAGAGCGCCGGCCAGACCGAAAGTCCGGAGCATGTACCCTGGCTGTTTGGCCTACTCGCCGATCGGCGCTTTCGGATGGATGCACGGCTGGCGCTGTCACAGTACGGTGAGACCGTCATCGACGAGATTGATCGGCGCATGGCCGACCCCGACGTGCCCGACCGGATGTGGCGCGTCTTGCCGCGGATCCTCGCTCGGATCGAGTCCCAGCGATGCGTCACTTCGCTCATCGCGCATGCCCGAGGGGCGCAGTGGGAACGCCGGCGTTCGTTGATCGAGGCGCTCGGGAAACTGCGCAAGCGCTTTCCGAGCCTGCGCTTCGAGCAGCCGGGAGTCGACGAGCTGTTGTCGCACGAGCTCGAGAGCTGCTACCTACATTTGTCCGTGATGCGCGTGCTCCCGAAAGGGGAACCTCCGCAGACCGGGATGAGCCTGCTCGCCAACACCCTCGCGCAACGGCGCACCGAGGCCCTGGCGCGCGTGTTCGCATTGCTCGCGCTGCGCTATCCCCCCCGCGACATCGAAAACGCGCACAGTGCCTTGTGCCGCGGCCGCCCGGAAGAGGTAGCCAGCGCATTGGAGTTCCTGGACAACCTGCTGACATGGCGAGAGAAGGAGCACCTCTTCCCGCTTGTCGACCCCGAGCAGATGAGGGCCCTGGAACAGGCCGGGAGCACCAGTTTCGGACCGCGCTGGCCAACCTCCTTGCCAGAAGCTGTGCAGCTCGTCATGACCCGCTCCGACCCGTGGCTCCGAGCCTGCGCTGTGTATGCGATGAAGGGCGCAGACCCGATAGATGTGGCCGCACTTGCGCAGATGGCAGCCAACGACAGCGACCCAATCGTGCGCGAGACCGGCGAGACCCTGCTGGTCGGACCGCTGCAGGTGGTGCGTGCCTAGCTAGCCGGCGGGATGTGAGCGGCATCAAGAGTTGCTCTTCTGCAACTGGACCCCTGCTCGCCACCGTGTGAATACGCTGGCATGGAGTGGGTGGTGCGATCGTTCACCTCGTCCGGAAACGGAGGCTTGGCGAAATGAGCAAGGGTGGTTCTTTGATGATGATGGCAGCGGCCCTTGTGGTCGGTTGTGGCTCGGACGAGCGGCCGGGGATGTCGACCACCGTGCCGATGGTCCAGGCGGGCGCACAGGCACCCGCGCCGCAAGCCCAGGCGACGGCCACACAGACGGCGACCATGCCCGTCGGAATCGCCGAGAGCCCACCCGCCGCTTCTCAGCCGACCGCAAGCGACGCGGCCCAGCTGGCCGAGACACCCGTTTCCGACCCAGGGATTGAGCTGCCAAGCGCCGACGAGTCCGGCGCGATGGCCCAGAGCACCCTGCCCTGCAACGTGGCAACCATCATGACGGGCCGGTGCGGGCAATGCCACGGGGCATCCACGGTCGGTGGCGCCCCGATGTCGTTGACCACGCTCGAGGACTTCCACAAGCCGAGCTACAGCGATCCGGCACGCTTGGTCTACGAACTGGTTCAGGAACGGATCAACGACGAGGCCCGCCCCATGCCTCCGGGCAGCCTGATGCCAGATCCCGATCTGAGCGTGCTCAATACATGGTTGGGGGCAGGTGCCAAATCCGGCACCGTTGCGGACGCCAACTGCCCAGCAGCGGAGGCTGTGCCAACGATCGAGATGGAGCCGGAGACAGCGCGCGATCCGAACGAGGAGTGCTTCGAGTTGCGCATGCACGGAGCTCAATCCCCGGGCGATACGTCCGAATACACGATCGAATCCGGCGAGTATTACAACTGCTTCTACTACAAGGTGCCGTGGGACAAGCCGGTCGAGGGGACCCGCTTCGGCAACGCGTTCGAAAACGAGGCATTGCTGCACCATTGGCTGCTGTACACCACAAACAGCACCGCAGGCGGCACCTTTGAACGCTGCACGGGTTCGCACATAGGTGACAACTCCCAACTGCTAGCGGGTTGGGCCGTCGGAGGGCGCGACGTCGAAATGCCACCCCAGGCCGGCTTCGAACTTCCCCCGCCAGGTAGCCACGTCCTGGTCGAGTGGCACCTGTTCAACACGACCGGCAGAAGCGTGGGCGACTCGTCTGGCATTCAGGTCTGCACCATCCCGAAGGGTACGCGTGAGCACACCGCGACGATGGCGACCCTGGGAACGGAGGACTTCAACGGGTTCCTGGGGATGCCCCCGGGCGTGGAGAGCACCTTCTCCGGCACCTGTCGGCCGAGCCGGCAAGGAATGAACGCCGGTGACCCGATCCACATCTTCACGTTCCTACCGCACATGCACAAGCTGGGTCGCAGCATGCGATCCGTAGTGAATCGGGGCGGTGGAGCGACCGAGGAAGTGTTCAACAAGCCATTCGACTTCAATCAACAGATCCACTACGAGGTCGCAGTGGATCTGTTCCCGGGCGATACGATTACCTCAACGTGTACGTTCTTCAACAACACAGGTGCGTCGGTCGCCTATGGACCCTCTTCGGAGCAGGAGATGTGTTACCAGTTCGCGATCTCCTACCCCGCCGGCGCTCTCAAGAACGGCGCCTTTGGCTTGAACGGTGCCACCAACAACTGCTGGTAGCGCAGCACAATGACCGAACACGCTCGCGCGGCGCTTTTTCCACATGGCAGCGCGAGTTGAACTTTCGAACCTTCCCGGGGCCCCTTGTGCACGACCGAGATCGACGATGAACGTCCGATGTGATCGACTGCAGCCATAGGCCCTGACCATCGAGCTCAGCACTGCAGCAAGGCAGCCTGTCGTTCGTAGTCGGCCTCAACATCCGCCGTCACCAACCAGCCTCCTGCCGCACACCCGTGGCTCACACATCTACAAGCATCGCAACACCAAAGTTGCGCCAATGCTCTTCCGTCCCAAGCAAGCCACTTGGCACAAAACAAGCCGTGGATCTTGTGCAAAGTTTTCGTATAATCGGAAGACGACACGGCGCTGCCGTGGGTAGTCGTGGGGCAATCATAAAGTAATCGTAGGGTAATCGCCGGGGGGGCGCGGTGATCCCGAAACGCCATTCTGCTGCTACTCGCAGCGGTCTGGGGGAAATTTGGAGGCACGCGTGGTCTGTCATAGCGCCGTCCTGGCACCTATCTCGCTTAGACGGGGGTCGCCGCTCGGGTTGTTGCTGTCGTCGCTTTGGTTCTGCGCCGGCTGCGATCTCCCGGCGGTGCAGCAAGAGCAACCGACACATGTAGGTCTGGCAGCAGCGGCCCTAAGCGACCCGCCAGCTCCCGGCTGTGTGGTGGCCACCCGGGATGGCCGCGAGTACTGGTTCTGCGTCGACGAGTCCGATTGGAACGAAGCGCGCGGCAAGTGCCTGGTGCAGGGCATGGACCTCGTTCGGGTGGATAACCAGGACGAGGAAGATTTCCTGCGTATGAACCTGGTTTCCGCCGCCTGGATGGGCGCCACCGACCTGTCGGTGGAAGGCGAGTGGCTGTGGATCGACAACGGCGACCAGTTCTGGAGCGGCGGCGGCTTTGGCTCGGCGGTGGGAGGACTGTACGAGAACTGGACCTTTCTCGAGCCAAGCAATCTGGGTGGGCAGGATTGCGCGACGATGAGCGACTCTCCCCTGGACGGCTGGCGCGACAGGGATTGTGGCGACAACTTCGCCTACGTTTGCGAGGGAGCACTCGCAGCCGACGATGAAGGCCTGGCGTGTACCGACACGGCGGGTCCTGCAGCCGCTCCGTGGCCAGCATTTGGCCGATGCCTGACGCAACAGGCCGTGAGCCCGGTGGTCGGCGCCCAGGAGCCCTCCCCTGTCTCCACGTTTACAACCGGTGACGAAGTGATCTCTTCGCCCGCCGTGGGCGCGGATGGCACGGTCTACGTCGGGTCCGAAGATGGCTTTCTCTACGCAGTAAACCCGGACGGAACACAGCAATGGGCGTTTGATGCCGGTGACGCGGTTCGTTCCTCACCAGCGATCGGCTCGGACGGAACGATCTACGTGGGCTCCGATGACGGGCGAGTGTTTGCCGTAACACCGACGGGCGACGAGCTATGGAACTTCCGCACCTGGTTCAATGTACGGTCGGGGCCGCGAGTGGCCCCGGATGGTACGATCTACGTGGGCTCCGACAACGGCAGGCTCTACGCGCTGAGTCCTACTGGCGACAAGCTCTGGCACCTGCAAACGCCCTCGCCGGTCCGAAGCTCCGTCGCGATCGGCCTGGACGGCACGATCTACGCTGGGTCCGATGGCTGGATCGCCTATGCGATCAACCCAGACGGATCACCGCGCTGGACGTTCCAAGCGCTAGGCCCGATAAGCGCTACGCCCGCGCTCGGTCCGGATGGCACAGTGTATATCGTGTCCTTCGACGGTCACTTGCATGCCCTCAACCCGGGCAACGGCACGTTGCGTTGGCGCTATCTCCTAGGTGCGCCCAGCGTCTCCTCTCCGGCACTTGGTCCCGATGGAATCATTATCCTGGGTGACTCCCTCGGGCGCGTCCGCGGGATCGCTCCCGATGGGCAGCTCGCCTGGGAGACATCCCTTGGAGCCGCAGTGCTATCCTCGCCAGCCATCGGAGCGGATGGGACGGTCTACATCGGAGCCAGCGACGGCCGCCTATACGCACTTGACGGGACCACAGGCCTGGAGCGCTGGTCCGTGCAAACCGGCGACGAAATCATCTCTTCGCCAGCGATCGGCGCGAACGGGACCATCTACGTTGGCTCCCTCGACCACAATCTCTACAGCATCGGCGGCGGCCCCAAGCCGCTCCTGCAGTGCGTGAGCCAGGTGGGTGCGAACCGGTACGCTGCACTGTTTGGCTACGACAACCGCCTGCCGATCGAGCTCGACATTCCCGTGGGCGCGGACAACCAACTCTCACCGACGCCGACTCCCGCGGTAAGCCCCATCGAGACGTTCGAACCCGGGGTCGTGGACACGGCATTTTGGGTACCCTTCGACGCCGGGACGACGATGACCTGGACGCTACGAGGCAGGAGTGTCACGGCCGATCAAGACTCCGAGCCGTGCACCACAGAGGCGTACCCGGAGCCGCCGACCGATCCCATCCTCGATGAAGCCATGGGAATGCCCGAAGACCCGTCATCGGTGGCCCCTTCGCGCCCCAAGCTGGCCTCGTACTACACCGACGCGCAACGACAGCCGCCGACCATGGACACGAGTGCAAGCACCATGCATGGCGGCGGCGGCACCCAGTCGACCTCAAACGGCGTGGGTGTTGTCACCCAGGCGCTGAGCTCGGTGACCCTGCCCTTCAAGCTCACACTAACCAGCATCATCGCGCAGCAGGACGGGGGTCTGGCGAGCCTCGATGTCGACGCACGGGTCTTCATCAACGGGGTCGAGCTGCCGAACCGACACCTGTTCACATGTGGAAGCGCTACCGTCGGTTGCATTCTAGGACCGATGGAACTCGACGAGGAGTTCACGTTGGCCGTCCCCATCGACCAGCCAACGGTACCCGTCCGCATCGAGATCATCGAGCGGGACAACGCCTCCGCCGACGACATCGAGGTAACGGTCGACCTAGTCGTGGACAATACCGACGGAACCTGGACTGGGACAGTTGCGTCGCCGACCGACTGCCACACAAGCGGTTCCGATTGGACGATCTGTTGGGATGTGATGCAAACGGGCATCCCCAGCGGCCTCTCATCGCCGCGAGTATGCGGTGTGTGGCCCGCGGACTACGTGGACGAAGGCTTTGGGGAAGACACCGTGGGGACCCCGAGCCCCGGCGGCGACCACGACGAATACCCCGCAGCCTTCGCCGAGTTCATCCTCGAGGTGCAGGGGCCAACGGGCAATGTGCACGTCGGAGCTTTCTACGAGAACGGCGTTCTGCAGTCTGGTACCCCCGCGTTCCTGGACTCGGAGGGCTGCATCCCCGCCGGCGTGATTCCGGTCGAGGCTCTGCTGTTCGTCGATGGGGCCGCTCCGGGCGACCTGGCCAACGGGGGGCTGGAGATGAGCCTCGTGTACCGGACCACGTTCGAGCGCTCAGACGGAGTTCGCTTCTCGTTGCGGGACGCGAACGACCTCAACTTTGGTGTGATCAATGCGACCTTGTCGGAAGGTGACATCCCGGTGTCGCAGTGGTCGACAACGGGCCCCTGGGCGATTCCCCCGACGGAGGTGCGCACACACACGCCGGTCATCGGCCCCGTAACAGAAGCGAGCGCCACCATCAGTCAGCTGCTGCGCATTCCCGACGCCGGCATCGTTCCGGACCTCTATCATGCCGCCGTCAACGATGGGTGCACCTTCGGCGGCAAGGTCAACTCATGCGTAAGTGTCTCGCATCAGTTTCCACCGCAGACCTTCACCTGCGACCCCAACGCGGACCAGTGCCCGACAGGGCTCGCGTGCAGGCCCATCGGCGCAGACCACTTTTGCGCGTGGGTGCCCCGCACGCTGTTTTCTGGGCCCGCGACCTTGCCGCCAAACAGCACGTCGTGCACGACCGACGCCGATTGCCCATCCGTCCAGATGTGCCTGCCGGACGGCAGCGGCGGAACCGCGTGCCATTGGCCGCCACAAAGCCGTTGGAAGTTCATCGTGGCCCACGAGGCAGGTCACCAAATTCAAGAGCGGGCGATGGGCCTGCTGGGCGGCACCTACACCTTCTCTTGTCCTCCAGGCGCGACGTGCCCTGGCAAGCGTGAGGCGTCGGGTCCGCCTTCACCGACCGACCCATTGGTCGACCCACCGTTCATCGATCCCCTTTGTGGATGCCAACACGTGGAGGCGGCCAATGCCCAGCATTGTCTGCAGTCGGTGGAACGGGCGCCGCGAGCCCACATGGAGGGGTACGCACAGTTCTACGCATCCAAGACGTGGAACCACACAGGAGACACGGATTGCTCCTTCGTCTACTACAAGGAGTTCCTGTTCCCGGGCATCACGACCTGTCCGGCCGGTCAAGATTGCACAACGTTCACAACGACGGAGCACGGCGACCTGCTGTCCATATTGCCGCCGGTGAGCGTGAGCTGTCGACAGCCCTGGACCAGCAGCGGCGGCGTGACCGGTTGGCGGAACAACTTCTGCCCCGTGTCGGAGGTTGCCGACTTCGCTACCGAGCTCGACATGATGGGTTTCCTGTGGAACATCAACACAGCGGACGGCAACGCGGGCTCTTCCATGGCCGAGATCTTTGAGGTCTATCGGCGTGCCTGCCATCCGGAGCAGGACCCGCCCACCGATCGATGCCAGAGTGCCGACGTCGGTTGGGAGCCCATGTATAATGACACGAGTGCTCTGGTTCGCCCGGGATTCCGAGAAGGGGCAGAGCTAACCCACGGCACAGCGTCCGAAGAATATGAAGAGATCCTGCTGCAAGGACGTATCTTTGGCATCACTCCTGAGCTGCCCTAGAAGACGGTTGCAACGTGCGGCCACGATTGTGGCCGCTGCGTCGCTGGCGTGCGCGTGCGACAACGCGTCGTCGCCGGCGGACTTCGTATCGGACGCACGACACCAGAGGGATCGCCTGGCCCGGAATGGCCAGGACACGGAACCTTCCTCGGATGACGACGCCACCGTCCCAACGCAGGTCGGGGACGTGCCGGCCGAGACGCAAGACCGCACGCTTTCGCCATCCGCGCCAGTGGCCGCACCCTTCGACGATTCCGCATGCCCGGCGGCGTCCGTGCAGGCCGCGTGCACTGACGGTTGGTGCAAGGTACCCGCCGGTTGTTTCGTCATGGGCTCGCCGGAAGACGAGCCGGGACATGCGCGCGTCCAGGAGGCTCGCCAGGTAGTTTCGCTTACCCGCCCATTCTTGCTTCAACAGACGGAAGTGACCCGCGAAGCGTGGCTCAGTGCCGGCCTGCCCGATCCCACGACCCAGGCCGAGGATGGCACGGGCAATTGCCGGGACAGCCCAAGATGCCCGGTCGGCAATGTGACGTGGTTTGACGCGCTGGCATACGCAAACCTGATGTCCGCGAGACACGAACCGCCGCTCGATGAGTGCTACCAGCTGGAGGGCTGCACCGGCGTGCTGGGAAAAGGCCTCACTTGCGAGAAGGCGTCGTCGACCTCGGACACCGTGTACCAGTGTGACGGCTTTCGCCTGCCCACAGACGCCGAATGGGAGTACGCGGCGCGGGCAGGCACGCGGACGGCGTTCCATTCCGGGACCATGGCGCCGGTAGCATCCCTGTCGACATGTGTCCGGGATGCGAACCTCACCAAGATCGCCTGGTACTGCGACAACGCCGAAGGTCGCACCCATCCGGTCGCAAGCCTGGAACCCAATGGCTTTGGGCTACACGACATGTCCGGCAACGTCGTGGAGTGGATCAATGATTGGGATACCGGCCGCCCCGCATACAGTGCGACGGACCCCGGAGGCCGAGTCGCTGCCACCGACGGCTTCCTGCGCAAGGCGCGCGTGCTGCGAGGGGGCAGCTACCGTCAGTGGGCCGTACTGTGTCGCTCAGCTTGGCACTACGTGGCGAGCTGGGACCAGCGAGCGCCAGGTTTTGGCCTGCGCCTCGCACGAAGCTTGCCCGCCGACCAGGGCTTGCAGCAGGACCAATAAAGCGTAGGCGCTCCACGCGCCCAGTGCTCTCCCGATCAGCGCACTAAAACACATAGTTTTCAACAACTTAGTGCATATCCGCCGCACCGCCACAAGCGCGTGTGGCAGCCACAGTGGGCCGCAGCAAGGCGGGATCGGTGAAGGTTTTGGTCGCGCACGCCGATAGCAGGAGGATGGCGGCCCAGGGGCTCGACGACAAGCTGTTCGGCTCAGCGGCGGTCGAGCTGCGACTGCTGACGAGCACGCAACTGGGCGAGTGCTATGTGCTGCAGCGTGACCAGCCGCTGGCCCAGGTGTGCGCCGAGCATGGCTATCTCACCCGTGACCAGGTCGAGCAGGTGTTGCGCTATCAGCGCGAGCTGCAGCGTCGGCTACAGGGCGAGGCGCACCTATTCGGTCGTGTCGCCATGTCTCTCAAACTGCTCACCATGGAACAACTGCGCGACTGCCTGGTGCGGCAACAGTCGTCGGGGTTCAAGCAACGCCTGGGCGAAATCACCATCGAGCGGGGTCTGCTGACGCCCGAACAGGTCGCCCAGATCCTGCAACGACAGAAAGCGGTGAGTGCGTCTTTCGAGGCCGAGATTCCCCGGTTCGGCAAGTTCGCGCTGGAGATGGGTCTCCTAACGCAAGACCAACTAGAGGAGTGCGTGCGCCTGCAGCAGGAAGAAGGCGCGGTTCGCCGCCTTGGCGAGATCTGTGTCGCCAAGAGCTACATGACATCGGCCGACGTCAAGGCGGTCCTCGAGCGGCAGACCGCAGCCAAGCGCGACACCGATGCCCAACCCGGCGGGCACGCGACCGTCACCGGCGCACCATCCGATGCCAGCAGCCCCCCCGCTCTGGACGGCTACCTGCGCTTCATGGTCAACAAGGGGGCCAGCGATCTTCACCTGAGTACCAATTCGCTCCCCTGCATCAGGGTGGACGGGCAGATGGTGCGCTTCGGCCGCGACCCTCTGGGCGCCGCGGACATGCGCGAACTCCTGATGGCAGTCGTCGACCCCAAGACGCTCAAGCAGTTCGAGGACACGCGCGACGCCGACTTCGCCTATGCCATCGAGGGGTTCGCCCGCTTTCGTGCAAACTACTTCATCGACCGCAACGGCCTGGGGGCAGTCTTTCGACATATCCCACAGACGGTTCTGACCGCGCAGCAAATCGGACTTCCTTCGAAGATCACCGAGCTGTGTTGGCTACAGAAGGGCCTCGTGCTGGTCACCGGGCCGACTGGAAGCGGCAAGTCCACGACGTTGGCCGCGATGATCGACTTCATCAATGAGCATCGCAGCGACCACATCATCACGATCGAGGACCCGATCGAGTTCGTCCACAAGAACAAGGCATGTTTGGTCAACCAGCGCGAGGTCGGAAGTCATACGCAATCCTTCCAGCAAGCCCTGCGCGCCGCGCTACGGGAGGACCCCGACGTGATCCTGGTGGGCGAGCTTCGCGACCTCGAGACTGTCGCGATCGCCATCGAGACGGCTGAGACGGGGCACCTGGTCTTCGGCACACTCCACACCACCAGCGCAGCCACCACGATCGATCGCATCGTCGACCAATTCCCCGCAGGACAACAGTCCCAGATCCGCACTATGCTGGCGGCGTCCCTGCGCGGGGTGGTGGCGCAAATGCTGTGCAAGAAGAAGGGCGGCGGCCGTACGCCGGCGTTCGAATTCCTCCTGTCCACGCCGGCGGTTGCGAACATCATCCGCGAGTCGAAGACCGAACAACTCACCAACGTGATGCAAACCGGACGGCGGCTCGGCATGCAGACCATGAACGACCATCTGTTCGGGCTGGTTCAGCAGGGAATTGTGGAACCCAAAGACGCCTATCTAGCTTCCAATGACAAGCGAGGGCTCAAGCAGCGGTTCTCCGAGGCCCGTATCCCGCTGCCAGCCTGACCGCCACGGGATCGACGCGACGCCGTTACCTGCCGTGCTCCGGGCGGTGAGGGGGGGCTGGATTTGCCTCACGCAGACCCGTCGCGAGGTCTTCATTGGTGGGCTGGGACGGAACCCCATGAAGCGCCGAGCCGCGGCGTGAAGGGGGGGGCGGGTCGTGCGCCACAAAGATGTGACGGCCGAGACGGCCGAACCCGGCGCCCGACCCGTGCGCTGGAGCTCGCCCTCCCCCTCCTCGCCACCCGAACAGCCGACGACATCCTTCGCTTTCCGCTACGAGCCGTAGCCCGCGACCGCTCCCGTCTCCGAACGGCAATCAGAATCGGAGATCGGGCTCCGGCCCACCACGTCGACCCGCCGGCCCCGAGATACCGGCGCTGTTTTTCCGCCATTTTGCACGGCCGCGGGGCCAGAAACGGGCCTCGTTTTGTCCCTGTGTTGAGTCGCCGCTTGCCGCGCAAGGGAAACTCAGGTCAACTGTGGCCCGTACCATGGCGAGCGTCATCGAACGGGTGATCCTGCTACAGGCGGTGGACGTGTTCGAGGGAGTCTCGACCGAACAGCTCGCGCATATCGCGGCGATCGCACACGAGGTCAGCCATCCAGCCGGGACGACGCTCTTCCTTGTCGACGACCCCTCCGACGCCATGTTCGTGGTCGTTGAGGGCGAAGTGAAGCTCTCCCGCGGTCAGCAGGTCGTGACGGTCGCCGGGGCCGGCGAGGCCTTCGGGACCTGGTCGCTGTTCGACGACGAGCCGCGGGTGGTGGACGCCGAAGCCGCTACCAACGTCACGCTCCTGCGCCTGGACCGCGCGGACTTCATCGATCTGCTAGCGGACAACGTGGAGATCACCCAGGGCATCCTGAAGGGCATTGTTCAGCGTCTTCGGGGAGTTGCGGGCCGGCTGGTTTCGGACGGCAGTTGACGGGGAGGCCCTCGCGCCCTAACTTCCGAGCTCCGAAATGCTGGAGTAGATAGCCCGTGTCAGAGCCCGCCGAAGAAGGCACCGTGCTCATCGTCGATGATGAGGAAATGGTGCTCACATCCCTGTCGTCGTTCTTGACGCTGGAAACGTCCTACGACGTCGTGGTCTTCACCCGCGCCGCGGAGGCCATCGAGCACATCAAAGCGAACGAGGTCGATCTGGTCATCTCGGACTTTCTGATGCCGGAAATGGATGGCCTGGCATTCCTGCGCAAAGTACGGGACCTGCGCCCGGATGTGCCCCGGGTCATCCTGACAGGCTACGCGGACAAGGAAAACGCGATCAAAGCCATCAACGAAGTGGGCCTCTACCAGTATATCGAAAAGCCCTGGAACAACGATGACCTGCGGCTGGTGATCCGCAATGGCATCGACAAGAGGCGGCTGGTCCGGCGGCTCAGCGAAAAGGTGGACCAGATCAACGAGGCCTACTCGGAACTGCAGACGATTCAGCAGGACATTCTCAAGGCCTTCGTGTAGGGCGTGCCAGGCGCCCGTTTGCTCGCGGTCCAGCCGCTCGAAAATCAAGGCGAATGGGCCGGGTCGGCTTCCCCCGTCCGGTCGACCGGGTTGCGTTCGCACCGGGAGGACTTACCTTGACCCCGATGCGATGGTCCTATCGAGTCGGTGAGTGGTTTGGCATTGGAGTACACGTCCATTTGACCTTTGCGCTTCTGCTGGGCTGGGTCGCCGTCGGTACGCTGGCAGATACGGGTTCGCTCCCAGCTACGCTGATCAGCGTGCTCCTTGTCATGGCGTTGTTTGGCTTCGTGCTGTTGCACGAGTTTGGGCACGCCCTTACCGCGCGCCGCTTCGGCATCCGGACGCGCAACATCACCCTGTATCCGATCGGCGGCGTCGCAGCGTTGGAGGGCATGCCCGAGAGCCCGCGTGCCCAGGCGCTGGTCGCAATCGCCGGCCCGATGGTGAACTTCGCGCTCGCCCTCGGCTTGGCTGGCCTGGCATGGCTGTTGGGCCAAAACCCCTTTGCCTCACCCACGACAGCCGCGCCGCTCGAGACCCTACTGGGACTGATGGTACAGGCCAACCTGGTGCTGGGGCTCTTCAATCTGCTGCCAGCGCTTCCGATGGACGGGGGACGCGTGCTCAAGGCCCTCCTTTCCACACGCATGGACGCCCGGCGCGCCACGGCGATTGCGGCCCGTGTCGCCCGAGTAGTGGCGCTGGCAATGGGGGTCTACGGCCTACTCGGCACGCCGACCCGTCCGATGCTGATCGTGATAGCGGCCTTCGTTTGGTTTGCCTCCGCCGCCGAAGCGCGATTTGCACGCGCCCAAGCGCAGCGTACGCGCACGAGCCCCATCAATGCCTGGCCGACCGACCGCTACCGGACCCCGCGCCCGCGAGAGACTCACTTCCATGGCGGGCCACCCGACCGTGGCCCCCGGCCTTCCGGTAGCGGACCATCCGAACAGATGCGCTTCGTAGTCGTCCACGGCCCGTTCGGGCCAGTCCTGCGCGTCGTGCCCGTCGACCCCCGCTAGCGCGCATCCATCACCAAATCGCGCGCCCTCGCACAAGTGATCATCACGTGCCTTGATGATGGATGCGGGCTGGCCCGGATCATTCACGACCTCGGCGACCGAATACTCGCCGTATTCGGCGAGCGAGGACAAAGCCCTGTCAAAGTCGAAGACCAAGCGTGGGTTGGCGGAATAGCCGCGCTGGCGTCCCCTCTCGTACGGCACTCGGTCCGTCGTTGGAGGCCCTATGGCCCAACCGAGCAAACCCGCGGAAGCCATGCGGAGACTTCGGGGGATTCTCGAGGAAATTCCGCTATTTGCAGGTCTAGAAGACGAAGAAGCGCTGCGCATCGGAGCAGCCGCCCGGCAGCGGACGTTCCAACGCGACGAAGTCGTCGTCGATTGCGGTGAGGCGCCCCAGGCGGTCTACGCGATCGCCTCTGGCCGCTTGAAAGTGGTCCGGCCCCGCATCCAAGGCCCAGACGCGGGCCTCGCGATTCTGAGGGCGGGAGAGTTATTCGGTGAGGTCGCCATCCTGAGCCGCACCCAGGAAGGCCGTCTCGCACGCGTGATTGCACTGCGCGAATCCGTCCTGTTGGCGATCGACGCCGCGACCTTCGTCGGCTTGCTGCAAAGCTCACAGACCCTATCCCTAAGGCTCCTGGCCATGCTGGCAGGTCGCCTGCGGGACACGACGGTACATTTTGACGACGTAACCTCGCTCGATGTGCCCGGTCGCCTGGCCCGCAAGCTACTCTTGCTGGCCGACAGGTTCGGCTCCCCAGTACAGGACGGCGTGGGGCTACAAGTTCGCCTCACACAGCGCGAACTGGGTGAACTGGTCGACGCGACCTGGCGCGACGTCAGCGCCTGCCTGACCCAGTGGCGGCTCGAGGGGGCCCTGCGCCTGCGAGACGGGCAACTCGTTATCGTCGACCTGGATGCGCTCAGGTGCTACGCCGACACAGCCTGAAGACGAGTACCGCCTAGCCCGCATCCATTCGAGGCAACGCGATCAAACTTGACGCAAACGCCCACGAAACCCTG
>JAPPOR010001000.1 GCA_028817905.1 Myxococcales bacterium
ACACGCCGCTCGAGGTCTCACCTTGCACGAGCGTGACCAGGTCGAACTTGCCCCTCGCAAAGCAATCGCGGACGCGCTCCACGCTCATCGACTGGGCCAAGTCCGCTTCGAGCACCGTAACCTCGGCGCCAACCCCACGCGCCATTTCCCCCAAGCGCCCGCTGAAGGTTCCGTTCTTGATCGTCAGCACGCGCCTGCCCGGCCACGCGAGATTCGCGAGCGCCATCTCCATCGCGGCCGACGAGGGCCCGGCGACACCGAGCACCTTCTCACTCTCTGTCTGAAACGCATAGCGCGCCATGCGCTTGATCGCCTCCACGACGCGTCCCATCGTCTCACCCAGATGGTTGATGACCACGCCGTTCGCCTGCGCGACCGCGTGGGGGATCGGTACGGGACCCGCACCCATCAGCAGCAAGGGCTCGGAAGGCAGGATCGTGTGTAGAGGCGCGAGTTCGGGGGGATCGATCGGCATGGGTCCTCTCGGGGGCATGGATGGATAGCCTATCGTATCCGCTCGCGCCAGGCCGCCCGCGGCCCGTCTCAGCGCTGGGACCACCCCACGCACACGGGAACCCCGCTGAGGAGCGTCACGGCAGGCGGTCCGAGCCCGGGCCGGCGTGCTAGCTCGGATCACTCATGACTTTGCCGCCGGATCGCGCAGGAATTCGGCTTCACAGGGCTTGCGGCGAACGACGGGAATACTCCCCGTATTTTCTAGGGCGACGAAAGTCCTGTGGAGTCGAAGGACAAGCGAGCCGGCGGCAAAGTCATGAATGATCCGGGCTAGGGCTTCCTCGAGGACAATGGGCGTCCTGGCCAGCGCGCGTGCTCGCCTACGGCTCGAGGATGTGTACCCAACCTTCGCGGGGAGTTGCAGCGCCAGCGTTTTCCGCGCCGCCGAATACGTACATGCGCGCTTTATAGCTGGCACCACCCACGCCGTGCAGGGGACGCGGAAGCATGTCCACGAACGACCAGGCCCCCTCTTCGGTGTCCAGGCATTCGGCGGACTGTCGGGTAACACGCGGAAAGCCGAGCAGCTCTCCACCCGCTACGCAGATCCACCGACCCACGCTCGCAGCTGCAAAACCGCTCCGGCTCTCCTGCATGGCGGGACCCGCAGTCACCGTCCCGCTTGCCGGGTCATAGATCGCGACATCCGTGTAGATACCGCCGAGACTGCGACCGGCCATGATGTAGATGCGGTCCCCGTGCGCGACGGCCGCGACGTGGTCGCGCACCATGGCCAGCCGCCCGTGGGTGGACCAGCTATCCGTCTCGGCGTCGTAGCGAACGATATCCGTGGCGTCGGTGCCACTTCCGCCGATCACGTAGATGTGCTCACCCAAGGTCACGCCGGCGGCCGCGTATCGGGCCTGCGGGAGCGAAGCCTTGGGTGTCCAGCCATCCGTCGCCGGGTCGTAGGCGAACATGCGGGCCTGGCGCCCCCCCGTCACGTAGATCTTGCCGCCGAGCTCCGCCAGGGTCGGATGATCGAGCGGGACCGGCATGTCGGCATGGACTTCCCAGACATCGTCCTCGGGCAGGTAGCTATCGAAATCCGCCTCACCACCAAACCCGCCTGCGACGTAGATGCGGTCGCCGAGCCGGGCGGCCGCCAGCTCCGTCCGAGCGGTCGGCATCCGCATGCCTTCGCGCCACGACCTTGGCTGCGCCGCGACCGGAGGCGCCGCCTCTACCCGCGCCGCGTCGGCCTCGCTCGGGCCACCCGCGTCGGGGTCAACCGAAGCGGGCTCAGAAGAATCGGCCGGCCCCGCGTCCATCTCAGACGTCTCAGACCCCGCGGACGGGTCGGAGGGTGCAACGCCTGCCACAGGTTCTGCACTACGCGACGGGTCCGAATTCTCGCCAGAGGTCGGCTCCGACGAGGATGGGCCCGGGTCGGCGATGGACCCTCGATCGGTCTCCGTCGGCGCACCCGCATCGTTCCCGATCACAGGGTCCGTCGGATCGGTCGCCTCCGCCGGCGAGTTACCCACAGGTACATTGTCGTTACAGGCGGGCGACAGCAGCACGAGGGCGAGCGCACCCACCAACTTGACACGCCCATCGAAGACGACATCGCGGCTGCTGCGCCGCACCCAGTTGAACCACCGCAAACGCACGCTCCTGTGCGTGCCACGGACCGCCCGCGATGTCACGGCCCCGCAGGAACTGCTTGGCCCCGCCAGGCGTTGATCCAGTAGACCCTCAAGTCAGCGGCAAGACCTCCGGATCGGCACGACTTCGACGGCCCCCCACGGTAAGGGTGCAAATTCGTGAGCTTTTCGCACCTGCAAGGAAACGATACTGCATTCGTCCGGTTGAATGCGCTGGTACTACTCGGCTCGTGCTTGCCTGACGTGGCCGCGGCCACACCGAGCAGACTAGCAAACAGAGATCCGGTTTGTGGCAGGCAGGGATCAAGCGTTCAAGCGAGGGGCTGGCCCCTCCGGACCACTCGCCCCCGCGGCGGCTTCGGTCCCAAGCCGCTCGCGTCGGTAGCCCGCGCGCCTGCCGGGCCTGCGAGTCCCCACGCCATGCGTTCCCGCCTCATGCCCCGGCAGACGCTAGGAGCAGACCCGGCCCTCAGAAGGACCCCTACTCAACCTCCGTAAGCGAAGAGGACAGGGCGGAAGCAACCTCACCTGGGCGTGAAGCGGGGGACAAGTCGGGACGGCAGTGCGCCCATGCAACCGGCGGACCGTGGTTCCTCCCCTCCGCATCCGGGCGGACCCGATGACCCCCGCACCAAACCCCATCGTCAAACATGTTGCCCTAACGATCAGGAATGCCGAGTGGCGGCAACTGTGAACTGGTTCGCGGCTGCGCTCGAGCGGCG
>JAPPOR010000299.1 GCA_028817905.1 Myxococcales bacterium
AGGTTGCCGCAAGAACCTGTATTCGGGCCGCGCGTGGTGCTGCGCCACGTGATGGCGGTGCTTCCTGGCCGAAAAGTCTCACGCGACGCCCTCGAGATTCTCCAGAAACGTCCGCACTTCCTTCCTCATCTGCGTCGCTCCGGGCTCTTCGATCGGCCAATGACCCGCTTGGTCCAGGACGGCTAGGCGTTTCGGGGCTGCGAGGCGGTCGAAGAAGCGGCGACTGAAGGTGATTTGAGTCATCTGGTCAGCGCCGGGGTGCACGAGCAAGACCGGGCAGCGTCGAAACGCTTCGGGCGCGACGGCCGGCGCGGTGGTCATGATCGACTTCAGGAAGGAGAGGGGGAGATTGGTCCGGCCCCCACACGGGTCTCCGGCGACGAGGCGCGAGAGTTCGGCGTCGTTGGAGATCGCGTGAATCCTCCCCAGGTGCCGAACGGGGATCCGTGTCTCATCGAAGCGGGATGGAATTCGTCTGAGCAGTGGCAGCGTGAAGCGGCTGACGAGCTGGTAGCGAGACACACCTGCCGCTACCTCCGGATCCGTCATGTCTATCAATGCTGTAGCCAGCAAGCCGCGTATCGGGGCGGTGCACGCCGCGTGGTAGGCGACGATGCCTCCAAGGCTCAAGCCGAATAGCACCACTGGGCGGTTGTCGCGGCGTAACTCCCGATCGACGAGGTCGGTCACGCACGAGACCCACGTGGAGAACACAAGCGGTTCCTTGGTGACAGGTGTGAGTCCGTAGCCCGGGAGGTCTGGTGCGACCACTTCGCAAAGCTGCGGCCGGAAGGGTGCGCCGAAGCCCAAAACGATGCGACCGTACCCGCCAATGCCGTGCACTAGCAGCAGCTTAAAGGGCGCATTCGGAGCGGGCAGCCGGTCGACATGCACGCTCGTGTCGCCCCACAGCCACCGCTCTTCCTCCGGATGCTCTGTGGTTAGGCGGAACTCGGCCGGGAGTTGGGCTTCGTAGCGCTGCCAGTAGGTCACGTCTCCGTAGGTTCGTTCGGTCGTATTCACGGTCATCGGTGCCTCACCTTGGTGTCGTTACGCTTGCCCTGATTCCAGATTTGATCGTGTCCATCCCCAAACTGGCCCTTTGGACCTCGCGGCCTGGCGCCGGAGCGAAGCGGCGCCCCGCGGAAAGGGCACGGGTGGGTGCACATAGGGCGGCTTCGCCGCGACGGGGGGAAAGGGCGCGCCCCTTTCCCGGATGGACACTAGATAGGCACCAGCGCGTCGTTCGCTAGCCCGGAGCACTCATCAACTCGCGAGTGGAACGCGCCGGGGTTCGGCTGCGCGGACCTTTCGGTGGGCGACCGAATAGTGCCTGTATGCGTGAACGAGGCGAAAGCGCTGTGAAGTCGAAAAGCAAGCGAGGGGCGGCGATGTTGGCGGATGCTCCGGGATAGGGCCATCTCCCATCTTGTGGGGAAGCTCAGCACCTGGTCCCGGCGGGAGCCAGCGGTCCTGGTCGTTCATGCAGTGCGTTGCCAGCCACATCCGCGGCGGTCCCTCCCCTGCTACGGTGACCACCCTTACCATGCGAGCCAGGGCGACTGGAGAGTAGAGCGATGACTGCGGCAGTTGATGCTGGGAGACGGGGCGAGGGCGTCGGCCGTGCGGGTTGTATTCTACTCCACCGCTCTGCGCCCACGCGTCAATGACCTGTTGTTTCGTCGGGCGTGAGCCTGCACCATGCGTGTTCATGCCTGAGGTCAGCAAACAACAGTTCGAGTACATCGCGTTCTGGAACGAGTGGATGGACATCAAGCGCATCTTCGAGCGGGAAGGGTCGCTTTCCTCCTCGGAGCGCAGCTCGCTGGCATATGTCGAGGTGTGGGCGAGGGGCGAGGGACTCGCGATCCATGAAGACATTCTCGAAATCCTCGAGCGCACGAAGAAGACGGTTACCACGGACGGCGTCACGCTGACGGAGGTGGACGGATCCCAGGCTTGGGCCATCAAGGACTACGTGAACGCGTGCGTGGAACAGGCTCCGTACTCCATGAGTGATGCTGAGGCCCAGCGATTTGTCTCGATCTACAACGATGCCAATCCGCGCCAACGGATCACGTGGAACGAGGGGCTGACGCCGACGATTGCTCCCAACCGCTTCGCGATCTCGAAGATCGAGGCGATTGATAGCCCCGACCTCAAGGCGCAGTTCGATCAATACGTGCAGAATACGACCGGCAACCCGCTACAGGAGATGAACTTTATCGCACCGACCGAGCGCGCGAGGATGAGCGTGGCGCTCGGCGCGGCCGGAAGTCACTTCCTGTTCCATGGCACGAGCGTTGCCGGGGTCAAGGGCATCGGAAAGCACGGCTTTGATCCCTTCCGGTGCAACGTGTCCAAATCGAGGGTTCTACCCGACCGCTACGGCAGCCTCGGTCAAGGCGCATACCTTAGCGACAACTTCTCCAAATGCGCGGCCTACTCGCGTTGCTCGCTCTGCAATTCGGTCGCGTGCGCGTGCGCAGAGGGCGAGCGCCCCGTCTTGCTTAGCCTGGTGCGCTACACGGACAAGGATCGCATCAAGACCGACAAGACCTACGGGCGTCGCTTTCGCACGGTTGCCGAACTGCTCAAGAAGATGGAGTCTGGGGCTGCCACCACCATGGCGCACGGCACACCGGATCGGTCAAAGTGGCAGAAGACGTTTGATACGCGCTTCGGCAACAACGACTTCCTCGTCTACCGGAACGACATGGCTCTGCCCGCCTATGTGATCTGGTACAAGCGCACCTAGCTAGTCTCGACTTCGGTCCTTGTGGGGCCAAGACGATTGTCGGTGCGAGGCGGTTTCGGCAGCAGCGCGCTGCGCTCAGCTGGGGGCTTCTTCTTCGGGGGAGGCGAAGGTGAGGAGTTGCAGGTTCAATAGGGCGGCCTGCTCGACGGGCTCCGATGCTGCGGCGATGGATCGAATTTCGCGGTATGCGCGGCGTAGCACCTCGCGCACGCGCTCGAGGTCTTCGCAAGATAGGGAGACCAGGCTGTAACCAAACCAGTCGGACGTGCGCGGTGCCTCCAAACGGTCGAGTGCGGCCTGTGCCCAATGGGCTCGGAGTCGGTTCAGAGCCAGGGGTTCGGCTGAGGTGTCGACGTGCAGGGGTTCGAGATGACGGTAGCACCCCGCTTTGTCGTCCAGTTCAATGACGCCAGCTTCGACGAGCGCATCGAGGACCTCTCGCTCACGCGCCGGTCCGATGCCGAGCGCCTCGGCCAATCGTCCGGGCTTATGGCTGGCGAGCGCGCCGTAGGCCTCGGTTTCCATCACTCGCAGCAGCGCCTCGCTTTCCGGAAACTCGAAGGCGAGGCGTTTCGCTGCAGCCCGCCTGGTGTGTTCTTGCAGCAACGTGGGCAGTCTTTGGATATCCACCAATGCGTCGACCAGGTCGGACGCGCGGTCGGTGATCGCTTCCACCAGCAGCAAGAACTCTGGCAGGCGGGGCCGGGCCTGACCGCGCAGGAAGCGCGAGAGGGAAAAGCGCGAGAGCGTAGTGCGCTCGACCAGTACGGAGATGGGCGTCTGCCCGCGCAACGCGTTGAGCCAGCGGTCGATCGTGTACCCACTGTCGTCACTCAGGAGCGTAGCTGTCGGGGGATGGAAGCGCTCGAACGCAGCCTGCACGTCGATACGCCGGTGTGCACACAGACGCAGGAACTCCTCACACAGCGGATAGCGACGCCCCGCCTCCCAGTTGCTGACCGTGTTGGTGCGGTAGCCGAGGCGCCGGGACAGCTGGGCCCGGGTCTGCCCGCCTCGAAGGGCGGTCACCATTTCCCTTGCCACCGGGTCCCAGTCTAGTCTCTTCATGTTGACAGATACGCACGTCGAGTGGCGCATCTGCAATCGAATTCGGTGCGAATCCGTCACTATTCGATTGAATGCTGGCCCCGAGCGGCTATCCCAACAGGGTGCGGGGTGACTCGATGCCCCGCCGGGTCGGCGGGTCGGGGCACGGACAACACGGGCGCTACCGCATGGATCATCGGGAAGGAGCAGGCCAGTGCCAACTTGGATCTTTGTTGCAGTGTACTTGGTAGCCCCCCTGGTCGGCTGCGGCAGCGGCGGGTCAGGCGCTTCGCCCGAGGAGGCGCCCGACATGAACGTTGACCCCGAGGGAGGCGATAGTTTGGGTGGTAGCGATCCCGTGCGTTCCGATGGCGGTGGCACGTCCGGTTCCGAGGGCCACAATCCAAGTGGCACCATCCCTCCGTGCGCGGAGACGGAAACCCTTGTGCCCATTGACGGGATTACCCCCGAAGTCGACTTCAGCGCACAGGCGCTGCTGTCGACGGTCGGTGGCACGCAGGAGGTTGCGATCGATTGGTACGCACTCGATGGGGGGCCCCAATTGCCCACCGAACGGGGCACCTTGACGGTTCGCGTGGATCCGCGCGGAGACACGGCGCGTGCGTACCATTGCGACGACCCCGACTACCCGCCGGAGCGCCGGCTGGAAGTCGACGTCACGCTTGGGCTCGAATCCAGCGATGGGAGACTTGACGAGACGATCGAGACCACCTTGGTGGCCGAGCGCGTGACCTCCGCAACGCTCGCCGAGGGCACCCTCTCCCTGTTGCCCGAACAGTTGAATGGCACCCTTGGCGGGCTCGTAGGCGACTACTACGACAGTGGGCAACGGGACGTCTTGATCGATCTGACCCTTCGCGAAGGGGGGCCTGCGGGACTGCTCATGGGCCCTTTCTCGCCTCACCCGGCGCATCCGTGTCGAGAAGCTGCGTATGCCACCTGGCCGGCGGGCCGCGTGTGTCTTCCCGATCAGGAAGCGTTTGCGCTCGAAGAAGGGGCGCTGGAGGCCACCCTTGACCAGACCCGCCGAAAGGTGGCGCTCATGTTCAGTGACGGCACCGAGGCGGTGGCGGAAGTCGAAGTCACCTTGCGTGACGAGCTGGCCTGCTCTCCGCTGTCAACGCGCATCGACTTGCGCCTGCGGTCGCCCGACGCGGGCATCGACCTGGCTACGGGCGGCTGGCTGTCAAGCCACACGGACGCCGATACGGGTGTCGAACACATTACCGTCGAAACCGCCGTCGCGCTGGATGCGGACTCCCTACAGACCCAGCTGGGCTACGATGGGGATGCCCGGGCAGCGATCGTCAGCTTCGAGATGTCGGTGAACCCAAACATCGTTCCGCCCGTTCCGTTGCAGGGCCGGTTCCGGGTGAGAGAGATCGATCGGGCGGGGTTTGAGACGCCCTTGCCAGAGGTCGTGAGCTCTTTGCCTGGGGTGGGGGTCTCGTTCGGGTTCGCGGATTCGGAACGTTGCTTCGATGCGGGTTCCATGGGTGCGGCGCCTTGGGCCGAGGCGACCGTCCGAGCGATCGAGTAGGCCGTACCACTCCCCAGCGAAACTCCCGCGAAGCCGAGCACTTACGCAAGTCGATATTACAGAAATTTGATCAGAGAGGCAGTCCGATGTAATAATGGCCCATGTCCAGCGTCACGCCCCGCAGCGTCGTGCTCAATACGACCCGGGTGGCGCCCGAGCGCGCATTGCCCGTGCTCCGCCTCGTGGAAATCGGGGGGTTGTTTGGTTTCACGGGCAATGCGATGCGGGTAGCGATCGCGCGCCTGTGTGGCGCTGGGATGCTCGAGCGCGACGAGCGGGGCTTCTACCGCGTCGGTGCAGCGGCAGCCGCGCTCGGTGCCCATGTGGATGAATGGCGAAGGGGCGAAGCCCGTGTCCGGCCGTGGGACGGCGGCTTCCTTGCGGTCGCGCTCGGGTCCACCCGCGACCGCAGGGCTCGGCGGGCGTCGCTTCGCGCACTCGTTCGAATGGGCATGCGAGAGGCACTGCCAGGCCTGTGGCTGCGGCCAGACAATCTGGCTGCTAGCATGGAACAAACCCATGAGCGGCTTGCAGAGTTGGGCCTCGACAGTGGCGCGCCGACGTTTCGGTGTCGCGACTTGGATGAGTCGCTCGCGCGTCGCTTGCGCACCGAGGTGTGGCCGGTGGAGGCCCTTCAGGCGGCCCACGGGCGCGCGCTCGAGGGGCTCGAGCGAAGCCTCGCTCGGCTTGCGTCCATCTCGCGTGAGGAAGCGCTGGTAGAAACGTACCTGGCCGGCAGTGAGGCGATTCGCGTGCTGGCCAGCGACCCGCTGCTGCCCGATGAGATCATGCCGAGCGGTCCGCGTAGGGCACTGACCGAGCGCATGCTGGCCTACGATGCCATCGGACACCGTTTGTGGAACGAGATGGCGTGCCCACCCCTGGGTGAGGCTCTGGGGGGCGACGGTGCTGGTTGATCCGGAGCGCTTTGTCCCGCGGGCCGAGCTCGCGCGCCTGCGCCGGGTCAGTCCCGTACGCGGCCTGTTGGCCGTAGGCTTCACGTGGTCGGTGATCGTGGCCTGTTTCGCGGCTTACGCCGTGTTCCCGTCGCTCTTCACGGTACTCCTCGCCTGGCTCGTGATGAGTGGTCGGCAACTGGCGCTCGCGATCCTGATGCACGAGGGCGCGCATGGTCTCCTGTTGCCCAATAAGCGCCTCAACGATCTATTGGCCAACTGGCTGACGGCCTACCCGATGATGGCCGACATGCCGCTCTATCGGAAGGTTCACTTCCTGCACCATCGCCACACCTGGACCGAGCGGGACCCGGACCTGGCGTTGGCCGCCAACCTGCCCGTTACCCGCGCGAGCTTCCGGCGCAAGGTACTTCGCGATCTCACCGGACAGACCGCCTACGCGCGCCACCGGGCCATGCTTCGCCTTGCGGCAGGTCTGTCGCCGGCCGAGCGCGGGCTTTCTGGTAGATCCTTGCTGGGTGTGATCGCCGCTAGCGCAGTCGCGCTGCGGGGCTTCTTGATCGCACACGCCCTCATGCTCGGTGCCCTGCTCTTGGTCGGAATTCCGGAGGCATACCTGTTCATTTGGTGGTTGCCGGCCCTGACAGGTTTCTCGCTCGTCCTGCGTCTACGCAGCATCGCCGAGCACGCATGCGTTCGGGATCCAAACGACCCCTTGCTGCAGACCCGCACGACCCTGGCCCCCGGATGGGTGCGCTTCCTCCTCGCGCCCCACCACGTCAACTACCACCTCGAGCACCACCTATTCATGACCGTCCCGCACTACAACCTGCCGCGCGCCCATCGCTTGTTGCGGGAGCGTGGCGTGCTTGAACGGGCCGAGGTCGCGTCGAGCTACCTCCAGGTGCTGCGCAGAGCGACATCCAAGCCAGCCTAGCTAGGCCTTCAGCCACGGCAGGATGTCGCTGGCGTTTTCCACTACTCCTCGGACGTAGGCCCGAGCGTATTCCGGGTCTATCTGGTCGACGGCGTAGCCGGTTGGGGCATTGTTCGGGATGTTCTGCCACTCGGAGCGGGGCACGCCCATGATTTGCAGGATGCTCGCGAGCCACTGGCTGTACAGCAGGCCAAGGACACCTTCGCTGTTGTGGTTGCGGTAGTCGAAGACCTGGCCGGTGTGGATCGCGCCGCCCGCGCTGCCGAAGGTGACCACTGGAGCGCTGCGCGAGTCATGGGTGACTTCGCCGCTCTCTTGACTCCACGTCATCAGCGTGTTGTCCAGCACGCTCGTTCCGGGTGCCTCCTCAACCGCGTCCAACGCGGCCGCCAGTCGCAGAAACACGTTTTCGAACGCGGCCTGGTTAGCTTCGACCAGTAGAGCCTGCGGGCCGTCGAGGGTGTGCTGGTGGGCGACGTCCTGGTGCCAGTCGCCCGAGTACCGCACGTAGCTTCGCTCGCTCACCCCGACCACTGCGATACGGGAGGCGCCGCAAGCGAAGGCTGAGGTGATCGCGTCGACCAACGCGGCGTCACCTGCACCACTCGGTGGCGAGATGTCCTCGCATGCGGCGCTGGGTTCCGTCGGCCGTGTCGTGGCCATGCGCCGTTGGACCTCGGCCAAGCGATCCATGTGGTCGTCGAGGCGTTGACGATCGTGGGCCGAAAGGCGCCGGTTGCTCTGTCGCAGACTTCGATAGTGCTCCAGGACCTGGTCCACGATCGGTGGGCGCGTGGGTGCAGGCGCCGGCGTGCCCGAGCGGTCCGGGTCGGGAGCACCGTTGGGAAAGGCACTGTCGAACAGTGCGTGGGCGCCGTCTTCGACCCGTATCTCTTCGATCGTCCCGCTGCCTGCGCTTGGGTTGCTGAAGCCCCAAGAAAGCTGGCGGAAGCCGGCGTGCAAGGAACGTGCGCCCACGCCATTCAGGTCGCGGTAAAACGATTGGGAGTAGGCCATGACCTGGTCGATCGTAGGCATGAATTGGCTGTTGATCGATGCGCCCGAGTCGCCGTTGCCGTCGTTGCGGGCGTAGTTGCCGAGATGACCGCCGGTGTGGTGGGCGATGTAGAAGGGGATATCGAGCCCGCGCAGGACGTTCATCTTCGAGACCAGTTGCCGGCTGAGCAGTGAGCTCGGTCCGCTCAGTACGGAAGAGACCGACGCACGAGAGCCGTTCACCGACAGCGGCAGGGCGCCATGGTGGCCAGTGTGTCCGGGGTAGATCGGTTCGGACTGCATGCCCATGGTCACCGTCGGGTACATACTGGGCTCATCGATGCCGCCGTGGTTGGTGCACATCGCGAAGAAGCGCGGGCCCGGGTCGAAGGTGACGCTTTGCGCCCAGGCGCGACCTGGGACTAGTGAAGGCAGGAAGGGCACTCCTAGGACCACCCCGCCGGCTCCACGCAGAAACTGACGGCGCTTCACCACGAGCTGCTTCTTCTTCATGGAGCCTCCAGCGCTGTCGGGGCGAAGCTGCGAGTGCGAAACTCGGTCGCCAATGCCACCGCTTTCAGCATGTCGGGCAACGTACCGCCTCCCGCGAGGGCGCGGCGCAGGCTTTCCAGTACGCAACCGTCGGTTGTCACGTCCTCGAAACGCCCAAAGCTAAAGCGGAAGTAGTGGCGCGCTAGGCAAGCCTCCGCTTTGCCGCTCTGGGCGATCAGGCGCATGAGGTCGTGCGGGCCCTGGGACACCGTGTCGTCGTCGAGGAAGATACGTGGGACCGACAGTGTATCGACGGGTGCCGTACCCAGCACCTCGCCTTCTTCGCTTACCAGCAACTGCTCCCGTCGGACTCGGCCAAGTGCATCGTAGCCCTCGGTGGCAAACCCCAGCGGATTGATGAGCGTAGTGTGGCAGCCGGCGCAGGCCGTGCCGGCCTGCTCGGTGATCTCTTCGACCAGCTGGCGCGTGCTGACGTCCGGTGTGATGGCCGGCGCGTCGGCGGCGGCGTTGTCCGGCGGTGGCGGGATCCCATCGCACAGCAAGTTGCGGCGGATGAAGACGCCCTTCATAATCGGGCGGGTGTTGGCGGTGCCGGTCGACAGAAAGGCCGCGCGTGTGAGCAGCCCGGGACGCTGATCGCCGGGCAGCGAGGGTGGCGTGTCCGTGCCGTTCCAGGCCTCCAGCCCGTAGAGCCTGGCGAGTTCGTCGCCAGGGAACGCCAGGTCGGTGGTGAGGACCGTCTTGAGGTCGGTCTGGAGCTCCCAGGTGTGGTAGTCGAGCAGGTCGAGGACCTCTTCGATCATCTCCTCGCGCAGGTTCGCGCTGGGTAGATCATCGCCTGCGAACGCCTGAAAGTCCGCGAAGTCGTTGTTGGCGTCTAGCTCCGGAAGGTCTTCGAGTTTCAGCCAGTCGCGAAAGAACTCGCGCACGGTGGCGCGTGTGCGGGGGTCATTCACCAGGCGCTCGATCTGTGCTTCGTAGGTCGACGGTTCCAGCAGGGCGCCGCTTCGCGCCAGTTCGAGCAGCTGCCGGTCAGGCGGACTGTCCCAGAAGTGATAGGCGAGGCGGGTCGCCAGTTCGTACGCCGATAGTGCATAGGTCTCGGCTGGCAGCCTCTCCCCGAACGGATCTGAGGCGGTTTCACCGTGCTCGACCAGGTACAGAAACTGGGGTGCGTTCAGGAGCCCCGCCACCACGTCGGCGTACCCCGCCGGGTCTTCGCCGGGTGCTGTTCCATACAGGGCCCGGTAGAGCGAATGCTCCTGGTCGGTGAGCGGTCGGCGCCACAGCGCGGCACCCAGGTTGTCAATCAGGTCGTCCAGGCAGGCCCCGTCGTTTTCCGCCCGGTTGTCGACGGCGCAGTCGCCCGCGAGATCGGCGAGCCGCCCGTTCGCGGTGACCCACTGACCGGCGGCTAGACTGACCTCGTACCAGGTTTCGACGTGCTTCTGACTGACCGCCTGGTCGAGACGTCGGTAGCTCCCGTGCAGGTCTTCGCTCGCCTTGAAGCGATGGTCGGCGGGCAGCTCGGAAAGCACGTTCGAGAGCGCAGACATCAGGCCGTTCGCCCCGCCGCCCATCACGGACGCAAACGCGGCTTGGAGTGAGTTTCGGTACTGTTGCTCGGTCAAACGCCGCATGCGCAGCGCGCCCGCCGTCGCGCCCGGGTCGCACGCGAAGCTCACATCGCGAGGCTGTGCCTGGCCGTCGGCCCCCATCACGGGAGGCTGGTCTTCGAACGGGTCGGGCATTGCCGATGTCCCTTGTGCGGGTGTGCCCTCGTCTCGACCCGTGGTGTCGCGGGGTGGGGCGCCGCTGGGTGCTCCCGAAGGGCTCGATGCACCCGGTAGCGCCAGGCGGTCGTTGGCCGCAGATCGTGCGCCGGGCTGGCCGGGCTGGTCGAGCGGATTCAGGGCACTCCCGTTGGGCGCACCGGGGCCAAGCCGACCTTTGCATGCGGATGCGGAGACCACGAGCAGGGCCAACAGGAGCGTCGCACTGCAAAGGCAGGCCGACCTGGGATGGAACACCTGCGACTGCATCCATCTATCTAGATGGGCAATGAACGACCGCCGCAACGCGCCAATGCTGCAGGGGCCGCATGTGGCACAACAGAGGGAGCACGCGCAGAATAGGCGCGACCAGACCGTGTCGACGAGGGTTTGTCGGTGTGCGCGCCGGGGCGATGCGGTGCGCATCGTCGGGGGCTCGAGCGATCGCCGAGGTGGGCGGACACGGGGAGCGAGCGCTGTGATCACGCGTGCCTAGGCCCTGGCTAGCTTGCGCGATCTCTTCGGTGTGCGGTGCCACTCGCACACCACCCATGCCGGCGGAAACCCCTTGGCGGTACGCTCTGGGGGCTCCAGATATTCCTCATGCGGCCCCCATTGGGGTAAGCATTCCGTCGTTCCCTGTGGCCGAAGTCCAGGTCTCTGCTGTCCAGGGAAGCCCCTATACCGAACCGCGTTGCGGCGTGGGAGAGCAGACCCCGTTGGCTTGAAGCTGCAGGCGGCGATTGGAAGACGCCACTGGATGCGTTTGCGCCGCCATCGGTGTGCGTTGCACCGACCAGCCACATTGGACGACATGGTGAGTCGCGCTGCACCCGAGCAGCTGCCCTCGATCGGAGACCACAGCGTGCGTAACATCTTCGGAGGGCCTCTCGCGCCGTGAGCCGTGGCCGATATAAGATACGGAGACCAGCTTGAACTCGGCTTTCGAGTGTCGGTGGCTCCAGGGAGCGGTTTTGCAGGGGACAGCGTCAGGTCAGAACGCCGACAAGCCATGGATCGCCGGGCGCTACGAAATCCTCGAGACCCTCGGAAGTGGCGGCATGGCGGTCGTATACCGCGCCCGCGACGTCTCGACGGGTGAGGAAGTTGCTCTCAAGCTCGCTACGACGCCCAGCAGCGACGTCCGCAGCAAGGAGATGTTCGAGCGGGAGTATCATACGCTCAACCAGCTGGCGCATCCCCGCGTGGTGCGGGCCTTCGACTATGGACTCGCCGATGGCGTGCCCTACTACACCCTCGAGCTGTTGGATGGTGGGGACTTGCGGTCGCAGGCGCCCATGCCGTGGAAAGCCGCCTGCGCGATGGCATACGACGTGTGTTCGGCGCTTTCCCTGATTCACTCGCGCAGGCTGGTGCACCGCGATCTTACGCCGCGCAACGTGCGCTGCACGACCGACGGTACCGCGAAGTTGATCGACTTCGGCCTGCTGAACCCGTTCGGAGCGGTTGCGAGGGTGGCGGGGACGCCGCCATACCTGGCACCGGAGTCGCTCAATTCCATGAGTCTAGATGGGCGGAGTGACCTGTTTTCACTTGGAACGACGCTGTATCAGGCTCTAACCGGGCACGTGGCGTTTCCGGCAACGCGTTTTGACCAATTGCGTGAGCTCTGGCTGACGACGCCGACTCCGCCGTCCCGTCTTGTCTCGGAGGTTCCCGAAGCCCTGGACGAGTTGGTGCTGGGTCTAATGCGCATCGACGCTGAGGCGCGTCCCCGCGGGGTTGCGGAGGTCATGGACCGGCTCCGGCCGCTGCTTCCGACGGCGCCGGCCCAGGATTTGAGTTGCGCCAGGGCTCACCTGATCGCACCCCAGTTGGTGGGCCGGACGGGCGAGGTGGCGCGTGTCCGCGAGCAGTTGGCGCAGAGTGTTCGGCGTCGCGGAGGGGGCTTCGTAGTCGTCGGGCCGCGCGGCCTGGGCCGGACGCGCATGTTGGATGTGTTCGCGCTCCAGGCAAAGTTGCTTGGCGCGTTGACGGCGCGCGTCGACGCCGCCGAAGCCGCGCACGGGCCGTTCGGGGTGGTGGATGCGTTGATTCACCAGCTGCATCGGGCGGCGCCCCTACCATCGATGAGTGCGGCCAAGGCCGATCCGTACTGTTGGCAGCTATTGTTTGGAGCGGGCGCCGAAGTGACGGAGGAGCCGTCGCTAAAAGGCGTGGGAAGCGGCCGCGACGCGCGGGCGCGTGCCCAGGAAGCGCTCGTCGGCTGGTTTGAGCGCATGGGCCGTCGGCACGTCGTCGCCATCATGGTCGATGACATTGAGCAATCGGACGAGCCATCGGCAGCCGTGCTCGCGGCGTTGTCTTTGGAAGCGCGCCAACACCGAATCGCCTACGCTGTCACCGCTGCGGATGGTGCGATGGCGGCTCCGACCCAAGCGCTTTCCGTTTTGGGCGAGCGGGCGCAGGAGCTGCGTCTAGGCCCCCTGACGCGGGAGCAGACCGCCGAGCTGCTGACAGGGGTATTCGGAGACGTTCCGCATCTTCCCCGCCTCGCGAACCAGCTCCACGAGCTGAGTGGTGGTCGACCGCGTGATTGCATGGCCATCGCCCAGCATCTGGTGAACCAAGGGACGGTGAGCTACGAGGGCGGGACATGGCACCTTCCGGAACGTAGGGATGGCACGTGGCTGCCACCCTCGCTCGAAGATGCCCTGAACGCCGCGTTGGAGGGCCTGACCACCGAGGCAGGCACGGTCGCTCGCGTGCTTGCGCTTTGCGCGCAGAAGCGTCTGAGTCGGCAGGCACTGGCCGAGGTCGGGCAGCTTTCCACGGCAGGTGTCGACCAGGGCGTTTCGGAACTGCAGTCGTTGCAGTTGATCGCCGGTGACGTGGACGGCTATACGCTGACGCACACCGAAGCGGCTGAGCAGTTGCTCGCCGGCTTACCCGCTGAGGTCGCGACCGCCCTCCATGACCGACTCGCCGCATTCTATCAGAGCACCGAGGCGTTCATGCTGGTGTCGATACACCATCGCCTGCAGGGCAACCACCCGGAAGAGGCTTTCGCGGAAGTGCTCGGACGAGCACAGAGCATCGACCAGAGGGTCGAGTTTGCCGCCGAGGTGGTCTCCCATGTGGGTGTGGATGCGGGAGCTCGTACACTGCAGCTGGCACTCGCCTGGGCGAGTGCACGCGGACGCTCTGATCGCGATTTACTGCCGCTGTGGGAAATGCTTTCTGACCTGGCCTGCAAGGGCGCGGGCCTGGAGCTCTATCACGAGGTGTGCAAACCGTGGTTGGCGCGCCTTACGTGCGACACGGGCTTGGACGACTGGCTCGCGATGTCGGACGTGGCCGATGGGGGCCAGCGACTGCAGCAGGCGCTGGTGTCGGCGAGCCAACGGCACGAGGCCGAGCCGGGGGCCGGCCTTGCCCTGCGTGATGCGTTGCGGGCCCTGTCTCACTTCGTGGGCATCTCGATCATGGTGGGCGCCCGATCCCAGGACCAGGCCCTGCTACAGACCCTACCGGGGTTGCTCGAGCCCTTTGCGCCGCTCAGTCCGATGCTCGCCTTCATGTACCGAAACGCGTGCACGGCGGTGATCGCGGGGCTCGGCAGGCGCCAGGAGGCCTACGAGCGATACCGCGGGACCAGCTTCGAGGCCTTCGAAGCAGAACAGCCCGCCCTCATACCCCGGCTGCAAGTGGCTGGCTACCTGGCGAGGTCGCACTTCCTGGCCGCGCTCGGGGTTGCGATCAACGAGCCCGAGGTCGAGCTGTTCGACGCAAGTCAGAAGATCACCAGCGAGTACACGAGCAAGATCGTGGCGCTGCACCGCGGCGACTTTGCGGCGGCCGAGGCGCACGGGCGCGCTGCAGAGCGCTTGGCGCTTCAGCACCATAGCGCACCCATGTTTGTGACCTTGAACGAGGAGCTTGAGGCCCACGCCCTTTCGCGGGATTTGCCTGGTCTCAAGGCCGTGCGACGGCGCATCGCGACGACCGCCAGGGTTCATGCGGGCTGGGTCGGGGTTCGCCATCTTGCCGACGCGTACTACCACCAGCTGTGCGGGGAGCCCGACGCTGCATTGACCGCCGCCGAGCGCGCGCTCGCCACTCCCAAAGTCGGTGGTGCCCTGGTGCGAACGGTGGTCCCGGCTGCAGCTGTGCGCGTCGAAGCCCTGATCGAACTGGGGCGTGCAGACCACGCTCTGGAGCTGGGCCTGGCAAACCTTGCGGTGTGCGAACAGGAGCAGCGCCATCACTTCGCACGGCAGATCGCGCTGGCCGTCGCATTGGCGGAGGCCAAACGGGGCGACTTCGAGCAGGGCAGGCGTCGGGTGCTCGCCGTGCAGCAAGCACAGCAGCAGCTGGGCGTGCAGGGCCTCCTGGCTGGAAGGAGCGCGGAGTATCTCGCCCGGATCGCGGTGTGGGCTGGCGATGAACAGGGCTTTGAGGCGGCTTCCGGACAGGCAGCCGAGCACTACCGCGTCGGCGAGTCTTCGGTGTTCGGGGCACTGTATGAGCGCCTGTTGGACGAGGCCAATGCGGGCGGCATCGGGACTGCCCGCGCCCACAGTCGGCGGCACGACGACGTCGGGCGGGAGGCCGAGGCTCTCGTGAGTACCACGATGCTCAGCTGCGACGATGCGGCCAGTCGAGGCCGGGCGGCGCTGGACCTGCTTTGTGACACGGATAGCGAGCGCAAGGGCTGCCTTTTCCTTCTCACGGAAGCTGGCTTCGAGCGGGTGGCGTCCAGCGGTGATGACCTCGACGTCGAGGCACTCGGTCGGCTAGCACAGGAACGTCTGGATGTGGAGCAAGAGCTGGACGTGTGCACCATGACGCAGGCGCAGTCCTCCACGACCAGGGACGCTTCCGACGTCCATATCGACTACCGGGACGCGGGCGGGCAAGCGTACTTCGCGGTGCCGTTGGTGGCGTGGCACAGGCGCGTTCTATCAGTGGTCGGGGTGGCTGTACTCGCGGCGAGAGGCGCTGAGCTCGACGGTCAAGTCGCCGGGGTCGCGAGAATCGTCGCCAA
>JAPPOR010000283.1 GCA_028817905.1 Myxococcales bacterium
GCCATTGGCGCAGGGCCCAGCCTGTATGACGTGCTGCGAGCCACCCCGTCCTTGGAGCGCATGCCCAACTGGATGATCGGGCTGGTCACGCACGTGAGCCTGTACCGGATGGGCCGGCCGTGGACGGATGTGGCCAGCGGCCCGATCGCACATGTCGAGCGGATCGGCCCGCGTCCGCTGATGCTCGTCCATGGCAGCAATGACCCGGTCGTCCCGCTTGGCCAGGCAGGCCGCCTCTACGCCCGGGCCAGGGCGCCCAAGCACTTCTGGGTTATCCAGGACGGTGGGCACGGTGGTCTGCACGAGCAGGTGGGCGACGAACTATCCCGTCGCGTACTGGCTTACCTGTCCCAGCACCTGCCCCGCTAGTCCCCTTGACGGGGGTGATCGTGAGCATTTTGAGTCAAGTTTGGTCGAGGTGGTTCTTGCTGCGATACGCCGCGGGTCAAGGGGACTAAGTCGCACCTGCGGTGCTCCAGGCAGTGATAGGCGGCTGGCTTTGCCTCACGCAGACTCGTCGCGAGGTCGTCATCGGAATCCGACACACCAGAATGGTGCAGGGCGGAGCCTCGCCAACGACCTTGAGTCAGCGCTTCGTGGAGGTTTGCGTCAAGTCTGGTGGCGTTGCCTTGACAGGATGCGTCTGGACAAGGTCGCTAGATGGATGCGGGCTAATTGACGTCGTCGTCTTCCGGGTTGTGCTCGATGATTTGCCCGGCCAACACCTGCAGCATCCCCTGCGCCTCAATGGCCGCCTCGATTTCTGGCCCGCTCGCGATAAAGGCCTTGAGGTAGCGCGCCGCGGCTTCCTCGTCGCCGCGGGCGAAATGGCAGGCCCCCAACAGAAAGAGGGCATCGGGGTCATCGGGGCTGCGCGACAGCACTTGGCGCCCCATGCGGATTGCTTCGGGATAGCGACCCAGCATGCGCAAGGTTTGCCCTGTCGCAATCATCGCGCCCACATAGTCGGGTGCTTGCTCCAGCGCGCTGAGGTAGCTGCGCAGCGCCTTGACGTACTCTGCCAGCTCAAAAAAGGCAGCGCCGAGAAAGAAATGCGCGTAGGCGTTGTGAGGCTCTCGCTCCGCGAGCGAGGTCAAGTAGTCGATCGCACCTTGCAGATCACCCTCTGCGATCCGCTCCGCCCCTTCCTGGGCCGCGTCCCAACCATCCGCATCATCGTCTGCCATCGCTTGGCCGATGTAGCAGAAGCCAGGGCGTCGGTTAACCCGGAGCGCGGTCCACCCCGCACCGGATGCGCAGATTCTGCCTATCGCCGAGCCTCCCCTGGACCCGGGGCTAGCCCGCATACCTCACCAACACGTGTGATGATCGTGCAAGCGATCGAGTTCACAGGGGTTTCGGTGAGGGAAGGGAATACTCGCTGTATGTTCGACCGAGGCGAAAGCGCTGTGGGCTCGAGCGGTTGTGCGAGCGCGCGAGTTGGTGAGATATGCGGGCTAGGGAGCCGAAAACACTGCGAAGTCGAAGCGAAAGGACGCGCCGTGGCGCCCATGGACGATCCGGGTTAAGTCACTGGCAGCGGCTGCTCCTATGCTAGAGTGACGCCGCCCGGCGGCGCCAGCCGCCGCCAATCTCGGAGGGTGAGTGTGCGAGCCGCGCCAGATTTCGACCGTGCCTGTCAACTGCGCGAAGACCTCGACTTCCTCGAGGCGCAGCTGCAGAGCGATGCGACGCGGCTCATTCCCGTCCACCGCAGCGGCAATCTACTGATCAGCCGAGAGAGCGGCGTCGAGCCCTTCATGCCAACAGTCGGCGCCGCCTCCTCCTTACTCGAAGGGGATGCTGAGCTGGTCTGGCTCGGTCGCCTGGAGGGCCACGGTTGCTTCGCTGTGGACATCAGTCACCTACCCGATGGCGAGCGGCATCCGGCGATTCCACCCGAAGTCGAGGTGCGGGACCTGCGCTACCTGCTCGCCCGCTTGCCCGCCGGGCAGGCCCATGTGGCCGCCTACGCCTCGGGCATGCTCGGTTGGCACCGGCGCCAGCGCTTTTGCGGCGCCTGCGGGGCGAGCACCCGTCCGCGGCGTGGTGGGCATTTGCGGATCTGCAGCGCATCGAGCTGCGGTGCCGAGCTGTTTCCGCGCCTCGATCCGGCGGTCCTGGTGCTCGTCCAGCACGAGGACAGCTTCCTATTGGGCCGACAGGCAAGATGGCCCAAGGGCATGTATTCGTGCCTGGCCGGCTTTGTGGAACCGATGGAAACGCTCGAGGAGACCGTGGTGCGCGAGGTGGCCGAAGAAACGGGCGTCCAGGTCACCGACGTGCGCTACCAGGCCTCCCAACCCTGGCCCTTCCCTTCCTCGCTCATGATCGGCTTCACCGCCCGCGCCCTATCCCGGGAAATCCACCTGGGCGATGAGGAACTCGAGGAAGCCGCCTGGTTCACCCGCGAGGAGCTCAAGCACCCCACCCGTCCCGACTTCTACACGCCGAAGGGCGAGTCCCTCTCGGGGCAGCTGCTCGCCCGCTTCGCTCTCGGGGAGGACCCAAGCGCCGAGTGACACGTGAAAACCCAACGATGTCGTGGGGACGAGCGGACTCACCCGGCCCTGAAAATCGTACAAGCGAGGCGGCTTCGGATCGCGCAGCGCTTCGGCTCACAGGGTTTTCGATGGCCGCGGGGGGGGTCAACCCGTGCGAAGCCCAAGGACAGGCGAGGCGACGTCGAAGTCATGAATGATCCGGGAGAGCCCGCATCCATCACCAAATCACGCGCCCTCGCACAACTGCTCGGCTCCGCAGGGCGTTCGCTTCAGTCGAAAATACAACGAGTATTCCCTCCTTCACCGAAAGCCCTGCGAAGCCGATCACTTGCACGATCA
>JAPPOR010001089.1 GCA_028817905.1 Myxococcales bacterium
AGCCGCGGGAGGCGACCGCTTCTTTCTCGGTGTGCGATACCGGTGGAGCGACTAGCGCACGTCGAGCAGGGCGCGGGCGCGGGCGCGGGCGGCGGCCGCGTGCCTGCCATGCAGCGAACGAAATAGCTCCTGGGCATCGGCCGCGGGCCAGTCCGCTGGCAGCTGAGCGACCGGCACGCGGGGGTCGTCCCGGATGACCTGGAGCCAGTGGGTGCTCAGGCGCAGGGTCAGCAGGAGGCTGTCCCCCTGCTGGACATCGGCTCGTTGCCAGCAGCGCATGAAGACGCGGTAGCGCTCGGCGATGGCCGGCAGATCGAAGACCTGAGCGACAAGCTGCGCGGCATCGGTCGGCGGCGCGGGCCGGGTGCGAAACACGCGAACCTGTTCGTGCAAGGAAAGCTCCTCGATCAGCTCGTTGGCGTCGAATGACGCCGGCGACAGCCACACTCCATTCTGCAGCATGCCAAAGCCCTCCCATCGCAGGCGGGCCCGCAGGGCGCCGCGCTTGCTTCGAGCTGATTCGGGCAGGGAAAAGGTCAGAAGGGTCCAGTCGCCTTCCGCGGTGTTCACCGCACCCGTCTGCCAGATGCGCCGCCTGCCGTCCTCCAGGATGGCTACGCAGCGTGGGGTCATCTCAAGGAAAACCTTGCGCCCGTGGCGCTCGCGCGTCAGAAGCCCGCGCTTTACCATGCGTGCCAGCGTCGAGCGCGCCGTGTGCTCACCGATCGCAAGCTCCCCGAGTACGTCGACGAAACTCCCCGAGAATACGCCACAAGGGGCAGGTAGGACCTGTTCGGCCAGCAAGGTGAACATCACCGACTGCGGGCGCAACGCCGGCGCCGCAGCGGTGGTGCCGGTCGTGGGCTCGGAAGCGGAGCTGGGCATGGAAGCGGAGGTTATGGAACGTTCGGCGTAGAGCGGCAAAGAAAGCTCCCCTACATTAGTAGGCATATCCTTGACGCTCGTCTCGAAAACGCATAACAACGTTCGAGGTCCCGTGGCCATAGAGTAGGCGCCCACGGACGGTCAGGAGGTGTGGATTGCGCGCTGCTGTCGCAGTAGGCGTCGATGCGGACAACCCGCTGTCGGCACTCAAGTTCGAGCCCGAATGGCCGCGGCCAGAGGCCGGCCCGGGCCAGGCCCTGATTCGGCTCGCGGCCACCACCATCAACATGCATGACCTTTGGAGCCTGCGGGGGGTCGGCGTCGACCCGAGCTCGTTTCCACGCATCCTCGGTTGCGACATCGTCGGATGGGACGAAGACGACCGGCCGGTGATGGTCACCGGAGCGTTCGGTGACCCGGATGCGGGCGACGGCGACGAGACGATCGATCCCGGCAGGTCGCTGATCTCCGAAGCGCTGCCGGGGTCGTTCGCCGAATACACCGTGGTCCCGCGGCGCAACGTGATCGACAAGCCCGAATGGCTCAGCTGGGAAGAGGCGGCCTGCATCAACGTCGCCTGGTCTACCGCATACCGCATGCTGTTCACGCGGGGTCGGGCGCGACCGGGCGAACGCGTCCTGGTTCAGGGCGCCGGCGGCGGTGTTTCCACGGCCGCGACCGCGATGGCACGGGCCGCGGGGCTCGAGGTCGTGGTCAGCAGTAGGTCGTCCGAGAAGCTCGAGCGGGCACGCCAACTGGGCGCGCACGAAACGGTCGGTGTCGGGGAACGGCTACGCGAGCCGGTCGACCTGGTCATCGAAACGGTTGGGGCTGCGACCTGGCGGCACAGCCTGCGCGCTGTCAGGCCCGGCGGAAGGGTCGTCAGTGCGGGCGCCACCACCGGCTCCGACATCCCGCTCGAGCTGCCCCGCCTGTTCTACCGTCAGATCTCGGTCATCGGCTCCACCTCGGCAACCCGCGGAGAGACGCTGCGGATGCTGCGCTTCATGCAAGCGGCGGGGCTGCGCCCAACCATCGACTCGTGCTTCCCGTTCGAGCGCATTCACCAGGCCTTCGAACGGGTCCAACAGCCTGACCTGTTCGGCAACGTTGTCGTAGAAATCGCAGCGCGCCAACGCTCCGGTCCATGATGCTAGGTCCTGGTGCGAACCCATGCTCACCCTACAAGCCCCCCTAGAACACGCCCAGGCGCAGCACGGACAGCGAACAGCCGTGATCGACGGTGAGCGCCGCTTCACGTATCGCGAGCTGTACGAGCGCTGTCGACGACTGGCTGGATGCCTGTCGAGCCTCGGGCTCAACGCGGGCGACCGTGTCGCCTTGCTGGCAGCCAACTGCCACGCGTACCTCGAAGTCTTCTGCGGGGCCCCAGCAGCCGGAATGGTCGTCGTTCCGCTCAACTTTCGCCTGGCCGAACCCGAGCTCATCACCATCGTCCGCGACTGCCGCCCACGAATCCTTATCAGCGACAGGGACCCGGGTGCCCTGGCGACCCTCGTCGAGCGCGTGGTCATGCTACCTGACGAGTACGAGACACTGCTACAGGCGGCGTCGCCCATGCGCCTCCCGCGCCTGGACGAAAACGACCTGGCGGCGCTGTTCTATACCGGTGGTACCACAGGCCTACCCAAGGGCGTGATGCTCACGCACCGCAACCTGGTCGCGAACGCCTTCCATAAGACCATCGCCTGCACGCTTGTCCAAGACGACGTGTACTTGGCAGCCCCCGCGATGTTTCACGTCGCGGGCATCGCGCCATTGCTCGGGCTGATATGGCTGGGTGCAACGATCGTCATGGTTCCGTCCTTCGACCCGGAGCTCTGTCTCGATTGCGTTGAAGGACACGGCGTCACGCTCATGATGCCAGTCCCCACGATGGTGGCGGCGATGGTCGACGCCCAGTGCGCACGGCCCCGAAACGTCTCCAGCTTGCGCATGATCGGCCACGCGGGCTCGCCGATCTCCAATGAGGCCATCGAGCGGGCTCACGAAACGTTCAAGCCCGCGGAGATCGCCCAGTTCTACGGCGCGACGGAGACTTCCTCGATCGTGACCTGTTTCCGAGACGAGGGCGCGGCGATCGGCTCGCCACTGCTGGGCTCGTGCGGCCGGCCCGTTGCGGGTGTGGAAGTACGGGTCGAGCGTCCAGACGGCAGCGCCTGCGAACCGGGCGAGATCGGAGAGATCACGGTCCGCGGCGCAAACGTGACCATCGGCTACTGGAACCAACCAGAGGCGACCGCAAGCGCATTGCGGGACGGCCGCTACCACACCGGCGACCTCGGCCGAATCACCCATGAGGGTTTTCTGTTCGTCGTCGACCGCCTCAAGGACATGATCGTGTCGGGCGGTGAAAACGTCTACTCCATCGAAGTCGAAGACGTGCTCTGCCAGCATACCGCCGTGCGCGAAGCGGCCGTCTTCGGCGTACCCGACGACCGTTGGGGAGAGGCAGTACACGCCGTAGTGGTGGTCGCACCTGAGCGGGCCCCAGAGCACACGGCGCTCGAGGCGATGCTCAAGCACCACTGCCGCAGCGCCATTGCAGGATACAAGGTCCCCAAACGAATCGAGGCCCGCACCGAACCGCTGCCAAAATCGGGACCGGGCAAGGTCCTCAAGCGGGCCCTGCGAAAGCAATACCTGCGGCAACACATGGAGACCGCGACGGAGGAGACATGACCGGTGCGCGCAATGGTCGACAGTACCTGAGCGACCTAAGAGATGGACGCGAAGTCTGGCTGGGATCCGAACGGATCGACGTAGCCGAACACCCCGCGCTTGCCGGATCGCGGTCAGGCATGGCCGGCTACTTCGACTGGCAGCATGCGCACGCGGACGAATGTCTGATGCGCGACGACGCGAGCGGCGCGCTGATCAATGCCAGCCACCTCGTTCCTCGAACCCCCGAGGACCTGCGCCGCCGCGCGCGCGCCTTCGAGCGGCTCGCGCGCTATTCGATGGGTGCACTGGGACGCACGCCGGACTACGTCAACGTCACACTCGCGGGCTTCGTCGGGCGTCCGGACATCTTCGGCATGAACGGCGATACGCGCGCGGTCGACGCACTTTCGCGTTTCCAGCGCGAAGTAATCGAACGGGACCTATCGCTGACCCATACGATCGTCCACCCGGTCGTCGACAAGGCCCTTACCGACGTTGAGGGCATCAATGGAGAGATATCCCTGCGCGTGGTGGGACGCAACGATCACGGCATCGTGGTGCGGGGCGCACGCGTGCTCGCGACCCTGGGGCCATTCGCCGATGAGCTGTTCGTCTACCCGGGCCAGCCACTTCCCAAGAACGCCGACCCGGCCTACGCGCTCGCATTCTCGATCCCGATGGAGACCAAGGGCCTGATCTGCCTATGCCGCGACCACTATGGCACCGATGGCGCCACCGTCGACCGACCGTTCTCATCGCGCTTCGACGAGCAGGACGCGTTCGTGATCTTCGACGACGTCGAGGTCCCCTGGGAGCGCGTGTTCATCGACGGCGACCTCAAGATCTACAATGCGATCATGCGTAGCGGCTGGACCGGCAACGTGATGCAGCAGACGACCATTCGTGCTGCGGTAAAGCTCGAGTTCGCCTACGAGCTCGCCACCCGCATGGTCGCCGCCCAGAACGCCGGCGCTCGCCCGGACAACCAGCAGATGCTCGGAGAGATCTGGTGCTACGCGTCCATGGCCCGTGCGGCCCTGCGGGCCGCGGAGGCCGACGCCCACGACTATGGCGCCGGCCTGTTCCTGTGCGACGACCGGCCGTTTCGTGCGATCCGTTCGATGATGCCCCGCTGGATGGCGCGTGTGAATGAGATCGTCAAGCTCCTGGGAGCCCACAACCTACTCGCGACCCCTGAGGCAGCAGCCTTCGACACCAGTCTCGGCGACGCCCTACGGCGCTACCTTCCGGGCGCAGGCGACATGCCGGCCGAGGAACGCGCCGCCCTGTTCCGCACGGCTTGGGATTTCGTGGGGTCGGCCCTCGGAGGCCGCAATGAACTGTACGAGCGTTTCTATCTGGCCAGCGCTGCACGAACCTTGGCCCTCAACCACATGCTCGCGCAGCGCGAACGCGAATGGAACGACGTTCCCGAATTCATCGAAAGGAGTCGCTCATGAGTCAACAGCTGACCATCGAAGGCGAAGGCTTCGGGCCAGATGTCCCGGTGAGTACAGATTGCTTTATCGGGGCCGAGCGCGTCGCCGGGGAAGGGGAGCCGTTCGAAGTCACCTCGCCGATCGACGGCCGCTCACTGGGCACCATGTGCAGCGCCAGTGCAGCCCAGGTCGAGCGCGCGGTGCGCGCCGCGACCGCGGCGTTCCCCGCCTGGGCAGCTCTCGGACCGCAGCGTCGCAAAGAGGTCCTGATGCGCTTCGCGCAGGGCATCAGCGCACGCAAGGCAGAGCTGTCCGTCGTGGAAACACGCGACAACGGATCCCTACTGATCGCCAACCAGAAGCGACTGGTGGACCGCGCTGCGCAAAACATCCGGTTCTTCGCCGAGTTCGCGTGCGACGCCCCCCCCGTGATGATCGCGGGCCACGTCGACAACCACGTTCACCACGCGCCGGCCGGCGTAGCGGCCCTGATCACGCCCTGGAACGCCCCGCTGATGCTCTCGACCTGGAAAGTCGGACCGGCCTTGGCCGCAGGGAACACGGTTGTACTGAAACCCCCCGAATGGGCGCCCCTGTCGTGCTCGATGCTGGCCGACATTGCCCAACAGGCCGGTATCCCCGGGGGCGTCTTCAACGTGGTGCAGGGCACCGGGTCGGTCACCGGCCAAGCGCTCATCGAGCAGACCGGGCTCGCCCGCATCAGTTTTACCGGGTCCACCGATACGGGCCGCCGGGTGGGCAAGGCTGCCGCCGAGTCGGTGACGCCCGCGAGCCTGGAGCTCGGCGGCAAGTCTCCGTTCATCGTGTTCGCCGATGCGAACCTGGATGAGGCCGCCAAGACCGTGGCAGCGCAGTTTGGGAACGCCGGTCAAGTGTGCCTCGCCGGTACGCGGGTGATCGTGGATGCCAGGGTGGCCGAAGACTTCGAGCGGCGGGTGCGCAAGGCGGCCGAGCCGTTCGTGGTCGGAGACCCCCGGACCCGCGGGGTTCGGGTCGGACCGCTCATTCACCCCCGCCAACTCGAGCGTGTCGATGGTTTCGTCCAGCGCGCGCTCGCCCAGGGGGCCAAGGCCATGATCGGCGGTGGGCCCGCCGAGCAAGGTGGCCTCTACTACCAGCCGACCATCCTACACAAGGTCGAGCAGCAGTCGGAGATCGTGCAGCACGAGGTGTTCGGACCAGTGCTAACGTGGCAAACGTTTGGTTCGGAAGACGAAGCGCTACGCCTGGCCAACGGGACCGAGTATGGACTCGCCGCGATGCTGTACACCGGAAGTGCAGGACGTGCAGAGCGCGTGGCAGCCGGCCTGGTCGCGGGCACGGTATGGGTCAACTGCTTCTTCGTGCGCGATCTTGCGGCCCCCTTCGGCGGTGCGCGCAGTTCCGGCATCGGCCGGGAGGGCGGCCAGCACAGCTTCGACTTCTTCTGTGACATCAAGAATGTAGCCATCGCTCGCGACAGCTTCACGGAGGAGAGCTAGCCATGGGTGAGATCGCATTGGCCGCGGTGGTCGCCCACCAACCGATGATCATGCTACCGGAGAAGCTTCGGGTCTCGCTCGGTGGCACGGGGGCCGACACCACGCTCGTCGAACCCGGCTTTCGACGTCTGCGGGAGCGCCTCGCCGAGCTCAAGGTCGACACTCTGGTCATCATCGACACCCACTGGTTCACCACCACGGAGCACGTCATCGCTGGCGCCGACCACTTTCGGGGGCAGTACACCAGCGAGGAGATGCCCAGGACGATCTGCGATGTACCCTACGACTATCCGGGTGCACCCGAACTTGCGGCCGCGTGGCACCGCGTAGGCAAGCAGCGGGACCTGCATACGATCAACGTAACGGTTGAATCCCTGCCGGTGCACTACCCAACGATCAACCTGGTGCACCATCTACGCACCAGCGAGCGCGTCCTATCGTGTGGCGTGGTCCAAACCGCATCGGCAGATGAGTACCTGGCCTACGGCGATGCGCTCCGTCAAGCGATCGAGGAAATGGACAGCGGGCGCATCGCCATCCTCGGCAGCGGCGGCATGAGCCACACTTTTTGGCCCCTCTCAGAAATCCGCGAGCACTTCAGCTACAAGCCTGCCCACGTGATCAGCAACGAGGCGCGGGACATCGACGCCCGCATCCTTGCACACTGGCTGCGCGGCGAACATGCTCGCGTGCTCGAGTTGTATCCAGAGTACCGCGAGCGCTACCACCCGGAAGGGCGCTTCGCCCACTACCTGATCACCCTAGGAGCGCTCGGCGGCCCCACCTGCCGCGCCCCGGGAGAGCAGCTCTCCAACTACGAAAACGCCGTCGGCACCGGGCAGGTGCACGTCGCATTTCAGCCACAAGCTTAAAGAGACCATGACCTTACGACACGCTACTCATACGACGCACAAGGCGCTGGCTATGCATGCCGCAGGTACGGGCCACAGGGGTCTGCTCGCGCCTTCAATCGTCGCAGACCGCATGGAGGCGCCATGAACGTGCTCGCCGGACCACGACGAGAACTGCGCCGCGTGATCGTGGCCGGTCGCGCCGTTTCTTGCAGGCTGGACGAGGAGGCCCCAGGGCGGCTGATCCTGGACGACGGTCGCACGGTCGACGAGGACAGCGTCATCTACGCGCCGCCAGTGCAACCCGCCACGATCATATGCGTACATCTCAACTACCGCTCGCGCGCGGTCGAATTTCGTCGCGAGCTAGAGGGCGGTCACCCGACCTACTTCATCAAGCCGGTGGCGAGCCTGAACGCGCACCGGGGCGAGCTGGTACGCCCGATGGACTGTCGCCTTCTCAACTACGAAGGTGAAGTGGCCGCCGTGGTGGGCCGACCCATGCGGCGTGTCCGCCCGGAAGACGTCTGGGAGCACCTGGCGGGCTTTTGCTGCGCCAATGACGTCGGCTCGCATGACTTCCGCGACACCGATGCGGGCTCGATGATGCGCGTCAAAGGCCAGGACGGCTTCTGCCCCATCGGCCCCGCGCTTGTGAGTGGCGTCGACATTCGCGAGAGCTCGCTGCGCACCTACGTCAACGGCCAAATGGTGCAGAACGCGCCCCTTAGCGAGATGGTCTTCGGCATCGACGATCTGTTCGCGGACATCACTCGACACCTGAGCCTCGAACCCGGCGATGTGGTCCTCACCGGAACCCCTTGGCACTCGCGACCGATGTTTCCCGGCGACGAGGTCGAAGTCGAGGTCGACGGCCTGGGACGGCTGTCAAACCACGTCGTCGATGGACCCGCGCCTGACAACCACCGCGGCTTTGGCGCCACCGTGACCAAGACGTCCCTCGGTGTCGCGTTGGGCTCCGACTACCGAAAGCTCAAACGCGACGGCAAGCCACCTGCACCGGAGGACTATCAGCGCGAGCGCGGCGCATTGATCGCGGAGAATATGGACAAGGGCCCACCCCCACCGCCAGCAGAAGAGGGGTCGGGACGATGACTGCACGCGCAGACGTGCCGCGCGCCGAGCACGTCGGGAGCCTGAAGCGCTCGCCGGAGCTGATCGCGGCCAATGAGGCGCTGTATGTGCCCGGGCACGTTGCGATCGAGGCCGCCGAGCGCGACAAAGGTGCAGACGCACTGTACGCCGTCGCTCTGGCGGACACCCGGCGCGTGGTTCAGCGACAGATCGACATCGGCCTCGACGTGGTCACCGACGGCGAGTTTCGACGCTACATGTTCCTCAACTCGCTGTTCGACGGCATCACTGGCTTCTCTAGCGAAGTATCCAAGACCCGCTTCAAGGCCAAAGACGGCTCCGTGGTCGAGTGGAACATGCAGTACGTTGTCGATCGACTGCAGCAGGTCGACAGCCCCGCCACCCGCGAGGCCGAGATCATGCGAGATCTCACCGACGCCCGCTTCAAGATCACCTTCCCCGCCGGCTCCTTCCTCGCCCTACCCTACAACTACAACGAGAAACTCAACGGGCACGCCTACGCTTCGCATCGCGAGCTCGTCGAGCACGCGGTGCAGATCGAAAAGCGCTTGATCGCCGATGCGGTCGATGCGGGTTGTCGCTATGTTCAGCTCGACTTTCCCATCTACCCATTCCTGTGCGACGCAGACTGGTGCGACCGCATGGACCGGCGCGGCTACGATTGGAACGAGACCCTGGAGCTCGCCCTGTGGGCCGACCGAGAGGTCATTTCCGGACTGCCCGCCCACGTCCGGAAGGCCATGCACGTCTGCCGGGGCAACAATCAGGGTCGCTTCGTCGCCGAGGGCCCCCTCGATCGCGTCGCGCAGAGCATGTTTTCACTGCCGTACGATTCGTTCCTGATCGAGTGGGAAGACAAGGCCCGCACCGGTGGGTATTCCGCCTTGCGCAACGTGCCGGCTGGTGATTCGGTCGTCGTGCTGGGCGTGGTGAGTTCCAAGCTCGCCCGGCTCGAGACCGAGGACGCACTGCTGCGCGAGCTCGACGCCGCGGCCAAAGAGCTCGACCCGGCCCGGCTCGCGATCTCCCCCCAGTGCGGCTTCGCTTCCACGCTCAAGGGCAATCCAGTCAGCGAGGATACTCAGTGGCGCAAGCTCGAGCTGGTCGCCCAGGTCGCCCGCCGCTATTGGGGCTAGCCCGCAAAGCGACTACCCTGGCGCCATGCGCCTCGTCTACCTTGCTTCCGTGTGGCTTCATATCCTCGCAGTCACGGCCTGGCTCGGTGGGATGCTTTTTCTGATCCTGGTGATCGTTCCTTGGATGCGCGCGGGCAACCGTCAAACCGGCGTTTCGATCCTGCACGACGTTGGGGTCCGTTTTCGAACCGTCGGGTGGGTGTGCTTCGCGATCGTGGTGGCGACCGGAACCTTCAACCTCTACGTGCGCGGAGTGCGCCTTCAGAGCCTGATGGATCCGGCATTTCGAACTTCCGCGTTCGGCGCGTCGGTATGCCTGAAGCTTGCTGTCTTCGCCGCAGTTGTCGTGTTGAGCGCCGTCCACGACTTTTCTGTGGGGCCGGCCGCCACGCAAGCCATGCAGCGCGCCCCCGACAGTCCACAGGCGCTGCGCCTGCGTCGTCTCGCGTCCTGGATGGGCCGCGCCAATGCATTGCTGGCCCTCCTGCTGGTCGCTCTTGGCGTCGCCATCGTTCGCGGTGTCCCCTAGCTAGCCAAGCTAGTTCGCAGGAGGTTGACAACCGCAGGTAGCGTGTCCCGGCACCCCTGGAGGGCCGGTCAATCGACGAACACGCGAGCGAGGTTTTCGCCAACTTGATCTGGTGGCACGTCGCAGGCGGCGGGATCGTTGCCGCAGAGGTATGCCGCGATCACGGGAAAACCGCGACCCGGAACCGCCGCAAAGGGCGAGAGTTCGCGCGTCACGAGGAAGGCTCCGCCCACGTCCGAACTCGCGGATAGCCCCTGGAGCGCCTCTAGGAGCGGCGGATGCTTCAGGGTGTGTTGGTTGCTACTACCCTTGCTATGAACGCCAGGTGGCCGCCACAACCCCACCGTATCCGCCCATGTGTAGCCGGGGTAGTGGAGGTCGTAGTACCAGCCATTTGCGCTTTCGACTGACACAAGTTGCACTCGCTCGCTATCGAAGCGCGCACGGGCGTGGGGTGGCAGCAACGCTGTGCTGGAAAGGGGTCGGTTGAACGCGGGGATCGCGAGTGCAGCCGACAGATCGCGCTGCGCCAACTCCTCTGGAATCGCGTAGTGCGTCAAGCGCGGGGTCAGTTCGGCACGCAGGACCTGGCCGTCCTCGATGCGGTCGACGGCGGCTTGAAGCGTTTCAAGAGCTGGCAGCCACGCGTCGTCACAGGCACCGCAGAGCACCGCCTTCGTCCGTGCGTAGCACGCCTCGTAGATCACGTTGGGGTCGCTGCTGCGGCTCTGGGCAATCTCGAGTGCAAGCGCGTGGCAAAGCACTTGGCTCGGCCGCTCCGCCCAGCCCCAGAAGTCGCCCATCACCGCGGCCCCAGCAATGGTATCGGCGTGCAACTGCGACAACTCGGGCTCCAGCAGGACGAACGTCGAAAGAACGCCGTCCACGTCCACGTGATTGTTGACGACCAAGTCATAGTCAGCCAGCGGTCCACCCTCAGACACGAACCGCAGACAAATCTCGGTGGAGGTGCTGGCCTTGTAGCGCTCGGGCGTGCGGTTCGGAATCCAGTGGCTCAGTTCCAGGTCCACCCCAGGCCGGTAGCTCTCGTCCACGCCACCATCACAAAAGATGACACGCTTGGCCGGCGGCCGCGGTGCTGCTCCCCCCGTGATGTGGTACTTCCTGACCACGCGCTAGTGCCTCCACCGCCTGTCGAGGAGTCGACGGCTGACGCTATCGTCCCGGGGCGCCCTTCGCAAGCCTGGCGCGCCACCTCAATCATACGCTGACAACATCGACCCGCGCAGCCAACGGTTCGAGATCGCCTTCGTCCTTGGTGAAGACCTGGTCCTTGCGCTCCGCGGCCGAGGCGATCACCGTAGCATCCACTGTGCCACGATCAGCCGTAGCGCGCCTCGACCTGAGAAGTTGGCCCAACTTGACCGAAGGTCATCGCGATCGTGTCGAGCGAAGCTCGGTGCACTCGCTCGTCGAGCGCCGCACAGGCATCCTCCACCACCAGGGCATTGAAGTCTCGGTCGCCCAGCTCCCGCGCTGCCTGGGCCACGCACACATCGGTGAGTACACCGCATACCACGACGGTCCGGATCCCCAGCACGGTCAGCATCTGGTCCGTTCTGGTCGAGGCCAAAAGGCCACTGGTGGTCTTGCGAATGACCTGCTCATCGGCGCGGGGCGCAAGCCGCGTGTCAAGGCGACAGCTCGGCTCGTCGAACGTCGGAAAGAGCGGCTCCCCGACCACCGCTTCGCCTACCCTGTTGTGTCGGCGCGCCCAGCCGGGCATGTCGCGTCGGTCCGCCCGAAACGATCCCATCTGGGTGTAGAAGACATGCCCCTTGGCTGCGCGAAAGGCTCCCAGTAGGCGCTGAATGTTTGGCACCACCAGCCGCTCCACGCGATCTCCGAAGGCCCGTACACTGGCTTCGTTCAAGCCCGTCATGAAGCGGCCAAACGCGTGACCCGGCTCGATGAAGTATCCCTGCATGTCGATGACGATCAACGCACTCGTCGCGGGGTCGAGTCGAAGAAACGGGTCGTCATGTTCCTCACCGGTCATCGTGGCCCTCGGAAGGTAGATCGATGCCAAACCTCCCGCTATCCGAGCACGTTTGCGCCGGCAGCGCAATGCGCCGGTCGAGCGCCCGCCAACTGCGCCCGCCAACGCCTCTATGCCACTTGCTGCGCAATCCACGCGGCGAAGCTGTCGGATTCGATCCACCAGTAGGCCGCCACGCCCACAAGCCAGCGCAAGGCCGGGAGGCCCAGAAACCAAAATGTACCCCAGCGGCCACGCAAGCCGTAGCGAACGCGCGCCCCGACGAAGCTCGCTCGGATGACCACCAAGCCGAGCACCGCGAATAAGAGCACTTCCACCGGGAAGCCCCAACGCTGGTCGAAGGTCGGAAAGAGGAAGCCGGCAGCAACCATCATCAGCAGGTACGGAATGTCGACCGGCAGGTCCGAATAGGTGTTGAGCTCGCGAACACCGCGCGTGTCCGCGATGCGCACCCCCGACCAGCGCAAGCGCAACCCATACCACAGGCCACCGACGTAGTAGCAGAAGAGGGCCCAGGGTATCCCCCCCAGCAACGCGATGAACAGGACCGTAGACCAGGGAACGTAGGTGACGCCCCCCGCCGCCACCGTTCCCGTCGCCTCCAGAAGCTCACGTCGCCACAGCCGCTTGTCGTACTGTGAGAAGGCCTGGCCAACGCCCACCAGGTAAGCCGCGCCAAGGGTCACCCAGCCGGAGAAGCGCACGCCAGATGCAAAGAATTGATCGGGCTTGGCGACCAGGTTCCACAGATGCGGTATGGGATTGGCGATCTGCCGAGACACGCCGGGACGCGCTGCGCACGGGCGGCAGGTCGCTTCGCCACCTGCGACGCGGATGCACTCCTCGCAGCAAAAGTCGCCGCACCGACTGCAGGTCACCGCCGCAACCCGCATCGGATGCGCACTGCACACCGCACCCTCAGGCGGCGCGACCGCCTCGATCTCCATCCCCACGCGCTACTCCAGCCTCGTCACAAAGCTTAGCGGCACCCACCCGGCACCCGAACAGTCCCACTCTTGCACATGCGGGACGGTCCCTCAACACGGGGCGACTTGCGAGGACTGCCGCCACCTCAGCGGCCGGCGCTCCGCGATTGTGTTGGCGATTTTCCATCGGTCGGCGGCTCCGGCCGGCTTGGGTGGTGGAACGACTCCTGCCCAACCTGCCACCCGGCCACCTCGATGATGTGCTGGCCGATGCCTCGCCAACCTCCACCCGACGGCCCACGCGGTCACAACATCCGCCGTCCCCCCTGAGCCCGAGTGACCGCCTTCACAGCCACGCGCTCGAGGAACGCGTAGCATCGCTCCGATCGTGTGCCCACGCCACGCTCGTCCCTACGAGAGGCGCCCATGTTGCTTAGTTCGACGGACTGTCTCCAAGCAAGCCGCCACGCCGACCTTCAGTCCGCGACCACTGGGCCGCCAGCGTTCGGGGTCATGCAAGACGGTCCGGCACAGCCCACCACTACCGGTTGGTCCGTCCCTATCTACTTCGGGAATTGTGAGCCAGGCTGGGAGCTCAAGCTCTTCCTGGACGACAGCACAAACGTGTGGGCCGAGGCAACTATCATATCCGGTGCCACTGCGCGCAGCACCTCGCGGACGCGCGCGTTCTTCACGGCGGACCGAAGCATCGATGTGCGCATGCCGATGCAACCCAGGGAGGAGCGTCTGCTCGACGACAACCACCTGGCACTGGCCACGGTGCGGCTCGGTCGCGATCCCAAGGGTTACGCCATCACCGACAGCTACATCGTGGCGACGGGAGAAAAGCTGCCCACGGCAATCTGGTCCGTCGAAGATGCCGTGCCCGTAGGCTTTTCGGACAGCGGCGCCCCCGGCCGCGACACCAGACAGGTCACGGTCACCTTGAAGGCGGGCCCGCTCAACGAGTCTTGGCAGCAGGAACGCAACGAAGCCAAGCGACGCGCTCGCTTTGGCGCGGCGATCAAGTCGATCGGTGACAGGGCTGGCTCGGCCAAGGACTGCGGCGTCCTGGATCAGGCGCGCATCCTCAGGGAGGTGCGCGACTTGGCCGACGAGGCCCTGACCCCGCGCACCTCGCACCTCCTACAAGCCGCCCTGCGGGGAGCCGAGATCGCCTTGGTGATCGGAGCCAAAGACGGTAGCGACGAGCGCCCCGTATCCGACACCGTGTTCCTGCGCCCCGTCAGCACACCCTAGCTGGAGCCATTCGTAAACATCTACGCTGCAGCCCAGGGCGCGCTCAGCATCGTGCGAATCGCGGCATCGGGCTCGGTTTCGAGGAGCTCCCCGCGGTCGGTCTCGGAAAGGCTGTTGCCACGATGGAGGGCTTCGGCAGCAGCGCGCCGCACCGGTGGCAGGTAGTAGCCTGTTTGGTCCTTCAGCAAGGCGAGCAGGTGGGAGCTGGCCGCCTGGGGCGCGCTGCCCGAAAGGGCCTCGATCGCCGCCAAGCTCACCTCAGAGTCCACGTCGCGAATGGCGGCGAGCACCAGGCCGAGGTCCGTCGGCTCGAGCTCATGGGCCAGCACCGTAAGGGCAGCCGCGCGCGTGAGAGGGCTAAAGAAACCCTCGCGATTGCGTATGACCTCGCGCAGAGCGGCGTCGACCCGAGCTCCCCTGCGATGGGCGAGCGAGTCCACCGCAGACAGTGCCACCTCCGCGCTGGAATCGCGCAGGGTGTCGATCAGACCCTCCACGGCAGGGCCGGAATCCACCTGGGCAAGCCGCGTGGCGGCCCGCGCCCGCACGTGCCAGTCAGCGCTCCCAAGGTCCGACAACAGGGAAGCTGGGTCGACCGCGCGCTCGATTCCGCGACCCGTGGGTCGGTTCACGACCGTCACGATCTGGCGCTGACGCGGGTTCAGGATGCGGTCCCAACCAGGCCAGCGGGAATTCAAGCGCTGAACGGCGGTGCGGGCCACGCGCTGCAGTTCGCGAGCGGTCGTCGCCTTGAGGTTCTCCACCTTGAGCTCGGATCGCATCCGGGCCAGGGTGCGCAGCAGGTGTTTCGGAAGGGCTCGCATGGGTCACCGGGCCCTAGCCTAACGCCTACTTGCCCACGGCGGGTAGCAAAGCGCCCTGTGGCTCGAATCGCCCGGAAGGCGGCTTGGCGAGCCTCATTCGATCAGTTCGAGCTCGTCGTCGTCCAACTCGAGCACATCGTCGTCCGCAAGCATCTCGAAGTCGTCGCCCGGATCGGGGGCACGATGCACAACCGGCGGGGGTGCGGGGCTCGGACGGCCTGTCCTGTTGGCCGACGCTGGGGGCACCGGAGGCGGGATGGACGCCTGACGAC
>JAPPOR010000392.1 GCA_028817905.1 Myxococcales bacterium
GGGGCTCCGCCCCCGCCCAACGAGGCATGCGCCCCAGACGCCACCCGAAACCACCCCCGCTGGCAGCTCATCCCGGGAGCGCGCAGCGCGAGCTAGTCCCCTTGACCGGGATGATCATGGACATTTGCGTCAAGTTTGCTCGGGTCCTTCTTGCCGGGAGGCGCCGCACGTCAAGGGGACTAGAACGCGTTGTCGCGCACGCGGGTACCGAATACCGTCAGCCACAGGATCTTCAGGTCGAGCCACAGGCTGTAGTTCTGGATGTAGTACAGGTCGTGCTCGACTCGGTACACCATCTTGCGCAGCGTCTCAGTTGGGCCGCGCCATCCATTCACCTGCGCCCAGCCGGTGATGCCGGGCTTCACCTTGTGACGCAGCATGTACTCCACGATCTGCTCACTATAGTGCTGGTTATGGGAGACCGCGTGAGGTCGCGGTCCGATCAAGGACATCTCGCCGCGTAATACGTTGATCAGCTGCGGCAGCTCATCGAGCGAAGTGCGGCGCAGAAATGCGCCCAACTTGGTCACGCGGGGATCATTCTCGCTGGCCTGCTTGACCTGCGGGCCGTCCTCGAGTGCGCGCATAGAACGAAACTTGAGCACGCCGATCTCCTGGGCCCCGCGTCCGTAGCGTCGCTGACGAAAAAACACCGGACCGGGCGAGGTCAGCTTGACCGCGAGCGCAATCAGAAGAAGCGGAATGGCGAGAACGACGAGCGCAACACTGGACAAAAGGACATCCATGAGCCGCTTGACCGGTCCATTGATACCTGCCGACTCGCCCACCACTAGATCCGCATACTCATCGGGCGCCATGCTGAGGGCCAGCACGAGTCCCAACATGTAGTTGTCCTCGCGAATATCAATCGTTCGATCCGCATCGCAGACCTTGCGAACCAGCTCGAGCATGCGGCGACTGTCGGTCTTCGCTCGGGCGCGAAAGGCATCGGTTCCCGCCCGCAAATCAAAGCGCAGCGGGTCGAAGTCGCGCAGATGGCGCTCCAGCTCGGGCGGCAGGATCTTCACGCCGAGCAGCTGACACAACAGGCCACGAACGGTGTCGCGTTCGCTCTCGGTCACCTGGGCGTCGGCATGGGCCGCGGCCATCATCAGGTCGGCCACCGGACGCACGCTGTCCAGATCCTCGCGCACGTCGACAGATGACTTGCGCTCGCCCCGAGAGTTCGCGATGCGGAAGGGGATGCTGCTGTAGTCCCGACTCTCGCGCTCCTCCGCCGGTCCCGGAGTCGGCCTATCTCCGCTGAGCTCCGCCACGGCGATACCGTATCAGTTTTGTCTCTGCTTGCGGATACCCTGGGCGTACGATTTTCACATCACTAAAAAGCCTCAGCGTTCTCGACACTTGGCAGTCGTACGGACGAATCCCGCTAGCAGCAGGCGTCGCACAGGCCGCGAAGTTGGATCTCCAGATCCTTGCGACGCAGTGCGCGGGGCGCTCCCCTCGACGGCCGCAGACGGATCGCGCCACCGGGCAGGCACGTCACCGTGCCGCAATGTGTGCATAGAAAATGGGGGTGCTGCCCCTGCCCGTCCGCGTGGGTCGCATCGACGGGCTCAAAGCGCCATACGTGATCGCCGAGGTCGGAACGACGCAACAGCCCTACCTCAGTCAAGTCGAGCAGATTGCGATATACCGTCGCGCGGTCGACGCCAGCCCACGCAACGGCCTCGTGGACCTCGGGATGGGAGCGGGGACCCTGCGCATCCCACAAGCACTGTAGGACCGCCACGCGGGCGAACGTGGCCCGCAAGCCGTGCTCGCGCAACAGCTCTCGTACAGCCTCAGGTGAACGGATCGAGCGCACGTTGGCCCAGCAAGCTACCTGCACCTCGTGACGCGCGCAACCAACGGCCGTCCGCTAATGAAACTTGGTTGCATTTGCGACCCCGTCCAATCTAGAACACCGCCATGTTGCGCGGACACGGCGAAAGCCGGAGGCATCGACCTGGTGCGCTCGCCCGAATCGCTAGCCAACTCGCCAGTGGATCACACGGGGGTTCGGATCGCAGTGAAGCGAAGGACCATGCGAGATGGGGCGAAGGGTCCGCGCTGGCCACCGCCCGGGGCGGTAGGCGGGCGGCCGTCCTGCTCGCCGCCGGGCTGGCTGCCGGGCTGGTCGCCAGCGGACAGCCTGCCCCAGTCCGCGCCCAGGCTCCGCCGCCGGTCCACGAGCCCGAGCCCGAGCCCGAGCCCGAGCCCGAGCCCGAGCCCGAGCCCGTAGACGGACCGAAGACGCCTCCGGACGGGACCACCGGACACGATACGGATGCGGAAGCGGAGGCGGCGGACAACGGCCCGGGGCCCGAAGAGGGTGCGGACACTGAAGCTGCCCGTGACCTGAGCGCCATGCCGGATCCGCCGGGTGCCCAGTCGGCCTCGCCGGGGGAACCGGGGGCGCCTGCACCGACTGCAGCGCCCGCACCGCAAGCGGCACCTCGCAAGCCGGAGCCCGCGCGAGCGCCGTCGCTAAGTCCACCTCGTATCCTATCCTCACCGCCACCACGCTATCCGAGCAGCGAGCTGGCGAAGGGCGAACAGCCCTCCGTGATCCTACACGTCGTACTCGACGAGCGCGGTCTCGTGCAGGCTGCCCACGTCGACCATTCGGCAGGCGACGCCTTCGACAGCGAGGCCCTATCGGCCGTGCAGCGTTGGCAGTTCGTTCCCGCCAAGCGAGGCGACCGACCCGTTCCCGCCAGCGTGCACGTGGCGGTCCACTTTCGGCTACCCCAGTTCGATCTCTCGCACGCCGGCGAAGGCGAGGTGCTGCAACAGACCACCTCGGAGGGTCGCACGTTTGGACCGGAACCGTTCACCGACCCCGGCGACGCGGGATACGGTGCCAGCGCACAGGTCGAACTGAAGGCCATGCGCAGCGAAGGGCGCGGGGCAAGCCAAGTACGAGTCGGCCGTGATGTGCTGGAAGCGGCTCCGCGCCTGGAGGGTGCGGAGGTGCTGCGCACTGCACCGGGCCTGTACCTCGGGCGTGCAGAGGGGGACGCTGTCGCTCACCGGCTGATGCTGCGTGGATTCGATGCGGACCACGGCCAGGACCTTTCCATCTCCGTCGGGGGCCTGCCGATCAACCTCCCCTCCCATATCCACGGCCAGGGCTATGCGGACCTGGGGCTCTTGATCGCGGAGAGCGTTCATGGGCTGCAGGTGACTGAAGGCGTGTACGACCCGGCCCAGGGGGATTTCTCGGTGGCAGGTTCGATCGATGTCGACTTGGCCGTCGAGGCGCGCGGCGTGCGGCTCAAGGGTGGATACGGATCCTTCGGCACCATGCGCGCGCTCGCACTGTGGGCTCCCCCCAGTGAAGCAAAGGGCACCTTCGTCGCGGCCAGTCTACGTGGCAGCGATGGGTTCGGCCACAACCGCATGTCGCGCGCCGGCAGCGCCGTAGCCCAGTTGGACAAGCGCGTGGGCGCCTTCCGGCTGCGGACGCTGGCCCTATTCCATGGCGCCCGCGCAGACACGGCCGGCGTCCTGCGCCGGGACGATATCGATGCGGGCAGGGTGGACTTCTACGATGTCTATCCCCTCGCGAGCGCCCGCGCGCAGAACGCCCTGACGGCGCGCGCCATCGCGGGATTCTTTGCAGAGTACCGCGGCGAGCAAGGCGACAATGGGGCGCTGGGGCTGTGGCTTGGCTACGATGACTTCCGCCTGCAGGAGAACTTCACGGGCTTTACCCAGCGCTCCGGCCGGCTCTTGGGAGTCGTGGGGCGAGGCGACCTGATCGAGCAGGCCAATCGCACCGCGTCCATCGGCCTGCGCGCGCGCTACCGAACGGCCCCGTATGAACCGTTCACGGCTTGGTCCGGCCGGATCGAGCTGGGGGTGGACGGGCGGCTCGATAGCATCGGACAGGTGCAGAACCTGGTCGACGCGACCCGCAACCAGACCTGGGACCAGCGCGTGGACGCGGATGTCCGCGCGACCGACATCGGCCTGTGGGGCGACGCCGAGCTGGAACTCACCCGCCACGTCACACTGCGGGCAGGTGCTCGCGCCGATATGCTCTTCTACGATGTGGACGATCGACTGCAGAACCTGATCCCGATCACGCGCCGCGACAGCTTCATCGAAGGCTATCGCCGTACGGCGGCCGGCCTGGCGCTGGGCCCGCGGACCAGCGCAGAGATCAAGCCGCTACCGTGGCTTTCGTTGCTGGCGGCCTACGGCGAGGGATACCGTTCCCCCCAAGCGCGCACCCTCGAAGACGGGGAACGCGCCCCGTTCACCAAGGTGCGCTCGGCGGACGTGGGCGCTCGAATCGCGCTTGAACAGGTGCTCGAGCTGCGACTGGTCGGCTACTGGACCCACCTGAGTGATGACGTCGCGTTCGAGGCCCGCGAAGGACGCCTCGAACGGATCGGTGCCAGCCGTCGGCTGGGAGCTGCCCTATATGCGGAAAGCCGACCATGGAGGTGGCTCGTGGGGAGCGCCTCGATGACGTACGTGGACGCGGAGCTACTCGAACCACCACCGCCCTCGGCGGCCGAGCCGCAGCCGGCTTTCGAAGAGGGTCAGAACCTGCCCTTCGTGCCGCCGATCGTCGCGCGGCTCGACCTGGGAGCACACGGGGACCTGAGCCGGCGCTGGGGTGCCTATCCGCCCCGCCTGCGCGCAGGAACTGGCTTGTCCTTCCTCTCGGCACGCCCGCTGCCCTACGGCGCGTTCGCCGATCCGGTGGGTCTGTGGGATGTTTCGCTGGGGGCGGGCTGGGGGCCGTGGTCGCTTTCTCTGGAGGTCTACAACTTGCTAGATAGCCGCTATGCGGCCATTGAGTACAACTTCGCTTCTGCATGGCAGCCTGAAGAAACCGGTTCCCGTTTGCCCGCTCGGCACATCGCAGCAGGTGCGCCCCGCTCGGTGATGGTGACCCTCGAGGTGCAGCTATGAGTGACGAAAGGAACGCCTGGCGATGCACCCTGGCATGTGCCGTGTGCTTGGCCGGATGCATCGATGTGGGCCAGGAGCGTGTTCAATTCGACGTGCATGTGGCGGGGCGAGCCCTCGACGAGATCGAAGCGCGGCACGGGTGGACCGTGGAACTGTCGCGCGCGGACCTGGCCTTCGGCCCGCTGTTTCTGTGCGCCAGCACGACGGCGGGCGACCTGTGCGAACCAGCGCGGGCCGAGTGGCTCGATAGCGTGGTGGTCGACACGCTCGACCCAGCGTCGAAGACCGCCGGGATGGGCGTGGGTCTAGAAGGCGAAGTGCGCTCGTTCATGTACGAGCTCGGCGCGACCTGGCCGCTCGCCCAGCCACAGCCCCAACCAACCACCGCCGGCGAAGCCCTGGACGAACACGCCCTCAAACTGGCCGGCGTGGCGCGCCGCGAAGGCCGCGAAGTCCACTTCGAGGCAGAGGTCGCGGTCGCCGCCAATACAGCGGGTCGCACAGTGGCCTCAGGCCAGCTGGATGCACAACGTCTCGGCGCGGATGTGACAACCCTTCGGGCGAGGTTTGACCCGGAACGCTTCGTCGCACAAATCGACTTCGACGAACTGGCAGGCACGCAGGAAGCAGAAGCAGCCGACCAGGACGGCCCAATCCGTATTCGCCCGGACTCGCAGGCCCATCGCGCGGTCGTTTCCGGTCTGGTCAGCAACGGGCGCCCCGATATCGCATGGGACGGCAGCGCCCAGAAGGAATGAAGGAGACTATGGGGAAGCAAATCCGTTGGATGTGGATCGCCACGGTGGCCGCATTGGCCTGCGGCGATCAAGACGATGGTGTCGGCCACGGACGGGTCACAGTGGTGGTTGATGCGGAGGACAGCATTGTCGAGGGGGTGAGCGCCGGCACCGCGGTCGAGCAGATCGCGGACGGCTGGCAGGTCGAGTTTGACCGCTACATCGTCGCGATCGGTCACGTCACGCTGACGCTCGCTCGCAACTCGGAGATCGTGCGCGAGATCGAGGAAAGCTTCGCTGTGGACCTTGCGACCCTGAACAGCCAGGGACTGGCCCTATGGGAATTCGAAGACCTGGCCGCCGAAACATGGCAAATCGAGTACGCTACCGTGGCAGCCGGAGATGCCGACCCGATCCGCCACCGGAGTGTCTCCGAGCGGGACCACGCTGCGTTGATCGAACAAGACGCGACGTATCTGATCGCGGGTAGACTGTCGGCCGACGAGGGGATGTCCTGCCCGCCGCCCGCACATGCAGACCCCGGCGATGCCACTCCCACGGGAGAACGCGACACGGGCGAGCCCTGCTACGACAACCCATCGATCGAGTTTTCATGGCTGGTTCCGGCCGAAACGACCTACGGACCGTGCGAGGTGGACGGCGTGGAGGGTGTCAGCGTCCCGGAAGGCGGGACCCGCAGCGTCGCCCTGACGCTCCACGGAGACCACATCTTCTTCAACGGCTTCCCCGGGGGGAGCGAAGGCGGCATCACGCGACTGGCACAATGGCTGGCCGATAGCGACCTGAACCTGGACGGCGAGGTGACGCGAGAGGAGCTCGAGGCAATTTCACCCGCCGATCTCGCTGAGCTTGACGAGCGCTACAACCTCGATGCGCCCTTCGAGGACCTGTTGCCACTGGATGACCTGTGGACGTACGTCCGTGCTCAGCTCAGAACCCAGGGGCACTTCGAGGGCGAAGGCGAATGCGCCCTGGGCGGGAGGGCCCACGATCACGACCACTAGCTAAGCTAGCCGCCCGTGCCGCCTCCGCCCGTGCCGCCACCACCCGTGCCGCCGTTGCCTGACGTGTCGTCGGTGGTTGCGCACTCGCTGACATCCAGTTTGCACTCAGCATCGCAGCCGAGCACGCCGTAGGGAAGCGCGCCGACCGTGACAGATGCACATGTTTGCGCGCCCAGGTCCCCGTCGCACTCTTCGTCGCCTTCGACGACGCCGTTGCCGCATACGGGTTCAGGCCGGCAGGCACTCATGTCGAGGGTGCAGTTGTCCGCGCAGCTCAGGGTCCCGAGGGTGATCATGCCATCGGTCGCCGTACTACACGTCTGGCCCGCCAGGAACGTTCCATCGCACATCTCACCCGGGTCTATCCGACCATTCCCGCAGGGGGCCTCGCTCCGCTCCGTCTGCCCGGGCCCCTCCAGGTCATCGTACACGCCGGCGACGTCACCGTCGGGCTCGCACTCGCTCATGTCCAAGGTGCAGTTATCGTGGCAACCCAGGGAGCCGCCCTTCATGTTGCCGGCGGTCGCGCTGCCACAGTCCTCGCGACCCATGGCCTGCCCGTCGCACATCTCGCTGCCGGCCGCCAGCTCCCCGTTTCCGCAGCCCGATGGCAGGTCCGGCTTCGCCTGGGAGGGCGTAGTTGCCTCCACGCACCCAGTCGAAAGCGTGAGCCCGATCACACAAACCTGTACAGCATTCCACCTCATGGCAAAATTCTACTGAACGATTGACCGGGTCCGCAATGGGTGCGCAAATGCTTTGGGCTACCCTCCAGAGGCCACTGCGGCATACATGGGACGTCCACCCAGTCCCGGGAGAACAACGATGAGTCAAGCCACCGAAACCACGAGCCTAAGCGCCTTTCGCCCGCGCGTGCTGTACACCGCCTATCACGTGCAAGACCTGGACAAGGCGGTCGCGTTCTACACCGACGTGTTGGGACTGCAGCAGCGCATGCGCTTCGAGCTGCCCAGCGGCGAATGGGAATGTGTGCTCGAGTACCCGGAAAGCAAGGGCAGCGGCGTGATCCTGATGTGGAACCCCAAAAGCACTGGCAAGCCAGACCTGGGCGACGGGTACAGCAGACTGGTCTTCAAGGTGTCCGACCTGGACGCAGCCGTCGAACTGCTGCGCAGCCGCGATGCCCGCATCACGACGCCCCCCACGGACACTCCCATGGGGCTACGCTACGCGTTGTTCCAAGACCCCGACGGCTACACCATCGAGCTGATGCAGCTGGGCAAGTCCTGACATTCACGCTACAGAACCTCACCATGCGTCTGCACAACACTTCGCTCTTCGCCGCGCTTGTGGCTTGCGCCTGCGGTGGCACGCAACTGCCGCCAGCTGCCTCGGTGACCTCTCAGCCAGATGAGAAGCTAGCCCCCCGGCCTGACATCGAGCCCCCCGTCTCGACGACTCCGCCTGCGCCGCAACCGGTGTTGGCTGAGGCAAGCCCAGAAAGCGTCGGGATGTCCAGTGAGCGCCTGCAACGCATCGGTGAGGTCGTCGATCGCTACGTCGACCAGCGTCTGATTCCAGGCGCGATCACCTTGGTCGCTCGCCGGGGCAAGATCGTTCACTTTGAAGCGCACGGCTTCATGGACGCCGAGGCGCAACGACCCATGCAGAAGGACACGCTGTTCCGCATCGCCTCGATGACGAAGCCGATCACCTCCGTCGCACTCATGATGCTGTGGGAAGAGGGCAAGCTGCAGCTTGACGACCCGGTCAGCAAGTTCCTGCCCGAGTTCGACGACCAGAAGGTCTCGACCACCTCGGATGCCAGCGGCAAGACCGGCAAGCTCGTGCCGGTCACGCGCAAAGCCACCGTCCGCGATCTATTGACGCACACCGCGGGTCTGGCGAACAACTACGTCGGGAATGTGGAAGCGTACAAGGAAGTGGCCGACGTTCGTCCGGACGATACCCTTGAGACTCTCATCAAGCGGCTCGCGGCGCTCCCATTGAACTACCAGCCGGGGGCGCAGTGGCAGTACTCGGCAGCCACCGACGTGGTGGGACGCCTGGTGGAGGTCCTGTCGGGCCAGAACTTGGACGAGTTCATGCGGCAGCGCATTTTCGAGCCGCTCGACATGCCGGATACGCACTTCTTCCTAGCCGACACCAAGGGGCAGCGCCTGGCCGCGCAGTACACCCCCGACCCGCAGGGCAAGATCCAGCTACAGGATCCCGGTAGCGAGGACAGCCGCTGGATCAAGGGCCCCAAGCGGGTCTTTCGCGGCGCCGGCGGTCTCGTATCGACCACTCGGGACTACCTGCGCTTTCAACAGATGATGCTCGACGGCGGACAGCTCGACGGCGTCCGGTTGCTCGCCCCATCGACCGTATCGCTAATGTTTGAAAACCACACAGGCGACCTCCCCCTGTGGCTTCCCGGACCCGGGTACGGTTTCGGACTCGGCTACGCGGTGATCACAGACCGCGGCGCGGCCGCCACTCCGTCCAGCCAGGGGACGGTCGGCTGGGGAGGCGCGTACTGCACCCGCTTCTGGATCGACCGAGAGGCGGAACTGATCGGAATCCTGATGACACAGGTGCGGCCCTACACCCATCTCAATGTGCGCGAGGACTTCCGTACGGCGGTGTACCAGGCGATCCTCGAATGAAACGGGGTCGCGGTAGACGGCCGCACTCCGTCACATGAAAACGATCATCGAGCCGTTCCGGATCAAGACGGTCGAGCCAATCCGGATGACTACGCGGGCGGAGCGCGAGGAATTGCTCCAAGCGGCGGGCCTGAATCTGTTCAAGTTGCGCTCCGAAGATGTCCTCATCGACCTATTGACCGACTCGGGAACGTCCGCCATGAGCGCGGCCCAGTGGAGCGCGCTCATGCGGGGGGACGAAAGCTACGCGGGCGCCCCGAGCTTCTATCGCTTCGAATCCGCTGTCCGCACCCAGTTCGGATTCAAGCACGTCATCCCCACGCACCAGGGTCGGGCAGCCGAGCACCTGTTGTTCTCGCTGATTGCTGGGCCCGGAGATGTGATCCCGTCGAATACCCACTTCGACACCACGCGAGGCAACATCGAAGCCGTCGGTGCCGAGGCGGTGGACCTCCCGATCGCCGAGGCGCGGGTCCCAGCACTGGAGCATCCCTTCAAGGGCAACATGGATCTGGCATCCCTGAAAACCCTGATGGCCGCCCGGAGCGACGACGTGCCGGTCGTGATGATGACCCTCACCAACAACGCAGGCGGTGGACAGCCCGCTAGCCTCGAGAACCTGCGCGCAGTTGCGGCGATCGCGCGTGCTCACGACACCCCCTTGTTTATCGATGGATGTCGCTTCGCGGAGAACGCCTGGTTCGTCAAGGAACGGGAACCCGCACAACAGGACAGGTCGGTCTCGGACATCGTGCGAGACATGTTCGCTCTGGCAGACGGCATGACGATGAGTGCCAAGAAGGATGCCTTTGCCAATATTGGAGGGTGGCTAGCCCTGAACGACGACGCACTGCACGAACGCGCGCGCGCGCGTCTGATCCTGACCGAGGGTTTTCCAACCTATGGGGGCCTGGCCGGGCGTGACCTGGAAGCAATCGCCCAGGGACTGCAGGAGATCGTCGACGAGGACTACCTGCGGTATCGCGCACGCACCAACGCCTATATCGTCGAACGCCTCGATGCGATGGGGGTGCCCGTGGTCAAACCGCCAGGAGGCCACGCTGTCTTCGTCGACGCGCGCGCCTTCTTGCCGCACGTCCCCCCCCTGTCCTATCCAGGCCACGCCCTCGCCTGCGCGCTCTACGAGGTCGGTGGGATTCGCAGCTGTGAGATCGGGACGGTCATGTTCGGGCGCAAGCCCGACGGGAGCGAAGTCCCGGCGGCGATGGACTTGGTCCGGCTAGCGATGCCGCGCCGCGTCTACACGCAGTCGCACGCAGACTACGTGGTCGAGGTGTTCGAAGAGGTCAAGACCATGCGGGAGTCGATCGGAGGGCTGCGGATCACGCATGAGCCCGAGGCCTTGCGCCATTTCACCGCCACCTTCGAGCGGCTCTAACCCGGATCCATCACCAAATCACGCGCCCTCGTGCCTTGGTGATGGATTCGACAACACCCCGTGTGCTTGGTACCTGTGGGACAGGGCGATGACAGACGCGACCGATTCTTCTTCCACCGAGGCTCTCACCCAGGCTTCCACCCATGAGGGCGGCTGCGCCTGCGGCGTGGTTCGCTATCGGATGCAATCGGCGCCGATGGTTGTGCACTGCTGCCACTGCTCCCTTTGCCAGCGAGAAACCGGCAGCGCGTTTGCGGTCAATGCCCTGATCGAACGGGATCGGGTGAAGCTCCTGTCGGGCGACGTCAAGCTAGTCGACACGCCCAGCAACAGCGGCAAGGGACAGCGCATCGCCCGCTGCAGCGCATGTCAGACGGCCCTGTACAGCCACTACGCCTACGGCAACATTGGCGACAGCCTGTGCTTTGTGCGCGTGGGTACTCTCGACGACCCATCGCAAATGCCCCCCGATGTGCATATCTTCACCGACTCCCGTCAACCATGGGTGCAACTACCCGTGGGCGCACCGAGCTACGCCCAGTTCTACAAGGCGAGCGACGTCTGGTCCGAAGGAAGCCTGCAGCGGCGCGCCGCGCTGTTCGCCACCGCGGCCTCGCGGGCTAGTTAGGGCGGCTTCGCCGCGCCGGGAGAATGGGCCCGTGCCCTTTCCTGGATGAGAAGACAAAACTGCCTGAATCCGGCCGGCATCCTCGTTGATCAAAGCACCCCGCGGGGTTGTCATGTTCAGGCCCGGACATGGGCTGCGCGGGACTGAGGAGCCGGACATGACCTCAAGAAAACGCCTGCATTTCGCTGCGGTTCGTCGATCCAGCCAAGCCGTCGTGCTCTCGGTCGGGGTGGCGGTCTTGTCCGCATGCGCCTCGGGTGGTCCTGACGCTCCGGCGGCCCAGACCGATGGGCCCGTCAGCGCGGCGCCCACGAGCTCCATGGCGGCGGTATCTCCACCGGTCGGCGCGCCGACGACCACCCCGGACCCAGCAGGAACCGCCGGGAGCGAGACCGCCGCGGGCAGCACGCCCACCGGTAGCCCGAGCGCAGGACCGACCGAAGTCATGGACCCGGACATGGCGACCGCAGGCATGGGCGGGATGGAATCGCCGGGGAGCGGCGACGCCAACCCGGCCACGCCCGGGTCGGACGGCGCGGGCCCCCCGGACCAAGGGACGATGGGCCCGGCCACCGATGGCGACGGCAGTATGATGGGAAGCGGAGAGGCCGGCGATGGGACCACGGGCATGGATGGCACAGCGCCCCCCGCGATCGACGGCAACGTCTGCGAACGCTGGAAGGCGGAGCGGGCGGACCTGTCTGAGGCCATGTGGAACGGCGACGTTGCCGCATGCCAGGCCGGTGATATGTCCGACGAGGCACGACAAAGCGCGCTGCGGCTCGTCAACCTGTATCGCGCAATGGCAGGCCTGGACCCGGTGGAAATGTCCGAAGAGGGCAACCGGCTCGCCCAGGGTTGTGCCCTGCTCATGCGGGCGAACGGCAGGATCTCCCATTCCCCCTCCGAAGCGTGGGAGTGCTACACGGAAGAAGCGGCCAAGACGGCCGCATCCTCGAGCCTGTCGAGTGCCCCCGCCGTGGCCAGCGTGGACGGATACATGGTCGATCCTGGCAACCCGACGACGCTCGGGCATCGCCGCTGGATTCTCTCCAACATGCTCTCCGGCATCGGCTTCGGCTCGGCCGGGAACTTTTCGTGCCAGTATCAGCCCGCCTCCTGGCGCCGAACCGGGGGCAAGCCCTGGGCCGCCTGGCCGCCGCCGGGACAGGTGCCGCTCGATGCCTTCGGCGGGCGCTTCTATACCATCGACAGGACCGGATGGAGCGTCCAGAGCGACAGCATCGACCTCCGCAACGCGACCGTGACCGTGACGTCGGACGGCGCGGACTTGGCGGTCAACGTGACTGTACTCAATCGGGGATACGGCTCGACCTACGCCCTGGGCTTCATACCGCAGGGCTGGACAGCGGAAGCAGGCAAGACCTACCGCGTCGAAGTCGGTGGTACGAGCATGCCGATCCAGTACGACGTCGAAGTCGTCGACTGCCCCTGACACACCGGACCGCCACGCCAAAAGGCCGCGCCCGGTCGCGCCGATGGGCCCTGCGGGCCAAAGCCTCCTGCGTTGGGCGAAAGATCCCGGCGCATGTGGCCCTCTTCACATCCGAGGCCAGGACCGGGCATTATCCTCACGGAGTAGGTCCGGGATCATTCGTGACTTCGGCGTCGCATTCGCTAGGAGGGAGCCATGATCGAGGTGACGAGCCGACACCTGCGCGGAGCCGCGGAGGTTCTACTGACGATTCCCATCAAGCCCGAACTCGTCAGCCTCACGGAGCGTTCACTGGCCTACGCCACGCGCCTTCGCTACCTGTTGTCGGCACTGGCTTCGATCCGCCAGGCCGGCGTCGAACAGCAACTACTGGAGACGGCCGGCCCGATCGAGCGCCTGCGCAGTATCTATGGCGCCCAGTGGACCGTCCATAGGGACACACAGGAACTGGTCGTGGCGGCGAGTTTCGACCGTTCCTGGGAAAGCTACTTTCGGCTGCTCTGCGACGAGACGGGCCCACTGCTCGACGCGATCTTCTCCCACTGCGTCGGTTACGAGGGAAACAGTTGTGCCGACGGATACACCCGCTTCGAAGCGTGGGTGCGCAAGTACCACAGACCAGTCGACTTCTTCTATGCCGCCAATCCCGCTCTATCGACCGACGACTCGAGCTACTTGCAGCAGCTCGCTCAAGCCTTCGCACCGCCGGCGCCCGCCTCCGAGGTTCGCGTGCAGGAGCCCGATGGGCGCACCCCGGATGCGAGCCTGAGCAGGGCACTTTCCGCACTCTACGATCTGCGCGGCCTATTTCCCGACCAACGCGCGGGCCAACGGACGGAGCGCGAGCTGTACGACCACGCGATATCGTGTCTCCTTTATCACGAGCGCGATGCGCTTCCGCGCATCACGGCCAGGAGCCCACACCTGGCGAAATGGACGGGAGAGATCTCTGGACTTGAGCAGAAGCGGCTAGAAGAGCTCGCCGGCACAAGCGACCCCGTCCAACTCGACGCACATGCCCTCGCACAGATCCAAGGGGGGATCCTGACTTCCTACGATGATGTCACCCACGGACATCTCGTCATGCTGCGGTGCGAGTGTCGTACCGGATGGGATGAACTCGTCAAGCTCTCCGACAAGCGGCTCACGACGCAGGACAAGGCTTCCAGCCCCGGGCCATTCTACAATCTGGCGCTGACCTATGACGGCCTGTCCCGACTCGGACTGCCGGAGGAGGTCTTGGACGCGTTTCCCAAGGAGTTCCGCGAGGGCATGTTGGCGCGCGCCGGGCTGCTCGGCGACATCGGCGACCCCGACTACGCAAATCTCAGCACATGGCCAAAGAGCCCGAGGCGACAGCCGACCGAGCCATCGACTGTGGATGCAGTCGTGGTCCTGCGTGGCAGGTCTTCGGAAGATCGCGGATGCGACCAGGCGCTGCAGGAACTCTTGTCGCTGAAGGGTGTCCTGGTGGTGCACCAGCAGCCTCTGGTCGTACATCGCCGCGAAGACGGAATCGTCGTGGAGCATTTCGGCTTTCCGGAAAGCGGGTCGAGCCGTACGAGCCAGCCCGTACCCAACGCGATCCTGGATGGCCTCGACCTTCGCGACGGCGTGGCAAAGACCGACGTGGTCGCCCTGGGCGAGCTGCTCCTCGGGTACGGCAACGCGCACCGCGAAACGCTCCGCTGCCAATGCCTGCTGGGCGGCCCCACCGACTCGACTGACCCGAGCGACCCGTGCGCCGCGAGTGACAGGGAGATCGTGGACCTGTTCAAGAATGGAAGCTTCCTGGTGGTCAGGAAGCTCGCCCAGGATGTCGCCGCGTTCCGGCACTACGTCGACGCGCAGCGACGCCTGCCCGCCCTCCTCGATAGCAACGTCGAGTCACTGATCGTGGGGCGCACACGGGACGGTGTTCCCCTGGCCACGGCCAACGGTCTCCCCAACGATTTCGACTACACCGGCGCAAACGACGCTGCCTGCCCGGCGTTCGCCCATATTCGCCGCACGAACCCGCGGACGCCCCACGGCGTCGGGGCCGACAAAACCGTGGTCCGCATCCCTCGCCTCATGCGCCGCGGCATGTCCTATGGACCGCGCTTTGTGCCCTGGGGAGCAGGCACGGCCGACGCACCACAGGACGCGCGGGGGATGATGTTCATGGCCTACCAGGCCAGCATCGCCGACCAGTTCGAAGTCATCCAGCGCTGGATCAACGGAGGCAACAGCACCGATGTCTTCAGCGGGCAAAAGGACCTCTTGGCCGGCCAGGGTCCCAGCAGCCCGATCCCCTATTGGCACAAGCATGGCGGCCAAGAAGTGACGCTAGCGCCGCCCAACAAGATGTTCGTGTCGCTGCGTTGGGGCCTGTACCTGTTCGTCCCTTCGCGGGCGGCGCTTGCCGCCCTCAGGCGGGTCCGCGGGTTACAGCGGCGCGAAGTGGGCATTCCGCCCACGACCTCAGCACGCCGGGGCGACGAGCTGATCGAGCGACTGAGTGCCCTCAACACCTCCACCGAAGACGGCCTGGTCAGCGCGCGCCAGGCCTGGCGAACGCTACTGGAAGACACCGCCAACACCGAGGAGGCGGCCGCCGTGTGGGCCCACATTCGGG
>JAPPOR010001090.1 GCA_028817905.1 Myxococcales bacterium
CGTTGGGTTGCGGGAGAGCAGCAACTTCTACACGGCTTCGCTCTCCTCGGGCTTCCAGAAGCGCTTCGAGGCATCGACATGCGGTTCTCGCCCGTGCCGAACCACGGTCTTCGCATACGACGAAGGCGAGGACTTCGCCGCTGGCTATGACTTCGAGGCGGGCGTCGAAGCGCTATTGAAGGAGGAGGCGGAAGCGATCCTGTTTTCCTGCTACCCCACGGATGGCCTTGGCTTTCTGCAGGCGGCCCTGGAGGCGGGCTACGAGCGAACCCCGTACGTCTCGGCGCCCATGGTCAATGGTGACGTGGCGTTGTTCGTGTCCGAGGAGGTGACGGGCTCGCTCAGGTTTCCCGCGCCGGTCCCCGACATGGGGGACGGAGTGGACAACTTCACTTCTGTCTTCGAGCAAACCTATGACGGCAAGGTCCCCGATCGACTGGCCAGGCAGGCCTACGATGCCGTGATCGTGGTCGCATTGGCGATCCAGAAGGCCGAGGCGTGGCGCGGCCGAGAGGCCGCCGAGGCGATTTCGGACGTGGCCAACGCCCCCGGAAAGGTCGTGCATGCCGGCCAGTTCGACCGCGCCCTAAGGCTGCTTGCTGAAGGAGAGGACATCGACTACGAGGGCGCGTCGGGCGTCATCGAGTTCGACGATCGGGGCGATGTGGAAAGGGCGGCAGCCATGTTCCGCCTTGCAAATGGCAAGCAGGTGAAGGCTGACTAGCTCCAACCCATAGGTAGGATCCTAGCCCGGGCTAGAGCTCTTGGGACACCCGCAGGAACAGGACTCTGCCCGGCGTGGGTAGGTCGATGCCACCGGTGCCGCCATGCGCGTACCGGGAGTTGAGCAAGTTCTCGCCATGCAGGGAAAGCACCGTTTCGCGATCCGTGAGCCATACCCAGTCCAGCGTGCGCACATGCACGCCGAGTAGCTGCTGTGCCGGGAGCCGATAGGAGCTGCCGTTTTCCACAATGTTGTCGACGGTCGCCTTCCGCGAGCCGACCGTGGTTCCCAGCAGCGCGATTTCCAAGCTCCATGGGCGCAGCGCGTACGCGAGCTTTTGGTGGGCGATCACAGCAGGGAAATTGGGCGGATAGCCGCCCAGGGGTGCATCCGAAACGTATGCGACTTCCCAGCGGTAGCCCGGCAGTTCCGGCTCCTGCAAGACGGTTCGCTGCAGGGCCAGGTCTGCTTGCAGTGTCAGATCACCGGCCCGCAGGGAGGCGTCGAGCTCGACGCCCACGGTTTGGCTCTTGGTCTGATTTCGCGGCTCGAACAGCAGTCCCACCGGGACGGTCTCGACCCTGTCGGTCACATCGGTCAGGAAGGCCGTGAGGTCGAGCCGAAGGACGTTCAAGGGCCGCAGCAAGGCCGCCAGCTCATAGGTCCTGGCGCGCTGGCTGTTCAGGTCAGGGTTACCCACGATACCCCCGTCCATGCGGAGCGGCACGGCATCCAGCTCCGAAGGTGCAGGCGGCACAAAGGACGTTCCGTGCAGCAGCTTGACGCTCAGCCAGCGGGTGGCCTCGACCACCGACGCCGCGCGGTAGGTCCACTGATCGCCCCAGCGTGTGTTGTGGTCAAAGCGCACTCCGCCCGTAACGCTCCAGGCGGCGAGCGGGCGCAGCACCAGCTGGGCGAAGGCACCGTGATTGCGGAAACTCAGCTCACTTCTCCGGGTGCGAAGGGTGCGAGCTCCGGAGTTCGAGATGCTGTAGAGTGAGCTGCCGTCATCGTGGGTCGCCTGGTAGTCTGAACCCACGACCAGCGACGCGTCCTCGTGGACGTAAGCGACTTCCACGCCCCCTTCCAGGGTAAGATTGGCTCGGTCGCGATGCAGCTGTCCCTGCGGGGTCACGAAGCGCTCGCGGTCGAGCGCGCGACCAGCGATCACACCTGCCCACGCGTGTACATCCAGGGCATGTGGCGCGGCATGCTCGCCTAGAAGCCCCAGCCGGTAGTCCAGCCGAGTGGCCAAGTTGTCCTTGGCAAGGCGGTTGTCTTCCTGAAGTGCGACGCCGTTGTGGAACGCGGCCCGAGCGTCCAGCTGCTGGTACACCATTTGAAGTACCAGGTTTCCAAACGTTCCACCGTCGAAGCCGATGCGGGCCAGGGCGGACGCTGGCAGGGCTGTGTCGCCTTGACTCCGTTGGCCCGTGAATGCGTCGGAACGCGGAGACGTGTCCGGCACCGCCAGCCCGGACCGATCGAGGCGCTGCAACTGGGCAGCCGCCATTCCCCAAAGCCGGCCTGCCCCCGGTGTGCGTCCCCAAATCGATAGGCCCAGTCCAACGCTCGGATTGTCACGGATCGCACCAAGCTCTCCGCTTACGAGGGCTCCCAGCTGGCTATCTGGAGCGCGTGTGATGACGTTGATGACTCCGAGGAAGGCATTGGCGCCGTATACCGCCGAAGCGGGGCCGCGCACGACCTCAATGCGCTCGACCGCGTCGATGGGGACGAACTCAGGGCCGAACAGCGCTCCGCCCGTTGACTGGTACTGCACCGGGTTGCCGTTGATCATGAACTTGAAGGTGCGGCTCCAGGAGTCGGGTCCCGCATAGATGCCGCGCACCCCGAGATTGCCCGTCACCAGGTCATCCACCACGAAGAGCCCGGGCGCGTAGGACAGAGCCTCCTGGACACTTCGGTACCCGTAGCGATCGATCTGCTCGCGTGCGATGACATGCACGATGGAGGGCGCCCGCAGGGCGCTCTGCTTCACCATGCGCGTGGCCGTACTGAATTCCAGTTCCAGCTCGAGGAGCTCGATCAGCGACATCTGGTCGTCGACGGGTGCGTCGCGGGTTGCGGCTGGCGACGGGGCCTTGGGGGC
>JAPPOR010000265.1 GCA_028817905.1 Myxococcales bacterium
GGGTCACGTGCCTTGTTGGGCTAGCGCTTCTTCGGCATGAGTAGCCAGTAGTCCAGGTCCAGGACCACGTTCGGGTCGTAGACCTGTTTGCCGTCCCGCTCGATCTTGTGGGGCATGCCGTCCTTGGCCATGTCGACGTTCTTGGCGGCGCACAGGCGAACCCGCAGTGCGCCGCAATCGTCGTGGCTGTCAAGCTCGGCCTTGTCCAGGATCTCGCTGTAGGCGTACAGCGTGTCGCCTGCGAAGGTTGGGTTGGCGTGGGTTCCGCCGTTCCAGGCGAGGATGCCCAGCGCGTTTTCAAGGCCATTGAACGACAGGCTGCGCGCGATGCTAATCACGTGGCCGCCGTACATCAGGCGCTTCCCGAAGCGCGTGTCCTTGGCAGCAAAGTTGTCGAAGTGCACCTTCGCGGTGTTCTGATACAGCCGCGTGGCGATCATGTGCTCCGCTTCCTCGATCGTCATCCCGTCCACGTGGTCGATGCGCTCGCCCTTTTCGTAGTCCTCGAAGAAGGCGCTGCCACCGCTTGCCCACGTCTGATACGCGGCCAGATCAAGGCCCGCGGGAACCGGCAGTTCGCTCGGTTGCAGTTCGGTCGGCAGGTCGGGCTTGTCAGCGGCGCCCGTCGGGGTGTTCGGGTCCCGCTTGTTGACCATCACCCACCGGAAGTATTCCAGCACGGTGCCGTCGTGCTGATTCTTGCCTGTTGTCTTTACCCAAACGACCCCGTTCTTGCCGCTCTTGTTTTCCTTCTTGCCGATGACCTCGGAGGTCGAGCGAACTGTGTCGCCGGGGTACACCGGAGACAGAAACCGAACACCCGCGTAGCCCAGGTTGGCCACCGCGTTCAGGGATACGTCGTTGACCGTCTTGCCAAAAACCATGTGGAACACGAGCATGTCGTTGACGGTTTCGCGGCGGTAGCCAAGCGAGCGCGCAAACTCGGCCGAGCAGTGCAGCGGATAGCGATCGCCGGTCAAGGCCACGTACAGGGCGCAGTCGCCCTCGGTGATCGTCCGCGGCACCGCGTGCACAAGCGTCGCGCCCTTGTCAAAGTCTTCAAAGTAGTTGCCTGCATTGGTCTTGGCTGCCATCGATCGCCTTCCCGAAGTATCTGGTCCAACCGGCCGCATGTGCGGAGCCCACGCGAGCGTCCAGGCGCGTGTCCGGTCGTGTTTGGGCCCTCTTACCAGAAATGCCTGCGGCTTCACATGCTCGGTGCAGCCGTGTGCCCGAGTCGTGCGGCACGTGCAGGATCACCCAGTGCGCGGTAGCAGGCCGAGAGCATGCACAGGGCCGCGGCTTCTCCCCGCTCGTCGCGTTGGCGACGGCAGATCGACAGGGCTGCCATGGCCGACCGCACGGCCGCCAGCACCTCTCCGCTTTGCAGTTGCAGCATGCTCCAGGCGACTGCCTCACGCGCGCGGGCCCCTGGGCCGCGCGCGTGAGCGTGGGAGCGCTGGATGGTCTGGGTCGCGAGCTCCAAATCCTCACGGGCCATCTGTGCCACGGCGCGCAAGCGCTCAGCGGCGACCGGGTCCCAGCCGGCAGCTACCGCTGTATCCAGCAGGCGCTCGGCGGCGTCGCAATCCCGCTCCACGATCGCGCGGCGGGCCGCCCGGACCGCCTGCGTTGCCACATCTGCCGGTGCGCTGGCGGGCCTGGGGGAACCGGTGGGCCGTGCATGCTCGGCCGAGCCTGCAGCAGTGTTTTCGCTGGCAGCCGCGTTGCAGACCTCTACGCCACGGACTTCGACACCGCGTACCAGCGCCTGGGTACGGGCGCGGATCTCGGGCGCCTCGCTCTGCTGCACAGCCAGGGCTGAAAGGCGCATGCCCATACGCTGAAACCCACAGGCCACCGCCGCCTCGGCAGCGTCCAGCAAGGCCGCAGCCGCCGGCTCTGGCTGACCCCCCTCGGCTCGGTGATGGGCCACCAGGGCACAATCGAAGCGGTGACCCGCGGTCGTCTCGTGCAGCTCGGACCACGCGTCCGCGATGAAGCGATGGAGCTCCGCCGAGCGAGAGGGAGGCATTGTGCTACGAACCGCGCTCGTGATGGCCCTCTCGCGTGCGTGGAGGCACGCACCGCCGTCTATCAGTCCCTCGCGCGAGAGTTCTCCCAGGGCTGCCGCCAGCGTCTCGGCAGACATCCCATCGCGGGCGGCGACCGCGGCCGTGAAGTCTGTTTTGATCGAGGATGGCGAGAGGCACAGGACTTCCAGTGTCCGGTAGCCCTCCGGCGAGAGGCCCGACAGTTGCTCGGCCAGGAGCGCGTCCACCGGCACACCTGCGGCTCCAGCTCGGGGAGTCGTACGCCAGCGAAATCCGTGCCTGCCGGGGACGAGGTCGCCCGAGGTTACCAGCGTGCGGCAGGCTTCCAGTACCCCCAGGGTGCTGGCCTCGCCCAGACTTGCCACACGACGCGCGAGCAGGTCGCCCGCCGGCAGACCCAAGGCTGCTTCGGCCAGCCGCACGCGCTCACCGGCTTCGGGCGCGGGTATCGACACCTCTACGCACGAGCCGGCAGGGGCGAGTGCGGCGGGTACTTTGGCGTCGGGATAGACGCTCAGCAGTAGCAGTGGACCACCCGCCTGACCGGGCATGCTTTCGGCAAGCACACCTAGGGTCGCTGGGTCAACGTGGTGAAGGCGATCCGCGACCACCCATGGCCGCCCATCGGCAGCCCCGAATAGTGCTGTCAGCGCGCTCACGGCGTCGTTGCGGGTGACCGCCTTGGCGTTCGCGATGGCCATCAGAATGTCCCGCTCAGAGGCTGCCAGCTGTGCGCCGAGGACATCGCCACCCCCGCCTCGGAGCTTGCGCGCGAGGGCTGCCTGCAGGCTCCCCAGGGGTTGCATGGCGCCCGCTTGCTTGTGCAGGTCGAGCCGGAGAGGCGGCTGCAGTTCCCTTGCCAATCGGTCGAGCCAGTCGACCGGGTCGTGGGCCTGCTCGGTGCGCAGAATGACGTGCGTCGTGTTGGGGTCCGTGCACGCCCGTCGCAACGCTGAGAACGTGGCGGTGCGCAGATCGGCTAGCGATGCAGCCTGCAGTCTGCTCGCGGCGGTTCGGCATTCGCGTTTGCGAGGATGGGCCAGGTCAAGCGGGTGACAGCGCACGTGGCGGTTGCCGTGTTCTTCGGTAAACAGAAAGGTGTCGCTCGCACGCTCGCGGGCGTCGTCGTTCACCAGCAGCTCGGTTCGCTGCGCCGCGTTGGCGAGCTGTTGCGCCGCGTCGATGGCCGACCCATAGAAGGTCACCGCCTGGCTCCCACGTCCGGCGGCGGGGCTCACATCCCCCACGGCCAGCCCGGCGCGCAGTTGTACTGGCTGACCCTTGTCTGCCACCTCTTGGCGCGTCCGCAGGAACAGATCGATGGCGACATCGCAATCAACGGCATCGAAGGTGCACACGACTGTGCTTCCGATACACATGAGCAGTTCCCCTCCGGCGATCTCGACGCCGGTCGCGATCGCCCGCAGGAACTCCTGCGTGAAGGAACTAGGGGCCGATGCGGCAAAGCCGCAGCACTGCCACAGGACAGCGCGGGGGCTCTCGCCGCCGTTCGCCGCGACGGGGATCGTGGACACGCGGGGAGGCATCCGGGCGGACAAGCATAGCACAGGGGAAACACCCGAGTCCTACCGGCCCGATCGGGTGCAACCTATTCCTTTATGCTGTGCTCCTAGGCAGGGGTCGGCGGGGACAGGCGGTCTTTGCGGATTCTGTCAGCCGGCAACCTGAAAAACTCCCGGTGCGGATCATTCATGACCTCGGCGCCGCCTCACTTGTCCTTCGACTCCACAGGACGTGCCTTGGTGATGGATGCGGGCTAGGAAACACGGCAGTATTCCCGTCGGTCGTCGAAGGTCCTGTGAAGCCGAAACCCTGCGCGACCCGCGCCGAGGTCATGAAGGATCCGCCCACCAGCCCGGATCATTTCAGCTAGAGGGTCCCGATTGATCGGTGGGTGAGCCGGTCTGAGGCGCCAATCATGTACCCCGATGAGCCATCGGGTGGCACCAGGCAGTGAGTTCGTGGCACCGTGTCGTATGTTGGAGGTGGAGACGGGGCGACGTCGGTTCTGGGCGCCCATGGCTCTTTGTATCGGGAGACGGTGCGCTGTTCCCGCGGTTTGCCAGCCAACACCTCCGGCGCGCGTGGATGGAGGTCTGGAATGGTGCTGAGCGTCCGCCTGCTGCATCCGTTTGGGGCGACCCTGGCTGACGAGGGGCATCTCGTCGCGCCCATTCTCGAGGAAGCCCAGATTCCGCACCACATCTATGATGACCCTGACGGCCGGGTAGACTTCGAGCACGTCAAGCGCTTTCTCACGGCCGTCTCCACGCGTACTGCTACGGCGGCCCTCGGGCTGGAAGCGGCCCGCCGCTACGACGCTGCCCAGTTCCATATGTTGGAGTACCTTGCGGCCAGCGGCCAGAACCTGCGTGCTGCCATCGATGCGCTGACGCAGCACCAGGTGCTGCTTTCGAAGGCGAACGTGCTTCGGCTCGAGGAGCTCCCGAGCAAGTACTTGTTGCGGTACCTGCCGCCGGACCCGCCCCGTTGCTGGGCCGACTTTGTGATCGGGATGCTGACCTTGGCCAGCCGGCGCGTGGTTGGCATACCGCCGACGGTCCACTCGGTTCCTGAGGTCTGGTTCTCGCACCCGAGGCCGGATGACGATCGCGCGTACCGTGCATTCTTTGGAGACGGCATCGTGTTCAATGCGCCGGCAACGGGGCTGATACTTGAGCCAGAGTGGCTGGACAGGCCGATGCAGCGGGCCAACGGGCGCGCCTGGGCGCTCTTGGACCGACAGCTGACCGAAGAGCGTCGTCGCGTCGACGGTCAGACCACCCAGCGCGTCGAGCGCTTGGTCGTAGAAGCCATCGAGGGGGGGAGGTTGATCGCACTGCCCGACGTCGCGCGCCGGCTGGGCGCCAGCTGTTCGACGCTCAAGCGCCAGCTGAGGCGCGAGGGCGAAAGCTACACGACCCTGATGGACCGTGTGCGGCGGGCCACGGCGATGCGCCTACTGCTGCAGAGTGATCTGAGCATTGCAGAGGTCGCGGACCGGATCGGCTATGCGGACGTTTCCGCTTTCAGTCGGGCCTGCAAGCGATGGACGGGCAAGAGCCCGGTGGCGTACCGCCATCAGGGCTAGCTAGCCCACGGAATGCCTGGCTGATTTCTTGGCATACGAGGTCAAAACAGTGCCCGACGTTGGCTTGCGTGCGGGGCCGTGCGGGGCGGCGCTTCTCCGCAGAGGCCAAAGGTAGACCTTCGGGTTTACAGCCCGATGGCGCTCATGTATGCGCGTTAATTGCGGTGGAGGTGGACGTGAAGCGGTCAGGGTTGAGTCGGTGCAGCTACCCCTTCTTTGCACTGGCCTGCACCTTGATAGGGGCTTCCTGCAGCACCGATGAGGGCCGCGAGACGAGAGGTACCGGGCGAGCCGCCGCCACAGCACCGATTCCTGGGGCGGCCGTGGGGGCGGCGGGTCGCGGCGGCAGCCAACCGATTCCGCAGGGGTCCAGGGCGCTCCAGCAGCCAGTTCGCGAGCCGGTAGCTGGGCCAATGGTGGCTCCCGAACCGTCGGCGGCCGGCCCGACTGGCGGCAGCGATGCGTGCGAGGTGGCGCAGCTGGCCGCCGAGCGCGTGATTCCCGAGATGATGATCGTGCTCGACCGCTCTGGCAGCATGACCGGTGGAGGCCGCTGGGTCCCGTCGGTGTCGGCGGTCAAGGGGATTACCCGCGAGCTTGGGGCGATCGTGAACTTTGGGCTCACGTTGTTCCCTCACCCGAGGAACCAACCGGGTGGGGCGGACGACATCGAAATGTTCTCTGAGTGCCTCGAAACCTCGGAGCCTGCGGGCTGCCTTGCCTCCCGGTCCAGCGAGCCACCGGACTTGCCAACCCGGGTAACGGGGGGGGCCACGGCGAGCTGTACGATCGGTCTGATGGTTGTGCCGGTTGCGAAGGACAGCGCGGACGCCATCGCTTGGGTGCTCGATCGAACGATTCCGCTCGGGGGTACACCCACGTCGCAAACGCTGGAGGAGCTGCTGAACGGGCATGCGTCCAAGGCGGACGCCCAGCCCGGATCGCAGTACGTTCTGCTGGTGACAGACGGACTGCCCACCTGTCCCATGGGCCAAGGCAGAATGTCGACGCCTGAGGACGCGGACGCGAGCAATGCCGCGATCGAGGCGCTTGCCATGGCCGACATTCGTACCTACGTGATTGGATACGACACCAGCGGTCCTGGCAACGATGACCTTGCTGCCGTACTCGACGGTTTCGCCATGCGCGGCGCGACCGGAGACTTGCAGCATCGCCCGGTGGAAGATGAGGCGAGCTTGCTCGAGGAGCTGCAGCAGATTACGCGTTCGATTGTCCGCTGTGATTTGGATCTCGACGAGGCTCCTGACAGGCCGGACTACGTGCTGGTTCAGCTCGACGGCGAGAAGCTCCTGCTGAACGATGAGAACGGTTGGAAGCTGGTCGGGGACCGCACCATCGAACTGGTCGGCAACGCATGCGAGCAGCTCAAGACCGGGTCGCACCTGGTCGACGTGACCGTGGAGTGCGCGCCAGTCGGGCCTGGATGAGAACTAGCTAGCCCTCGTCGAGGCGGCGTTTGAGCGCTGCGAGCTGATCCTCTACTGCTCCGTCCTGTTGGTTGGCTTCCAGGGCTGCGAAGCGCGCCTCGAGCTCCGCCTTTTTTGGATCCGAAAGGACCCCTGACGCTTCGATCTCCGCTTCCATGGCGTCGATTCGAGACGTCATGCGGTCGAGCTCGCCAACCTTCGCGGTGGCTTTTGCAGCGCCCGGCGGTGCGCCGCCTGCACGCGCGGCCCGCACCTGGCCCGCGAGTACGCCCTTGTTGGCATCCAGCTCTTGCCTGCGGGCTTCGAGCGTCTCGATGGCCCGTTCGAGCTCTGCCGCCGCGCCGCGGTGTTGGGCCGCGGAAGCTTGCTTGTCGGCCACCACCTTGGCCTCAGCCAGCTTTTGGGCAAGCGCCTGGCGAGCCAGGTCTTCGTCACCGGCACGCAGCGCCAAACGCGCGCGTTCTTGCCAGCGGTCGACCTCCGCCTGGTGTGTCGCGGCTTCCTCATCAAGGCGCTTCCCTGTCCCCAGTGTCCTTACCAGGTCCTGCCGCGCCGTCCTGATGCCCGCCTCCATCTCGCGCAGGGTCTGTGCGATCACCTTGTCCGGGTCTTCTGTGCCGTCGAGCAAGGTATTGAGGTTGGCGCGTACGACGCGCCCGATTCGATCCACGATTCCCACCGGTCCCTCCTACCTTTGTCGACCCTGGTCGACCTCACCACCCGTGTCGACCCGGCCGTGTTTTGCGGCGAGTCGCCAGACGGTGTGACCCGCGTTAGCTGGCGATATCCGTTTTGGTTTGGGCGACGGGCCGCTTATACTTTTTGGGGCTCGTCGACGGGCAGGCTATCACGGTCGCTTTGCCAAGAGAGCCACCCCACGAGCTGTTACGCTGCTACGGGGTCAGAACGCCTCGCCGGGACATGGAAGGGACCGGGGGGATTCCACGGAAGGGTCCAGCCAAGTCTATGATTCGCGATTCGACCGTCCTCATTACCGGTGGGGCGGGCTTCATCGGCACCGCGCTTTGCCGCCGGATGATCGAACACAACCGCATTCGGATCTTCGACAACCTGCGCCGCAATGCCCTGGGAGAGTCGGAGCTGTCCGACCACCCCAACCTGGAACTTGTGGTTGGTGATATTCGCGATGCGGCCGCCGTCCACGAGGTCACCCAGGGAGCAGACTACGTGGTTCACATGGCCTCGATCGCAGGGGTAGATGCGGTTACCCAGGAACCCGTGGCAACCATGGAAGTGTCGCTCGAGGGCACCCTGAACGCGCTGAGGGCGGCGCGTGCCAACGCCGCTACCAAGCGGTTTATAGATTTTTCTACCAGCGAGGTCTTCGGGCGCTATGCGTTCCGGGTTCAGGAGGCGGATGTCACCAGTCTCGGCGCGGTGGGGGAAGCCCGCTGGACCTACGCGGTGTCCAAGCTGGCCACCGAGCACCTGGCCCACAACTACTGGAAGCAGTACGAGTTGCCGACTGTTTCGATCCGGCCCTTCAACATCTACGGCCCGGGGCAGGTGGGGCTCGGCGCGATCCACGCGTTCGTGACGCGGGCGTTGGCGGGCGATCCGATCACGATTCACAACGATGGCGATCAGATCCGCTCCTGGTGCTACATCGACGACATCGTCGATGCGATCGAGATCTGTTTGGAGCGCACGGCCGCCATCGGTGAGGCTTTCAACATCGGAAACCCCCGCAGCACCGTGACCATCTACCATTTGGCGAAGATGGTCGTGGCCGCCGCCGAAAGCTGCTCGGAGCTGCGCTTCGTGCGGTGGGATTTCGCAGACGTGGAACTACGCGTGCCCGATGTGAAGAAAGCCGAGGAGCGCCTGGGGTTTCGCGCCCAGGTCGACCTCGATGTGGGTCTTCGTCGCACCATCGATTGGTACCGGGCCAAGTCCCAGCAGGAATCTCCCCCCGGGAAAATGCCCGCTCCCATAGGCCTGTAGTCGTGGAAGCGATGCGCGCCAGGGGTATGGGAGGGGTACTGGTTGGCGGCCGGTTCCCGTCGGGTTGTCGGTCGGCGCTTTTCCTCGCTGTTGATCCATTTGATTTGCTCTATAGTTAAGCGACGTTGGCCAGTAGCGAAAGACATGCGATCGATCTGTCTGAGGTGCGCGCGGACGGATGGCTTGAGCAGCTCGGGCAGGGAATCGTCGAGTTTGACCAGCTGTGCGAGGCGATCGGTACGCGGTTTGTGGCGTTCTCCTTCATCGCGAACGAACGCATCACCGCAATCGCGTTCGACCCCCAGTCGCCCGACCGTTCCACTGTGGACTTCGTCGTCGGCGACGGCGAGCCGCAACAACTGAGCCTGTCCGAGTTTCGCGAACAGCTTGGGGCGGTGCTTGTCAATGCGCCGGCACCGACGGCCGAGCTAGGGGATGAGCCCGACCTGGACACCGTCCGCGCTCACATCGGCCAGCGGTTCCTGTTGTTGGCGCCCGTGTTCGGGATCAGCCTGCTGGAGTTGCACCATGGTGGCGATGACGAGCCCAGCATCACCGTGGAGCTGGGGGGCACCCGCGAGCAGTTGTCGGTCGAGAGCCTGCGCGAGATCCTAAACAATGCCATTCGCTCTGAAGTCGCGCGGGCCCGGCCCGCTGCACCGTTTTCGATCGACTTCAAGAAGATCCCGCTGGCCGAGGACGCCAACCGGCGTGGTGATTACGACCAGACGGTCTCCCTGCTCGGCGCTTGGCCGGGACCGCTGTCGATGTTTCTACGAACTGCCCAGGGCCAGGCCCTGGGTGCCTCCGAGCGCGGCAAGTTGATGCGCGCGCTGTGCGTGCTGGGCGAAGCGTACCTTTGCAAGGGTCAGAGCGAGTGGGCGGAGGACGTGCTGCGCCTCGGGATCCAGTTCGGTCAGGAGCTGTCTGAGTCGGGACCCCTTTTTGGGGTGCTGGGCCGCAGCCGCGTCGAGACCGGCCGCTACGGGGAGGCGATCGGGTTGCTGCGGCGAGCGTTGGCGCTGGGGGGTGAGGCGCCGGAGCTCATGCAGATGCTCGCCACTTGCTACCTCAAGCGAGGCCGCTGCGTGGCAGCCATGGCTTGTCTGGATGAGGCCGAAGCCCTCGGGTGCGACGAGGACGACCTGACCCTTCTGCGGTCGGCCATTCGTGAGGCGCTCGGCCCGGCCTATGTCGGGTTTCGTGAGCTCATGGCAGAGGTCGACTAGTTCGTGTCTGTCCGTCCAGGAAAGGGCACGTGCCCTTTCCCCCATCGCGGCGAAGCCGCCCTATGTACACCCCCTCGTCCCCGTTCCGCGGGTTGCGCCGCTTTGCTCCGGTTGGGGGACCCTACGAGCTACGTCGGACAAAGCCCGCATCCTTGTGCGATCCCTGATAGGATGTTGCTAGCATGCCTAGCTTCATTCTTGCCATCGATCAGGGGACGACCGGATCGACCGTGGTGGTCTTGTCCGACACGGCGCGGGTGCTAGGGCGCGGGTCCCGTGAATTCCCTCAGCATTTTCCGCGTCCTGGGCTCGTCGAGCACGACGTTGGGGAAATTTGGGAGAGCGTACTGGGTGCCCTATCAGACGCGCTGAGCGCGTCGGGTGTTTCGATCGAAGACTGCAAAGCGATCGGGATTACAAATCAGCGTGAAACCACGGTTGTGTGGGACCGGGCGCAGGGCACACCGATCCACAACGCTATCGTTTGGCAAGACCGGCGTACCAGCGATCGGTGCGCTGAATTGCGCGACCAGGGGCTAGAGGAGCTGTTTCGCGAGCGCACGGGATTGGTTCTCGATCCGTACTTCAGCGGCACCAAGTTGGAGTGGTTGCTCAACAACGTGACGGGCGCCCGCACCCGGGCTGAGGCGGGCGAGCTGGCGTTTGGGACGATCGACAGCTACCTCGTCTACAGGCTCACGGGGGGGGCCTTGCACATCACGGACGCGACCAACGCGTCCCGTACCCTCCTGTTCGACCTGGAGCGCGGCACGTGGGACGAAACATTGCTCGGGCATCTCGGTGTGCCCCTCGCGATGCTGCCGGAGGTGCGTGGGTGTTCCGAGGTATACGGACACACCAGGGGAGTGCCAGGTCTGCCCGATGGGATTCCTATCGCGGGCATCGCGGGCGATCAGCAGGCTGCCCTGTTTGGACAGACGTGCTTCGCGAGCGGGGACGCCAAGTGCACCTATGGAACCGGCGCATTTCTATTGATGAACACCGGCAGCGAGCGGAAGCGCTCAAGCAATGGTCTACTAACGACGGTCGCGTGGCGGATCGGGGACCAGACCACCTACGCGATGGAGGGTAGTGCCTTCGTTGCCGGCAGTGCCGTGCAGTGGTTGCGCGATCAGCTCGGCATCATCAAGACGGCACCGGAGGTCGAAGCACTTGCAGGCCAGGTCGAGTCGAGTGACGGTGTGGCTTTTGTGCCCGCCCTGACGGGGTTGGGGGCGCCGTACTGGGATCCGGACGCGCGCGGAACGATCACGGGGCTTACCCGCGGGAGCAGCGCGGCCCACTTGGCGCGCGCCACCTTGGAAGGCATCGCCTTCCAAATCGCCGACCTTGCCAGCGCTATGGCCGAGGATGTCGGGGGCAAGGCACGCCGCTTGCGCGTGGACGGAGGGGCCTCCCTCAACGATCTGCTCATGCAGTTCCAGGCGGATGTCCTGGGCGTGGCGATCGATCGTCCCGAGTCGGTGGAGACGACGGCCCTGGGCGCTGCATACTTGGCGGGCTTGGCAGTCGGCGTCTTTGCCGACCTGGAATCGGTTGCCCGCGTGCATCGTATTCAGCGACGGTTCGAGCCAAGCATGGATGAACAAGCGCGCGCCGACCACCTTGCCCGGTGGCGCAACGCGGTTTCCCGTGCTCGTAGTCAGGTCGGTTGAGATGGTGAGGCGAGAGGCAATTGTGAAGTTCAAAACTCCTGTGGCCTGGGAAGCGCTCGAAGACGCATTCGAGAACAACGCCCCCGAGGTACATAGCTACCTGCATGTCAAGTCGGGCGACGTGACGCGGATTGTCGACGGCGTAGCCGATCCCGCGATGCACGCTCGTGTCAACGCGGACCCGGACTACTTGCGTGTCGACCCCGTGTCGTCGCGCGAGCAGTACCGGTGGATGGAGCGCTACATCGCGACGGTCGAGGATGGCGATTTTCGCGATCGCTTGGCTCGCGCGATCGATGGCAAGGGCGCGTTTAGGCGGTTCAAGGATGTACTGATGTCCTTTCCAGTGGATCGAGAGCGCTGGTTTGCCTTTCGCTCAGAGCGCCTGCGGACCGCCATGGAAGCCTGGCTCTCCGCCCACGGGATAGAGCCTGTGGAGCGAGAGAAGTGGGAGGTGCCCACGGTAGAGCAGGTACAGGCCGCCGCGCAGCAAGAGGAGCGCTCCCGTGGGGGGCAGCGGTCGCGGGCGGCGGTGGCGGAAACCACGCGCCAGCACTGTCACGAGATCGTCGACCTGCTACCGGTACGGGAACTGGACATGGCGTCCGAGTTCCTCGAGTTCCTGCGCGACCGACGGCCCACCCCGCGCACCCGGGCCAAGGGTTCCGACCATGCGCCTTCGGAGGATGACCAGGACGATGGCGATGGCGATCTGGAGACCGGCGAGTAGCGCACTGCGGGGTTGCTGTGTGAGTGTGCAACCGGTGGCTCGCGCGGGCGATCCGCGCCGGGGCTCATGAGCATGGAACGCGGTGGCTCGCTTTTCGCCTGGCTCTTGGGTCTGCTCGGGGCTCTTGCTGCCATTCCAGCCTTTGCGCAACTGCCGGCGGCGCGTGTGGAGGGAGTCGCGGCGCTGGTCGGCGGGAAGGCACCGGGGCCGGATGTGGGCGTCATCCTCCGCAGCGATGTGGAGCTCAAGGCGCGCATCAATCTGGCTCGGGCAAGCAAGGACCCACTGGGCCCCCTGACCCAGGAAGCGCTCCGAGACGCGCTTCGGGAGTTGATCGGTGAGGAGCTGATCGTGCGAGAGGCACGGCGCATTCGGACCGTGGAGCCCGGGCAGGACGACCTGCGCGACGAGCGGAAGCGCCTAGCGGAGTCGTGTGGTGGTGCCGAGCGATTGTCGCAGCTACTGACTGGGTTGCAGGTGCGTGACCAGGAGCTCCGTGCGGTCGTGCAGCGGCGGGCGCTTGTGGCGGCGTTCCTGACGAGCAACCTGGAGGGCGCAACCACCATCACCGAGGGGCAGATCGACGCGGCCTTGGCCGAGGCTGGGTATGCGGAACCGGGGAAGGCATCGCCTGAGACCCGTCGCATCATTGCGGCAGCCCTGGCCCGTGAGGCCCTGAATCGCAGCGTGAAGCGCTGGGTGCGGGTCTTGTCGGCACGGGTGCCCGTTCGGGTGTACGCGCGTTTCGATGCCGGCTGAGAGTCCCATCATCGTGCCAATGCGGCAGGCGGATCTCGCTTCTGTGGAACGGGTGGCTCGGTCAGACGGTGGTCTTGCATGGCCGCGCAGCGAACTCGAGGCTGAGCTCACCCGTCCCCATTCGCTCGCTCGTGTGCTGAGGCCTGGCCCGGGTTTGCCCATCGGCGCCTTCGTCATCTGCTGGGTGACCGGGAGTGAGGCCCAGCTGCTTCACCTGGCGGTGGAAGCGGGCCAGCGCCGGCGCGGGTACGGGCGGGCGTTGCTACGGTCTGCGTTGGTCGCGACGCACGCACGCGGTGCCAGCGACATGGTCCTCGAGGTGCGCGTTTCCAACGCGCCGGCGTTGGCCCTGTACGCCAGCGAGGGCTTCCAGCGCATCGGTATCCGCCAGCGGTACTACTCCGACAACGGCGAAGACGCCTTGGTCATGAAGCGGGCGATCGCCTGACGGCCGACGACGGCTGCGGGGGCGTGGGGGGACGGCTGGGCCATCCGCATTTGGAGCTAGCCCGGAAATCTCACCAACATCGCGGCGCCTCGCTTGGTCTTCGACTTCACAGCACTTTCGCCTCCCTCGCAAATACAGCGAGTATTCGGTCGGTCGCCGAAAGCCCTGTGAAGCCGAATCCCTGCCCGATCCGCTCGCGAGTTGGTGAGATTTCCGGGCTAGCCAGAATGATTCGTGGGAGCAGAATGACTCGCGGTAGTGTACGCCATGCGCAGTCTCCCGGTATCGTTGTTCGCGGCAGGACTCACCATTGTGAGCTTCGCCTGCTCCACCACCCCCGAACCGGATCCGAGGCAGCAGAGCTCCCTGGGGGCCGTTGCCATGGCTGGCCGTGGAGGCCCGGCGCCAAGCTCGGGGGCGTCTGCCGCACGTAGCCCGGGGCCGGTAGGTACGCCCGGCCCCGCGGGTGGCACCGGGGCTCCAGGCCCCGCTGCTACCCCCGGCGCTGCGAGCCCGGTGAGCGCGGATGCCCCGATCCCGGGTGCGTCCATGGCCGGTGCCGGCCCGGCCGCCGGTGCCGGGACACCGGGCAGCCCCCGGGCAGAGGCTCCGGCCCAGGCGAGCGGCCGCGGTTCCATGGGTCCCCGTGACGCTTCAGGGGGCCAGGCGGGCGATCGTGACTCGATGAGCCCGGGTGACGCGTCCGATGAGTCAGCCCAAGGGCCAGCCGAGGAGGCAGAAGAAGTCGATCGGTCCGCGCCATTGACGGCCGTCGCCTTCTTCCCATCGAAGGGGAGAACCGACGCGTGCGCGGACGCCTCGGTGAGCATTCGCTTCAATCGCACACCCATCATCAAGAGGGGTGGCAAGATCCAGATTCTGGACGAGACCGGCGCCGTCTTCGACAGCGTCACCGCGCGGCCCAGCGACCTCTATTTCAGCGAGCTGAGCGCGCGCACCACCGACGGCAAGACGTTCAAGTCGGAGGTGCTAGACGTCGTGTACGACACCGTCGTTTTTCACCCCGGGGCCCGCCTCGAGTACGGCAAGACGTATTCCGTCACGGTGGACGAAGGCTTGATCACCGATTCCGAAGGGACTCCGTTTTCTATCAGCCAGGCCGACAATTGGACCTTCACGGTGCGCGCCCAAGCCCCCGCTCCGTCGAGCAGCTACACCTTGGCCGCCGATGGAAGCGGCGAGTATTGCTCCGTTGAGGGCGTGCTGAGAGCCCTTCCCGACAACGGCGCGGTACCGCGCGTGATCCATGTCAAGGGCGGCGTGTACCCCGGTATCGTGAGGATGCGGCAAAGCAACGTTCACTTCCTCGGGGCTGGAATCGACGTGTCCGTTCTTGCTCCCAAGAACTGCGTGACCATGAACGCGAGCCGTGAAGGCTTTGTCGTGTCAGGGAGCGATGTCACCTTCGAAGACCTGACCATCTTCAACACCTATCTGAAGGACAGCAACGGGCAACAAGCAGAGGCGCTTCGGGTTGCCGAAAGTAGTCAAAGGGTGCATCTCAAGAATGTCCATTTGCGCAGCCACCAAGACACCTTGAGGGTGGACGGCTCGGCGTTCATGGAGGGTGGCAAGATATCGGGCAGCACCGATCCCCTGTGGGGCTACGGAGCTTTCTATTGCGACGGGTGCGAGCTGTCCTCGCGAACCTCGGGCCATGCCTTTGTGGTGGCGCGCAGCAGAAAGGGCTTCGCGATGGTCAACTGCAGTGTGACCAGAGAGAGCGATACGGTCAGGAATACCTACCTCGCCCAGTACCACGCGGGTGCGGAGCCGGGAAAGATCGCCTTCGTCCACTGCAGCATCGATTCCCATATCAGGGGCTGGAGAAATGCGCGGAACAACGACTGGTACGAATACGGCAACACCAGTCTTGAGACGGGGGAGCCGGTCATGTTCGACGGTAGACAATTGCGTCCAGGCAGCGCCGAACTCGACGCATTGAGCTCCGCGCAAAGCTGGCTAGGTTGGTC
>JAPPOR010000989.1 GCA_028817905.1 Myxococcales bacterium
AGGCACGCGATGATCGTGCAAGTGATCGGCTTCGCAGGGCTTTCGGTGAAGGAGGGCATACTCGCTGTATTTCTGACTGAGGCGAAAGCGCTGCGGAGTCGAGCAGTTGTGCGAGGGCGCGTGAGTTGGTGATGGATGCGGGCTAGGTCTCGTGCCTCCGGCCCTGTTGGGTAGGCGGCAAACGTCCGGGAACCCGCTTGTTCGCCGGGGTGAAGTTGTGGATTCTCCCGGGCTGCGGCAGCCGGGGCGTCGTTCGGATCCCCCACGCCCGCCGCCGCTGCAGCGACGCACATGGCAGCCCTACCGACATGCTCCGGCCGGCGCACATGGGTCCCCATAATGGGACTCATGACCGGACTCCTGATCGTTCCGCAGGGGTACGCACCCCGCCCTGTTCGAGCCCAGGTAGTTCAAGGACCCGCAGCCGGATCGACGCCCGAGTCCAGCGGTCCAGCGCAGCCGCAGGAGCACGCCGTTGGGGCCCGGACCCGCGCGCGCCCGGAATCACCCGGTGCGGTCGCGCTCCTGGTCGTCCAGGACGGGCCTTCGCGTCTGTTGTCGCGGGCGGCGGGCTCGCTCCAGGAGGAGGCCAGGGCGCTGTTCGGCCGGGACACACCGATCCGCATCGCGATGGGCGACCACACCCTACGGGGCCTGGGGGCATTGGTCGCATCCGCGCTATCAGACGCGCATGCGCGGCCCCGTGGTGTAATCGCCCTGGGACCGCTCGCGACAGCGGCAATCGTCCAGCGACCAAACCTTTCGACCCCCACGGTGTCGATGCTCGGCGCGCCGCTGTCCGCCCATGGCGTGGGCCGGCGTGACCCGCGGCCACTGCTTGCACGGGGGACGGGCCTCACGTTCGAGGGGGACCTGCACCGACTGCATGAGCTGGCCCCGGAGCACAGGCGGGTGGCGGTACCGGTCACCCCCGAGATTGCGCGCGCGCTGCCTGGGCTTGCGCGCTTCCTCGCCGAGCGGGCGGCCACCACCGGGCTTTCCCTGTCCCCCTTCGTTCTGCCTGGTGCGCCAACCACCGCCGAGGCCCGGCCGGGCGGCGAGCACGCGGTCGACTTGCTGGCGGACCTGGGAGCCGATGCGATGTACCTGGGCCTGCCGCTGGACCCACAGGCCGGTAGCACCAGCGCGCTGCTCATGGCGGCCGCGCGGCACCAGATCCCAGTGCTTGCGGGTCTCTCCGCTGCCGATGTGCCGCGGGGCGCCCTGTTGTCGACGCTGTGGCCACGCCAACACCGCCTATGGGCGCGGGCCGCGGCGCTGGCCCTGCAGTCTCTGCTGGAGGGCACGCCGGCGACCGACCTGCGCGCGGTCGAGCGGGACCATGAAGGGCCCGGAACCGAGCGGCAGCAGCCCCCTTCGCATCGTCTGGTCCTCAATCGCCATGCCGTTGCAGCGCTGGGGTTGACCCCCACGTTTGCCCTGCTGCGGGACGCCGAGCAGGGGGCCACCGCCATCGCCGCCGAACCCATCAGCCTGCACCAAGCTGTCGCGCGGGCGCTGACCGAAAACCAAACGCTGCGAGCCGGTCGGCAGCAACTCGAGGCGGCCGACGCGCAGGTGCGTCGTGCCCGAGCCCCACTGCTACCGCAGGCCACGGTCGAGGCCACCGTGAACTGGATCGACGAGGACCGTGGGGCCGGGCCGTTCCCCCCGGCCGAACGCACCGCCACGATCCGCGGACGGTTCAGCCAGACCCTCTACTCCGCCCGCAAGTTCGGCGACTTCGGGGTCGCAGACGAGCGCCAGCAAGCGCGTGAGCGCGACTACGAAGCAAGCGAGCTCGACCTGGTGGGCGAGGTGGCCGGGCGCTACATCGAACTGATGCGGGCGCTGGACCTGGAGCGCGTGATGTACAAGGGCGTCGAGAATGCGCGCATCAACCTGACCCTTTCCGAAGCCCGCCACCGGGCCGGCGATGTGGGCCGGGAGGAACTGTACCGCTGGCGGATCGCCCTGTCTGAAGCGCAGCAGGGCCTGGTGCGAGCGCAGAGTCGCCTGCGGCAGGCCGAGGTCGACCTGAATGAGATTCAAAATCTGTCCCCGGACACGCATCTTCAGCCGGACGAGGACAAGGGTTCCGGCTTGCGGATGCTCGCGACCGACGCGCGCCTGGACCGATATCTCGAGCGACCCGACCGGCTACAAAGGCTAACGGACTTCGTGGTGGCGCAAGCGCGACAAGCGGCCCCTGAGCTCCAGGCCGCACAGGCCGAGGTAAGGGTCGCGCAACGGGCCCATGATCGCGCGGTCCGCGCCAGCTTCCTGCCGGAGCTATCCCTGGAGGCCGGTGTGGCAGGCCGCGTCTGGAACGACGGGGCGGGTACCAACGCACGCACCCGCCCGGACCTGCGGGTGCCCAACGACCTGGACTGGTCGGTCGGGCTGCTCGCCAGTTTCCCCCTATTTGCAGGCATGGCCGACCACGCCGCAATTGCCGAAACACGCGCCGAGCTCAAGCGCAAAGAAGCCCTGGCGGCTGCCCTTGCGCTGGCCATCGAGCGCCGGGTGCACAACGCGATCGCTGAGGCCAGCGCCGCCCACCAGGCTCTGACACTCGCGACCGAAGCGGCCGAGCACGCGCAGCAGGGGATGGATCTGGTCCGCCAGGCCTACGCTCGCGGCGCCGTGGACGTGCTGCGACTGGTCGACGCCCAGACCCAAGTGGTCGTCACCCAGCTATCGGCCGAAAACGCCTACCACGATTACCTGGCGGCGTTTGTCCGTGTCGAGCACGCCCTGGGTCGCTTCAGCTTTGGACCTGCAGCCCTCGACCCGGACCAGTTCTTGAGCGCCCTCGCCCGCCATCCCGCGC
>JAPPOR010000167.1 GCA_028817905.1 Myxococcales bacterium
GCGTGTGAAGTCGAAGAACAAGCGAGGCGATGCAGAGTTCATGAATCATCCGGGCTAGCCCTACGAATGCCCGTAGCGCTCAATATGACTCTGTAGGAAGTCTATGAACGCGCGCACCTTGGGGGTCAGGTGTCGCGGGCTGGGGTAAACAAGGGAGAGATTGCCCGCTCCGAGCGTGTAGTCGGGCAGGACGGGCACAAGCTCTCCGGTGATCAACAATCCTGCGGCGACGACTTCGGGCAGCATGGCGACCCCGGCGCCACTGCTCGCGAGCGCGCGAAGCATGCCGAAGTCGTTGGCGGCGATCGAACCCTTCACGATCGTCTCGTGCGTCCCACCGGGACCCGTCAAGCGCCAGGCCGCCGACGGTCGCTGACCGCTGAAGACCACGCAATCGTGATCGCATAGGTCTCTTGGGCACTCGGGCGTACCGCGGGCAGCAAGGTAGCTGGGACTGGCGAACAGCCGCAGATTGCTCCGTGTGAGTCGACGGACCACCAGCGTCGAGTCGGAAAGGTTGCCTGCGCGCACCGCCACGTCGATGCCCTCGGCAACCAGGTCCTGCACCTGGTTGGTGAGAGTGACCGCAACGAGAATCTCCGGGTAGCGCTTACGAAACGCGGCGAGCGCGTCCGCCAAGTACAGACCCGCGTCTGCAGGCGCAGAAATTCGGAGGGTTCCCTGGGGCGCAGCCTGCATATTGGCTACCTCACGGCTGGCAGCCTCGGCCTCCTCCAGCATCCGCTCGGCCCGCCGTAGCAGCACTTCTCCCGCATCGGTCAGCCGCAGGCGGCGCGTCGTGCGCTGCAGCAAGCGCGCGCCAAGCTGCGCCTCCAGCGCGGAGACGCGTCGACTCACGGTGCTCTTGGGTAGGCCCAACTGTCGGGCCGCCCCGCTGAAGCTTCCCGACTGGACCACCCGAGCGAACACCCGGACGTCGTCCAGATTCTGGATCTCCATCTGCCTTTCACCTCGGGACGCCCTATTGTTCCATGGAAGGAACAATCATTCCCAATATGAACCACTACCCAATCTAAAGCAACGATGCATGCTTTGAGGGCGGCCGGGAAACCTCTTTTTGTCGGCCTGAAAGGAGACTCTGACCATGCAATTCGTCCTGCTCCACGCCCCCACCGGCGCCCGCATTGTGCTCGGGCTCATCTTCTTCGTGTTCGGCCTCAACGGCTTTTTGGGCTTCTTGCCACAACCGGAGGTGACCGCCGAGGGCGGCGCGTTCCTGGGAGCCCTGGCAGCCACCGAGTACATGTTCCCGCTGGTAAAGGGCACCGAAGTGCTGGCCGGTGCGTTGCTGCTCAGCAACCGCCTGGCGCCGCTCGCGCTGGTGCTGCTTGCCCCCGTAGTAGTCAACATCGTCGCCTTCCACGTGGTGCTATCGCCAGGAGGCTACGGCATGTTGGCCACGCTCGTCGGTCTGGGTGGCTACCTGGCTCGGCACCACTGGCCGAGCTTTGCGCCCCTATTTCGCACGCCCGCACACGCAGACGCCCGCGCCTCCTCCGCAGACGCCCAACGTCCAGCCGAAGCCCTGTGAATCAGGCGAAACGGCTGCGCGGACCGTGCATCAGTCGCCACCCTGCTCTGTCGCGCCCCCGCCTTCCTGGCCATCCCACACTTCGAAGGGGTTGTCGATGAGCTCGATGTCTTCGCCGACCTTTCGGATGGTCACCATCTCGATGTACGGCACTTCGACGGTGATGTCCTCATGCTGTTCGAACAGCAAATCGAGCGGCGCAACGACGTGCCACTCGCCCATGTCAACCTCCTCGACCGTGATCTTGGACAGCAGGTTGTCCTCCCCGTGCAGCCTTATCTGACGCGCCATGCCGTTGTAGATGTTCGCGCGAAACGGGAGCGTGACGTGCAGCTCTTCGACAAACATCACCTGAGTGATCGACTCGACCAGGTTCCCCGAACCGACCACCGGTTCTTCCGAAGTCGCGTCGTCGCCACATCCCGCGGCAGTCAGCCATGCAAGTCCCAAGATCCATGGCGCCCACCGGTGCGCCACGTTGGCTACCCATGATTTCCCAGACATTAGCACCACCTCCTCGATCCAGTGCGCCACGCCACGACCTCGCTCGGTCGCTCCGGCGCCCACGGCAAACCTAAGCGCCGATCGACAGATCGGTAGGCTCCCCAGCTGGGGGCCGCCCCGTCAGCCCGCGATCAGCCGAAGAGCGGTCGCCTCGCCGAGGTTTCCGGCACCATCGCGGGTGCGCACCTCGATCCGGTGTTCCCCGGGGCGCGCGTCGAAAACGTATTGCCATCGCACCCATACGCCCCGAAGCGGAAAACCGAAGCGCGCGGGTTCGGCCACCTGGCGTGTTTCAGACAGCCCGGGATGCTCCCTGATGAGCGCCTCAAGCGGGCTTCCCTCCAGCTGCTCCGGCGGTCCACCGTCCAGGCTGAGCTCAACAACCTCGATCGGGGCGTATCCACTGAGGGCGAAGCCACATAGCTGAGTCGCTCCCACGGGAATCGTCTGCGTAACACGGTGCGTCTCCACGACCGGCACCGGTTCGATCACCCCTGCATCCGGGTAGCCACGCATCTGATATTGCCCACTGGGGCGGTCGTCGTCGGTCGCTTCGATGCGGGCCAGCCACTTGACGTTCTTGTATCCGTAGCGGTCGTTGAGCAGAAGCCGCACCGGGTATCCCAAGGTTTTCGGCAGCGGCTCGCCGGCAATCCGGAAGGCCAGCAGGGGCTCGAACAAATCGGGTGGGTTGTCGAAAACGTCGCTCACCCGGAGGTTGTTCTCGAAGCCATCCGCACCGTACAGACGGAGGCGCCGCGCGCGCGTCCGGTCGATCCCGGCTCGCGCCAATAGCACCCGCAGGGGGATGCCCGTAAAGATCGCCGTCGAGCGGGGGCCGAAGATGCACATCAACGTGTTCAATACGGTCACATGCGCGTCCTGGTCGGCCTCAAGGTCCTCCAAGCGCAGGGACAGTGGCTGTGCAACCAAACCGTCAATCGCGATGGTCGCATCGGCGGACAGGTCCGGCTGTTGCCACCCGTCAACGGTGCTCTTCGCACCGAACTGTCGATAGAAGTCCTCCACGGGCGTCAGAAACGACTGGCACAGGACCTGCTCGTCGAGTCCTAGACCCGGATCGACCACGCGTTCCTCGCGATCCTCCCCGACCTGGGCCCGGCAGGCCACCCACGGCGAGGCCGCGGCCCCCGCCAGGGAGCGCACGAATACACGCCGGGTCAGGAGCGGCCGCATGACAACCAACTACTCCCAGCCCGGCGTGCTGCAAGGGGAAGATTGGGCATGGGACGAGCCCCGCTAGAAATCCTCGAGACAACGCCAACGCAGCAAGGTGCGTTCCCAGGCTCCACTCATGCGTGAACGGGATCGCTCGTCAAGGATTCTCGCGGCACACCGCTCGTGTACTGTCCGGAACGTTCTGCAGCATCAGGAATACCCGGCATTCCTCGTCCGCCTCGCACCCTACGAACACGCAGCGTTCGTCCTCGCACGCGTGGAAGTCGGAACACTCGGCATCGTTTTGGCATGGGGCGACGCATTGGCCATCTTGGCAGCGGGAACGGGGATCGCGGGTCGAGAACAGGCATTGACGATCGCTCGTGCAGCCAACCTCGACGCACTGCCCGGCCTGGCACTCGTGAAACAGCGGGCACTGTTCGTTGCGTTCGCAACCGGCTCGACACACGCCAGCGATGCACAGGTCATCCTCGTTCGGACAATCGGCGGGCGCACGGCACTGGGTGCAAGTCCCGTCCAGACAGCGCACGATGCCGCCGCCCCCACAGTCCAGGTCGGTCTCACACCGGTTGACGCGCACGCATGCCTGGTCCTGACAGGCCAGCTGGCAAATGCAATTCGATTCGAAGATCGTGCACGAATTGGTCACGCCCATATCACACTGCGACTGCCACATGGGACAGTTCACCGGTGGGCGGAACGCTTCGCAGCAGTCCGCGTCCTCCATGCACTGCACCCGAACGCACTGTTTGGGCTCGACGCTCACGTCGAACTCGTTCTCGACACAGCGTTGACTGATGCAGGCAAGGCCGCTGTTGCAGTCGTTGCGGGCCATGCAAGACTCGCCTCGATCACCGCGTGTGACCGGCGGCATGCCGTCCGGCATGTCACCGAGATCATCCGGGTCCTGACACACATTGTCCAGACATGGCAAGCCCGCCTGGCAGTCCGCCCGCCGGGTGCAGCTCTCGCCGACCTTGCCCCCGGGATCAGGCAGGGGCTCGGCTTCCTCGGTTCCACCGTCCGGGTTGGGGCGCGGCGAAGCACCGCGGTCGGTACAACGATTGTCCACGCAGGCGAGGCCTGTCTCACAGTCCGCCCGCGCTGTGCACGATTCGCCTGCCGCACCAAGCGCAACCACCGTCGCAGCCTCCCCATCGGTGTCTGCCACCACACCGGCGCCGTCCCCTTCCGTGCACGCCAGCAACGCGCCACCCAACACTATCCATCCAAGCGGTCTCATCGGTCTCCCTCTATCTGCGCCCATAGGCGCACGTGTCCCAGGCAGCATGTGATTGCGGGCCTTCCCGCATCTCTCAGCGCCAGGCTAGCCAGGCCCACAACCATCGCAAACGATCTGCCCCCCACAACCGTCGTCACCACTGTAGCCGCACATATCCGGGTCGTCACAGGTACGCGGCAGGCAGCAGACTCCACCAACGCACGTGCCCTCGGTGCAACTGCCGCATGATAGCGAGCCGCCGCAGCCGTCATCGGCAGGTCCGCAGTTGATGCCCTGGTCCTGACAGCTCAGGACCGCGCAGCACATGCCTGCCCTGCAGACCTCGCCCGTGCCGCAGGTTCCGCAATCGAGTACGCCCCCGCAGCCATCCGGCTTGGTGCCGCACTCACCCTGCTCGCAGCTGGCGGTCTGATCGCAGCACAGCCCGGACGCGGTACAGACGCGACCTTCGCCGCAATCACCACAGTCCACGACGCCCCCGCAACCGTTGCTGCGCCGCCCGCACTCGGCCGCCCCGCATTCGCTGCGTGGCTGGCAGCAGCGGCCCCCGTGGCAGGCCTCGCCAGAATCACACCCCCCACAGATGAGGGTGCCACCACAACCGTCACTGCGTGTTCCACATTCGTCGGGCGAACACTCGCGGGGCTGGCAGCAGAAGCCGTTGCGGCAGCGCTGCCCGCTTTCGCAGTTGCCACAATCAATCCGCTCCCCGCAGACGTTCTGCCGCGCCCCACACTGATTTGCCAGGCACGACAGCTCCGGACAGGTTCCACAGCGATTCGCACCTGCAGCGCCGCAGGTTTGACCCTGCGGGCACCCGCCGCAGTTTGCGCTGTTGCCGCAACTATTGCGCTTGGTGCCGCACTCACTCTCACTGCAACTGATCTCCGGGCATGTCTCGCACTTGCCAGGTCCGCGCAGCCCGCATTGCTCCCCGTCCGGACAACTACCGCAGTCGTGTTGCTCGCCGCAGCCATCCACAAAGAATCCACAATCCCGGCCGGCTTCGCCACAGGTCTGGCTCACACAGCAACGGTTGTCGACGCAGTGCTGCGACCCCGGGCAGCCGCCGCACGAGAGGGTACCGCCGCAACCGTCGGAAACCTCGCCACACGCGCCGACCAGTTGGTCACACGTCCAAGGAGTGCACCCGATGCAGCGATTGCCCGAGCACTCGAGACCCGCCGGACACACCCCACACGGCACCGGCTCGCGCCCGCAATCCGAAGCAACCGAACCGCACTCGGCCCCCTGCTCGGCGCACGGGCCCGGAACTCCCTGGCGCGGCCCACGCGGCTCGCATGCGTGCTCGACACAGGCGAAACCCGGCTGGCACGTGCCGCAATCGAGTACCCCACCGCAACCGTCCGAGGAGACCCCACATTCGTGACCGAGCGCTCCGCAGCTGTTGGCAGCGCACGGCGCGCAGGTATGCGAGACAGCATCGCAGACCTCGCCCTCAGGACACTCATCACACGCGAGGGTACCGCCGCAGCCATTGGGCGCCCGGCCACACAGGCCGTCCCCGCATGTCTTGGGCTGACACACACGACAGTCGCCACTGCGCACATCGCAGATCTCACCGGGTGCGCAGCCTCCGCAACGCACGGGCACACCACATGCATCGGCCGTCGCGCCACAAAACACGTCGTTATCGCGACAGGCCTCCTCAGCACTCACGCATGTGTGGGTGTCGGCATCGCAGACCTGCCCATCCGGGCAAATCCCGCACTTGATCGTGCGGCCACAGCCATCCGGGATCGGGCCACACGAGGCGCCCTCGGCTGCACAGCTCGTGCGCATGCACGACTCGAGTCGCTCCTCGTCCTCCTCACCCACCGCCGCGTCGCCGGTGCTCGGGTCGTCCTCCGCCGCATCTGCTCGCTGGTCCCGTGACGGCCTGCCAGCGCCCGCATCCAACGCGGGGCTGGGCCGTCGCGGTTCGTCGTTGTCCCGCCCGACGGCCTCTGATCGTTGGCGGGGCTGCCCCGAGCGTTCTTCCCCCTTCATCCGGGCGCTCGAACAGGAAAGACCCATCGCGGAAGCCACCGCCAACAGGACGACCCGCGCGGGCACACCCCACCCAAGCATTCCAGAACTACCCATGCCCATGGGGGAGCGCCCACTGCAAGCGGCGGGCCAGCGGGACGCTCACAATCGGTTTCGCGGCCGCTCCGGGCCCGGGTCGCGGGCCCTCACCAACGAGCGTGAAAGCCGCTCAAACAATCGGCTTCACATGGATTTTGGCCCCAAGCGCCAGGCCCCGCGGCGTCTCACCCGGAAGGCCACGCCCAGACGTCGGGAGGGAAAGCCCGGATGGGTGCACGTCAGGGCCCAGTGGAGCGGCCTGTTCCTCTGCCCGCACAGGGCGTGCCACTGTGTGCCAGGCGCCACAGACCGCCCGCAACGACTCCTGACTGGCGCAAGAAGAGGAATGCAAAGATAAATTCGGCTTCCAGCAAGCCCCCCACCGGGTCAGCCATTGCCGATCATATCCATCACACTGTCCAGCCCGGCGCGGTCGAGCTCGCGCAGCAGGCCCCGAGCCAGGCGCCCAGGCAAGCCCGGGCCATCGTAGATCAGCGCTGTGTAAATCTGGACCAGGCTCGCACCCGCGCGCATCCGCACCACGACGTCCTGCGCGGTCTCGATGCCGCCCGACGAAATCAACACGACCCGATCCGCTACCCGCGCACGAAGCCGTCGAAGGACCGCAAGCGAACGCGCCTTGAGCGGGGCCCCACTGAGACCTCCCGCGCCACAGCGATCGACCAACCGGGAGGGGGTCGCAAGCCCCGTACGGGCGATCGTGGTGTTGGTGGCAATGATGCCATCCAGTTCGAGTTCCAACGCCAGATCGGCGATCTCATCGACATCCCTGTCCGCCAGATCGGGGGCGATTTTGACAAGCACCGGCACCCGTCCCCCTGGACGCGCGGCGTCCGCCTCCTCGCGCACGCGCTCGAGCAGGGGACGCAGCGCAGCCACCGCCTGCAGGTCACGCAGCCCGGGCGTGTTGGGCGAACTCACGTTCACGACCAGGTAGTCGGCGAGCCCCGCCAGGGCCCGCGTGCTGTGTGCGTAGTCGTCCAGAGCCTCTGACTCCGGGGTGACCTTGGTCTTGCCGATATTGATGCCCAGCGGGACCGGGAGGCGCGCCTGACCGGCGATTCGGATGGCTACGGCATCCGCGCCGTCGTTGTTGAAGCCCATCCGATTGACGAGCGCTCGGTCCGCCGGCAGGCGGAACAGCCGCGGCTCTGCATTACCCGGCTGGCCGCGCGCCGTCACCGTGCCCACTTCGACGAAGCCGAACCCCAACGCCGCGAACGCGCGGTAGGCCTCGGCATTCTTGTCCAACCCGGCCGCCAGCCCGATCGGGGTCGCAAAGCGAAGCCCCATGGCGTCGACAGCCAGCCGGGGATCATGGATCGCGCCACAAGCACCGATGAGCCCCAGCCCTCCCGGCACTCGCGAAGCACCACCCAAGAGCCCGATCGTAAGCCGGTGGGCCGGCTCGGGCTTCAGTAGATACAGCAGCGGACGGATACCTAGACGGTAAAGCACGGTTTTTTCAGGCTTTACCTGAGAGCAGCCGGTTGCGACAATGCCTATTTGGGTCTATTCCGCCTTCGGCCATGGCGCATCCCAGTCACAATCGCCGCACCTTTGCGATCATTTCGCACCCGGACGCGGGCAAGACCACCTTGACAGAAAAGCTCCTCCTCTATGGGGGTGCCATCCACACCGCTGGCAGCGTCAAGGCGCGCAAGGCCCAGCGTTCGGCCACAAGCGACTGGATGGAGCTGGAGAAGAAGCGCGGCATCTCCATCACCTCGTCGGTCATGCACTTTGACTTCGGCGGGATCCGATACAATCTGCTGGATACGCCGGGCCACCAGGATTTCAGCGAGGACACCTATCGCACGCTCACGGCAGCGGACTGCGCGATCATGTTGATCGACGCCGCCAAGGGCGTCGAGGCCCAAACGCGCAAGCTGTTCGACGTCTGCCGGATGCGCGGCACCCCGATCGTGACGTTCGTGAACAAGCTCGACCGCCCGGCCCGCGACCCCCTGGACCTGATGAGCGAGGTCGAAGAGGTGCTGGGGCTCAACACCGCGCCATGCACGTGGCCGATCGGAAGCGGCGAGCTGTTTCAGGGCGTCTACGACCGCATTCAGCAGGCGGTATTGCGATTTGAACGCTCCGAGAAGAACGCAAAGCCGGTGCCGGTTACGGTCAGCGGCATCGACGACCCCCACCTGGCAGAGCTTCTGGGCGAGGGACCCGTCGAGACCTTGCGGGATGAGCTCGAGCTACTCGACGGTGCAGGCGACCAGTACAACCGCGAGAGCTTTCTCGCGGGCCGCATCACACCGGTCTTCTTCGGCAGCGCGCTCACCAACTTCGGGGTGGAGCCTTTCCTGGCCGCTTTCGCAACGATGTGCCCCCCGCCCGGCCCCCATCACGCCGCGGACGAGCTCACCATCGAGCCCGAAGACCCACGCTTTTCCGGGTTCATCTTCAAGGTGCAGGCCAACATGGACCCGTCCCACAGGGATCGGATCGCATTCCTGCGGGTGTGCTCCGGCACGTATGAGGGTGGCATGCGGGTGCACCATTTCCGCCTGAACAAGGAAATCCGGCTGGCGCGTGCCGAGCAGGTGATGGCCAAGGAGCGCCAGACGGTCGAGACCGCCTATGCGGGGGATATCATCGGCCTGTACGACCCGGGGCTGTTCCGCATCGGCGATACCCTGGCCACCGGCGGTCCCATTTCGTTTGACTCGGTGCCGCGGTTTTCCCCCGAACACTTCGCCCGCATGGTCCTGCTGGATCCGATGAAGCGCAAACAGATGCAAAAGGGGGTCGAGCAGTTGTCCGAAGAGGGAACGGTGCAGCTGTTTCTCGAGCCGGGGCGCGAAAAAGACCCCATCATGGGCGTCGTGGGCGAGCTGCAGTTCGACGTCCTGAAGTATCGCATGCAACAGGAGTACGGCGCCAACGTCGAACTGCAGCGGCTCGGTTTCGAGCACGCGCGGTGGGTCGACGGCCCCAGTTCGCCAGAGGACCTGGTGCGCGCGCGCATCTCCATGGGTGTGGCGGACGTGGACGGGCGACCTGTCGCCCTGTTGCGCGACGACTGGGAGCTGCGCCGGGCCCAGGAAGACAACCCGGATTGGGTCTTCAACAAGACCGCCCCCATCCGGGCTGCGTGAGTGCGTGAGGCCACGAGGGATCATGGCAAGGACGTTTGGAAAAGGAAAAACGCTGGCGAGGGCGAGCCTTTGGCAAGGCAGCGTCGGCGACTTTGGCGAGGAGCGGGTGCAGCTTCCAGACGGTCGCGAAATGACCCTCGCCATCCTCAAACACCCCGGCGCTGCGGCCGTCGTCCCATTTCTGAACGAGCGCGAGATCGTGCTACTGCGCCAGTACCGGCATGCGGCCGGCGAAACCCTGTGGGAAGTCCCGGCTGGGAAGCTCGACGATGGCGAGGACCCCCGTCTGTGCGCCGCGCGCGAACTCACGGAGGAAACCGGCTATGTGGCCGGCAAGGTGGAACGCGTGGGCTCCATCTACACGACGCCCGGCTTCACCGACGAAGTCATCCATCTATTCGTCGCCTACGACCTCCGCGAGGGAAGCAGCGCCCTGGAGGCGGATGAGGTCATCGAGACATCGAGCATGCCGCTGAGCGAGGCCCTGGAGCTAATCGATCGCGGGGAGATTCGAGATGCCAAGACGATCTGCGCGTTGTTTCAGGCGGCTCGGGCGCACCCTGTCGACCCCCAGAGTTAACTGCAAAACTTCATATTTAGTGCAAAGAGAAAGCCGGTAGGCCATTTCTGCCTGGTCGAGCGTCCCGTTGCGCGCTACTTCGGGTAGTGCACCGTTTCGGATGTCCAGCCCTGTTTGGACATCCAAGCCGGGGCGGCCTAGATCGGGGAGGACAATGCGGGTGCCGGATGCGAGGGCCCCAGCGGTTTCAAAACCATGCACGAGGGCAGCGGAGACTCGAACGTGCCAGTCGCGAGGCTACCCGTTGGCGGCCGGCCGACGGTGTCGGCCTTCGTCGCATGGGCTTGGCTGACGATTCTGCTATCGGCTTGCGGCGCGCTGGACAATGGCCGAGGCGGTGAGCGGGGACGCACGTTCGAGAGCATCTCCGAAGACCCGGAGCAACCCATTGCCGACGCCTCCATGCGTGAGGCGATGCAAGCCAGGGTGGGCCAAGCCAGGGTTGGCCCCTTCGAGTCCGAAAATGGGGTCACCGCCCAGATCGATCCGGGGACGATCCTTCCGATCGTCTTCATCCACGGGGCCGCCGGATCGGCCCACCAGTACCTCTCGCAAGCCATGCGCTGGACCCAAAACGGCTACCCGAGTGACCTGGTCCATGCCTTTGAGTACGACGGTTCGCGCGCCGGCGTCGATCCCGCGGTCGAGGACCTGAGCGCCTTCGTCCAGGACCTGCTGGAAACCACCGATGGATATGGGCAAGTCTATCTCGTCGCACACGGCCGCGGAACCACCGTGGCCGCGGCGTATCTTGCCGACAGCCAACACCTTCCGAACGTCGCGAAATACGTGGCAATCGACGGCGCACCCTGCCCCTTGACGGTCGCGTGCCTCACGCTGACGCAGCGAATCCTGCCGGGTCAAGGGCACGTCGAAGTCGCCAGCTCCGCCGAGTCCTTCAGCATGCAGCACGCGTTCCTGCTCGAACAAACACCGGACGCGACCCGCATCGAACCCGCCCTTGGACCGGTATCAGTCGCAGGCCGCATGGTGGCATTCGCTAGTAACGCTGGCGACGCCGGTGGAAGCGTGGACTTCTACCCGGTCGACGCACAGACCGGCGAGCGCATGACGCCCGAGCCGGTGGCCTCTGGCACCGTCGGCGAAGGCGGCCACTTCGGCCCCGTCATGGTAGACGGCCAGGTCCACTACGAGATTGTCGCGATCGAGCGTGGCGAGGATCTCGCTCAGCACTTCTACCTGCAACCACTCCTGCAAGGCACGACCCTGTTGCGGCTGCCAGCAGCGGGGCAGGACAGCGAGTGGTATGCCCACAGCCGCCGCGGCGATGGCCACGCGAACCTCGTCGCGCTCCGCATGCGGGAATGGCGACAACGCGATGTACTAGAGGTCGAACCCGCCGCCGGGCGGTCCGGCCAAGGCCCAGTCGACGTGATGAGCGAAATGGTCGGTGACGAGAGCATCGTTCTACACATGCAAGACGCGGCCGATGCACGTCAGCGCTCGACCTTGGACGCGCTTCCCTGGTTCCCAGAGCAGCGTCTGCAAGCTGGCATCGACGTCTACCTGAAAGCCTCGGATCCCCCCGATGGCACAATCACGCTTACCCACTACCCAGAGGGTGGTGCCAACCAGTCTCAAACCCTCAGCTTCCCGAACTGGAGCTCGAGCAAGCACTCGATCGTAGCCGTCTTCATGCCCGACTAGCTTAGCTAGTCCTGCCAGCGAAAGCTGGCCGATTCCGAGCACAGCCGGCTTCGCCCGGACTCGCCATCCAAGTGTAGATCGTAGCGCAAGGGGAAGCGCTCGCGGTATCCACCGTAGCGCAGTTTGATCAGCAGACGGATGGCGTTGAGAGGCAGGCGCAGTCGCCGTAGCCACGGGCTGAGCTCGCTCACATAGCCTGCCCGTTCGCGCGCGGCGTTCTCGCCAGCCGACATGTTGTGCCCCGTCATGGTGAACGCGGACAGGTAACCATCCAGCGTACCGACCTTCACGCCCGATCGCAGCGCGTCTACCACGAACTTGAAATCGGCGATGTCGCGCAGGCTGGCATCGAAGCGCAGGCCGGCTTCCCACACCCGCCGCCGAAAGAACATCGTGCAGGACAGCACGTACAGGTGCGAAGTCGCAATCAAAGGCCACAGCGCCGGATAGGCCTTGCGATAGGCGATCAGGCGCCCATCCGGACGCACGAGCAGGCAACCCCCAAACAACATATCGCAAGCCGGGTGACGCTCGAAGAACGCTTGTACCCGCGCGAGGGTACCTGGCAGGTATTGCTCATCACAGTTGAGGTAGCCGTAGAGGCTCCCGCGAGCGCGCGCAAACCCCTTGTTCAACGCGTCATACATCCCCCGGTCGCGTTCCACCACTGACTCGATGTCACTGCGCGAGGCCAACCACGCGCCGGTCCCGTCGTCGGAACAGGCGTCCATAACGATGTGCTGAACCGAGGTCCCCTGGTCCGCAATCGACGCGGCGCATCGCTGCAGGTAGCCAAGCATGTTGCGGCTGGGTGTGACAACCGTGAAGCTCGTGTCCGAAGTTCCGCTCGACATTAGAACAGCGACCCCTGGCCATCGCCGCGAAACCAGATCCATCCCTCGCGATGCGCGCGCTGAGGATCACTCGGGGCAACGCATAGGCCGCGGGCAAAATCGGCGGCCGCCAGCGTGCAAATCAGTGCATCGAGCAAGTCCGAGTTTTGTGTGAGCAGGTCCGGCGTCACGTCGATGGACATGTTCGAGCTGAGCTGCTCGACGATGGCGCTGCGGGCATGGCGCGCCTTGTGGGTTCTGCCTCGATAGGAGCCCGCGCGGATGCGGTGGGCCCGAAGCGTGGCTTCAGCGCACACCTCGACGACCCCGCTGTCGCGCCCCGGTTCCCAGGCCAGCGGCAGCGGCACCGGCGAAGCGGCCCGCAAGCGGGTGAGCAAGGCAAGGGCCGAGAGCGCCCGCCGCGTCATGCGCTCGGCCGTGGTCTCCGTCGGCGAGCGTCCGGTGTGCGTTTGCACAACCCGCTCGGTCTCCCGCCGAAGCAACTGTTCTGCCTCATCTTCGGGTGCGACTCGACGTTTGCGCTTGGGCTTCGTCAGCGGTTGTCCGGCCGTGTGACCTGCGAGGGCCGACCCGAGGTCGACGGGCCAACCCAGGGGAGCGTTGATCGCAATCAGGGGCCTGTCCGCCTGGCTGAGCCAGGAGGCGATCGTGGCCTCTGCCGATTCCCCGGCCGTCCCGAGGGTGACGCGGCTCACCTTGAGCGCACCATTGCCGTCGAGCTCCCCCAGGGCGAGTCCCAGGTGCTCTTCCTGCGCGGCGCAGTCGATGCCGACGAGCGTCCAGACCACCCTGGAAGCCTACCGCATCAGGCCCTCGGATCGTTCACCAGTGCGCTCGATGTTCGCACAAGCAGCCGAGCCGCGGTTCAGCGGGCGATCAGCTCGAAGACGGGGTGGTCGCCGGCTATGGCAGCAAAAGCGCCCAGCTCGGATCCGGCAGGTACGGTGAAAAAGCGCTGGACTGTGGAAACGTACCGCTGCAGGTAGGCCGCAAGCAGAGGGGCGCGCCGCTCGAGTGCAACCGCCTGGACCTGGTAGCGCCGCTTGCGACGACCGTGCTTGAGGGTGACCTCGCCGGCGGCGGATGCGTTGAGAACCCACTGGGTGCGGCCCCGCGGAGCCACCAGGAAGCAGCGGCCCTCGTAGCGCAACAAGTTGACCGGGGTGCGGTGGAGCTTGCCCGTCCTGCGGCCGGGCACCTCCAACTGAACGTAGTCGGCCGAGGTCCAACCGAGACCCGCCAACCACCCGATGGTCCGGTTGAAGGTGCGCTCGAGGGCGCTGGGACGGGCCGCCATGGGGCTGAGCAGAGCTTGTTCGGCGTTGTGCATGGGTTCTCCTCGTTCCTTTCGTTTCGATGTCCAACGCCCTCAGGAATACATCCACGAAAATGAATGGAAAACGGTCAATATGGTAGATATGCTATTCATACTTGAATGTCTGAGCCTGATTGGGAACATCTCTCCACGTTCGTCGCGGTGGCCCGAACCGGCTCACTGACCGCGGGCGCGCGCCAGCGGGGTATCAGCCAGCCGACAGCTGGCCGACACGTGCAAGCGCTCGAGGAGGCCTTGTCGGTGACGCTGTTCGTACGCCACCCCAGGGGGCTGACGTTGACCGACGAGGGCAGCGCCCTGTTCGAAGACGCGGCGGCCATCGCGGGTCGGATCCAGGCGCTCTTCCGGGGCGCGCACCCGGCGGCCAGCCAGGTTGCCGGCAGCGTTCGCATCAGCGCCGCGGAGCCGATAGGCGGACACGCGATCACGCCGGTCCTTCGCTCCCTGCGCCAAACGCATCCGGACCTGCGCTTCGAAATCGTCATCGACAATAGCCCCGCGAACCTGTGGAAGCGCGAGGCCGATATCGCCGTGCGCATGTTCCGCCCCACCCAGCTGGACCTGCATGCAAAGCGTGTCGGCGAGATCGAACTTGGAATGTTCGCGACCGACGAATACCTGGCCCGACACGGCGTGCCCGACGGCATCGGAGCGGCGCGACAACACACCCTCATCGGGAACGATCGCGACGCTTTCTGGCATCGGGCGATCGCCGAGCTGGGGCTGTCGCCCCGGGACTTCGCCTACCGTAGCGACAGCCTTCTGGCCCAGATACAGGCCATTCGCGACAGCGTCGGCATCGGTGTCATGCACGTTCCCCTTGCCGCGCGCGACCCGCACTTGATTCGAGTTCTGCCGGAGCTGGCCTTGCCCCCACTGGAGATGTGGCTGCTGATGCATCGCGACCTGCGGGGCAATCTCGCGGCCCGCACCGTGTACGCGGCCCTGGGAGAGGCCCTTCGCGCGTACCTGACAAAACCCAGCACTACTTGATTGGCCCATGGCGGGATGATCGCGAAGTGCAGGGGTTTTGTAGGGCGTGCGAGCGACGAAGGAAGGGTAGGTCGCCTTTCGAGGAGCTTGCGCGGGCTACAAAACCCCTGAACGAGCGAGGGCCCGTCAGGGGCTGATCAAGTAGTGCTAGCTAGCTAGTGAGCGAGCAAGCGACGACGCAGGCGGCCGAGGCGACGACCATGGGA
>JAPPOR010000703.1 GCA_028817905.1 Myxococcales bacterium
TCTCGGACTGAAGGTCGTCCCTCTGTTCGACGTGGCAGCCTAAGTTTCAGGTCAGGCACGGAGCTGGCATCGGTTGTCGTCCGGATCCAGCTCGAATGTAAGATAACGCACAGAAATGGTCCGGGGGTCCTTGATATCTTGCAACTGTGGTGGCGCACCGCACGAGCACGCAAGGCCTGGTCCCTGGGCTTGGGACCTGGGTCTGGACCCCGAAGGAAGGCCGGGTCGAGTGGTCCGCAAGTCTGTATGAGATGCTGGAGATCCCATCCGAGGTCCCTGCCTCCGTCGAGCTGTTCTTCGAACGCGTCCACCCGGACGACCGAAGCTTGGTTCAGCAAGCGGCGGAGGTCCACGCGCGCACAGGCAAGACACCGCTCACCCAGTGCCGCCTACTGCCTCCCTCCGGCCGCATACGGCACGTCGTATCCAGCAGCATGACCATGTTCGATGAAGACGGCGAGGTCCAACAATTGGTGGGCGCCCTCATCGACCTGTCACCCAAGGCACACCAACAACGTCTCGTGGCCGCGCCCACCACCGCTGCGCTCTCAGATGAGAGCGATGTGCAAACCAGGCTGCGGCACCAACTGCGGGCGAACCTCGCGCAGGTTCCGCGCGTGGAGGACGTAGCCAAGCGTCTAGGAATGAGCACCGGATCCCTCCAGAGACATCTGGCCGGCAGCGGAACCTCATTTCGGCAAGAACTGATCACGACCCGCCGTGTCAGGGACAGCGCCACACCACGATCAAGGGGGGTGGTCACTTCCTGCAGGAGGACTGCGGACCCGCACTGGCGAAGGTCGTCGTCGACTTCATGGGCCAAGCCTGATCGGTAGGCCACCCCGACGGTCGCCCGGGGAGGACTACACGAGATACTAAGAGACACTGCCAAGGAGGCCTGCGCCCGCACTCGGGGCAGGCGCGCGGCCCACTTCGGCGTTCCGTATCGACCGAAACGTACGCGCTGCACGTACCTGGGCGAACACAGTCCGCGCGGGATCCCACCACCTGTCAGGCAGCGCACCCCGACTTTGCCCCCAGGGCAGCATCGGGCGACCGCACGGACACAGGCACAAAGGCGTGAGCGCACTCGACGCCGCAGCGCATCGATGGGATTCGGCGCAACGGCGCCGCATGCCAAACGCACCGGCGGGGCCGCCATTTCCCGCCATGCCTGGTCACGGAACCTCCCGGAATCACATCCAACAGCTTCTGGCACGGGGCTTGATGAACTGGCCGGGCTCGCCGCGCTGTGCGGCCGGGCACACGGTCGGCGCGCGCCGCGCAGTCGGCGTCCCGCCCCCTGCAGGAGAACCCAATGACTATCAAGGACAAGCTCAGGGCCGTAAAGGAAGCGATCGGCCAGATCGAAAAACAGTTCGGTGCCGGCTCGATCATGCAGCTCGGCGACGGGGGCACTCCCACCGACGTCCCCGCGATTTCCACCGGTTGCCCCTCCCTGGACCGGGCCCTCGGCTGTCGAGGCTACCCCCGTGGGCGCATCGTGGAGATCTACGGCCCCGAGTCCAGCGGCAAGACCACCCTGACCCTCCACGCGATCGCCGAGTGCCAGAAGGCGGGCGGCGTGGCTGCATTCATCGACGCCGAACACGCACTCGACCCGAGCTACGCCCGCGCACTCGGCGTCAAGCTCGAGGACCTCATCATCAGCCAGCCTGACCACGGTGAGCAAGCCCTGGACATCCTCGAAACCCTTGTCCGTAGCGGGGCCTTCGACCTGGTGGTCGTCGACTCGGTCGCGGCACTCGTTCCCAAGGCCGAAATCGAAGGCGAGATGGGGGACAACCACGTTGGCCTTCAGGCGCGCCTCATGAGCCGCGCGCTTCGCAAGGTCACGGGACTGACCCACCGGTCCGAAACGACCATTATGTTCATCAACCAACTGCGCACCAAAATCGGGGTCATGTTCGGCTCACCCGAGACGACGACTGGCGGCAACGCGCTGAAATACTACGCCTCGGTCCGCCTGGACATTCGGCGTATCGGCCCAGTCAAGATCGGCGACGAAATCAAGGGCAACCGCACCCGTGTAAAAGTAGTCAAGAACAAGCTCGCTCCACCCTTCAAGTCCACCGAGTTCGACATCCGCTACGGCACTGGCATCGACACAATTGGTGACCTGATCGATGCAGCCGTGGATGCTGGTGTCCTGACCAAGAACGGCGCCTACTATACCCACGCAGGCAAGAGCCTCGCGCAAGGAAGAGAACGTGCGCGGGAAGCCCTGCTGGCCAACGCCGAGACTCGCTCCCAAATCGAGCAGGGCGTGCGCATCGTCGAAGGATTCGACCCCGCTCAAGAACGTCCGGCGCCCGCAGCTGCGGCCAAGGACTCCACCAGCAAGCCATCTCGCAACAAGCCCGCCGCTGCCTGAGGCAGCTAGCCCGCATCCATCACCGAATCGCGCGCCCTCGCGCAACTGCTCGACTCCGCAGCGCTTTCGCTTCAGTCGAAAATACAGCGAGTATTGCCTCCTTCACCGAAACCCCCGCGAAGCCGACCACTTGCACGAGCATCACGTGCCTTGGTGATGGATGCGGGCTAGCCCATGGGGCGCGGACTCGGACCGGAAGCGGCCGGCGATGCTTCCGGAGCCGACCGCGCATTTTCACCTACACCGCTTCGCCGCCAGACTGGAGGCTATGGGAAGAACACCCTGTTTTTGGAGGGCGTGTGCGCTTTCGCTTTCCTGTCTGAGCGTCGCTGTCATCGGCTGCGGTTCCGGGCCGGAGGGGACCAATGGCCCGCATGACGACACGATGGTCGAAAGCGGTGCGGGTGCGCCACCAGGGTCCGACGGGGATCAGAACCGGGACGGCCGTCCAGACGACGAGGGCTCGGAGCCTTTCGATTCGATGCCGGCCGACAACCCGCTCACCAACCCATCGTCAGGTCCGCCGGCGGGCAATCTCGGGACGCCCTGCCTTGTGCCCTCGGAAGCAATGCCGGAGGACGTCTCGAACCCCACGACCGTGATCGGTGGAGGAACACCCGGCAGTTGCACCGGAGAGGCCTTCATCGACGCCGTTGCACGCGGGGGGGTAATCACGTTCGCCTGCGGCCAGGACCCAGTGGAGATCACGCTCGATCGCCCCGCCAAGGTAGTCAACGACGCCAGTCCAGAGGTGGTCATCGATGGGGGCGGTCTGGTGACCCTGAGCGGCGGTGGTCGCACGCGCATCCTCTATATGAACACCTGCGACCAGGAGCAGGTGTGGACGACCCCCCACTGCGACAATCAGGACCATCCGCGCCTAACCGTTCAAAACCTCACGTTCGTAGACGCCAACTCGAAGTCGGAGGGGAAGTATGACGGGGGCGGCGCCATCTGGACTCGCGGTGGACGGCTGAAGGTTGTCAACAGCCGCTTCTTCCGCAACGTATGCGCAGACACTGGACCCGATGTCGGTGGAGCCGGCATCCGCGTGTTCGATCAGTACCAAGACCAACCCGTCTACGTAGTGAACTCGACCTTCGGCGGTGCCGAGGGCTACGGCAACGTCTGTTCCAACGGGGGCGGCGTCAGCAGCATCGGCGTGTCGTGGCGCATCATCAACAGCCTGTTCTCGCACAATCGGGCGATTGGCAACGGAGGCAACCCCGCGCAAGGTGGCACGCCGGGCGGTGGCAGTGGGGGTGGGATCTACAACGACGGCAACACGATGACATTGTCACTGTGCGGCACGCGCATCGAACGCAACCAGGTGAACAGCCACGGCAGCGCGATCTTCTTCGTTAGCAATGACCACAGCGGTAGCATCGAGATCAGCGACTCGATCATCACCGGGAATCAAGGCGGTTCCTGGTACCCGACCTATCCCCAGATCTCCAATCACGACGACACTCCGATCCACGTGGAGAACTCCACGATCGAGTGATCGAGGGTACGCCGACCCACTATTGGGGGCCAGGACACTCCCACTCAAGGCCCACCTGCACAACGCGGGGAGCGCCGATGTGGTGGGCAGAAAACAGGCGAAGTTCGAGCTCCACCAAGCCACCCTCGGGAAGGTCCAGGTCGAAGGGCGCCTGCCCCTCGGGCATCGTACCCACAACCAAGAAATCGGCAGCGCCTAGCGCGTCCGCGTCCCGACCGTGGCGGAGAGCGAGCTCGATCCGAGCACCTGATCCCAGCTCGGTGACGACGTGCAAGCGACGCCACGCAGTCGCCACGGATGCCGCGTTGTCGGCCCGGATATCCGTCCCGCACCCGTAGAACACATGACGCTCTGCACCTTCGGGCTCGAACGATCCGGCTAGAGCATTGCCGGTGAAGTCCCCTTGACTGCGAGGACCGTTGCCAACTGTCACTTCAGCACTCGGCGCGCGCGTTACGGGATCAAACCGGGTCACCACACCGGCCCCTCGCTGGCCACCTACGCGACTGACCACCCATAGCTGGCCGTCACCGTCGACGGCGACGCTCGCGGAGTCGAGGGGCGCGTGCTCGGCAAAGGTCAAGGTATGGCTTGCGCCAAGGTCAAGGGAGTCGCGCGACACCGGACTGAGAGCGCCCGCGGTATGCACGACCCAGGCCTCGGTAGGCAACAGCGCAATCCCGCGGGTCGTCAGGACGCCTGCAGTCAGCACCTCGTCCCACTGGGAAAGACGCGGATCGAACCGGACCACGTTCTCGCAGGCAAAACCCGTCAAGAACACCAAGCCCCCCGGATCGATGGCGAAGGACTCAAGCATGAAGCAGGGTAGGTCGGAACGAAAGAGGTCGAACTCTGGCCCATCTGCGCCGGTGGCGACCCGTGCCAACGTCCCACCTCGGTCGAGGACCCAGAGATGCCCTAGGGCGTCGAAGGCAGCCGCATGGGGCACCACGTCGTCAAGTTGGACCACCTCCAAGCGCTCGCCGGTCTGGCCATCCACCTGCAAGAGCCGCCCGCTCTTGAGTCCAATCCAGGGATGCCCTCCTACGAAGCCTTCACCACGCGTTCCATCGATGGCCAAGCTGCCCGCACCCTCGTCGCTGATTTCCACGTGGAGGATGACACAGTCGTCCTCGCCGAACGGCTTGACATCCGCCGGTCCCATCGAGGTGGTCGGCTCCTGGCCCGCTTCGACGCAGCGCTCCACGGCCCCCGCAACCTTGGTCAGGTCGGAACCGCCGTCGACCCGCTGGCTGACGATCCAGGCGTCCCCCACATAGTCCACCGCAACCCGCTCTGGAAACGGCGTCCCCGGACCCACGCGGTAACGGGCCTCCTCCACGGCGCGCCTTCCGTCGATGCGGGAAACCGTACCCTCGTCGGTGTTCGCCACCCAAACGGTCATGTGCTCGCTCGAGCGGCGCGCAAGGGTGAGGGAGCCGACGGGGGTCAACGCGAGCGGCGCCTCCCCTGCAAACGGCGCGAGTTCCCCTCCCCACACCTCGCCCGTACAGTCGGGGTCGCAACCGCCACAGGGACTCAAGACACGCTCATCGGCGAATCCATCGCAATCGTCATCCTGACCATTGCAGCTCTCGACGCCCGGCAGCACGAGCCCATCGCATGCGGTCCAGTGCCCCTGATTGCAGAAGTGCCGCCCTCCACGGCAGCTGCCCACACCTCTGGTCCCCTCCGGCCCGAGGTAGCAGGCGCGCGAACCACTGCCGACGCACGGGCACCCCTGGGCCTCCGGCTGGGCCTCACAATCGGGCGGCTCCGCATCACAGACCCGCACGCGCGACGGATCGTGATCGTCGCAGTCAGGCCCCGCCTGGCACCCCTCACCATGGCCATCGCCATCACTGTCGTGGCACTCGATTTCGGTGCATCCCAAGACCGCAATGACCATCAGCAGCCCGAAGCAACACGAAGCGGGCACAGCAGTGCGGGGTGAGTCGGGATCGGCGAAAGCAGCCACCACATCCTAAGCGTAGCGTGAATGGCCCCTTCCCACATGGCCGCGCGGCTGGTAGTTCCCGGCCTGTGCAGGCGATGATCACGGGCGCCACGGGCTTTGTCGGGGGCGCGCTCGCGCAAGCGCTGCTTGCCGATGGAGACACGGTGGTAGCAGCCACCCGAGGCTCCGACACCGCCGCCGACCTGCAAGCCATGGGCGCACGTGTGCGACCAGCCAGCCTGGCCGACCCCAACGAGTTGGCGCGGGTCGCGGACGGTTGTGAGCTCATCTATCACTGTGTCGGGGTCGAGCGGCAAGCGATCACGCAGTCCGCCTTGCCCTGGCTCCACGTAGCCGCGATCGAAAACGTGCTCAGTGCCGCTGCCCATGCCGGCGTGCGGCGCGTCGTGCTCCTGTCATGCGGCGACGTCACCTTGAGCCGCAAGGATCGCATCAACTGGCGCGAGCAGCAGCCGCTCGCCGCTCCCCCATACGATGCCTGGTGCCGAACCAAGCTCATGGGCGAAGAGGTAGCGCTGCATCGGAGTTCATCAGCAGGAGTGGAAGTCGCCGCGATCCGGCCCGGCTGGTTGTGGGGCGCAGGCGACCGCACCCAGTTGCCAGCCCTATGCCGCGAGGCTTGCGCCGGCGGCATCCGCCTATTTGGCAGTGGGGATAACCTCTTCAGCAGTGCCCACGTGGACAATGTCGTCCATGCGCTGCGCTTGGCAGCAAACGCCGCAGACGCGCCCGGCGGTGCCTTTCACGTAACCGACGGCGAATACCAGACGAGCAGCGAGTTCTTTGGGGCCTTGGCCGCCGCCCTGGGCACACGCGCGCGCCGGGGATGGTTTCCACTGAGCTATATCCGCGCTCACGTGCGTGCAGTGCTGAGGAGCGAGCCACCCTGGCCAGCCGACGTCCTGCGGCGAGCGCGCGGCAGCCTGCTCGACTGCCAGCGTGCGATCACGGACCTCGGCTACACCCCGAAAATCAGCGTCCAGCAGGGTATGGCGGAACTTGCCACCTGGGTCACACAACAGGGAGGCGTCGGGGTGCTCGCCCGCACGCCGCCCCGTGCGGCGGATCCACGACTGGCGGAGGAGTTCGAGGCGGTCGCCGCAAATGCCCAAGAAGCGTGACAAGCCGTGGGGGCCTCATGACCACCTAGCGCCCGCCAGGAGGTCCTGAGCACAGGAAGGACAAATAGCGGCCCCGCCACACGCCGGTCACCGCTACCGTTGCTCCCTTCCGGGCCTGGCGGAGTTCACGGGCCGACGTTGGCGAGACCACAAGCCGGCGATTAGGCCGTCCTGCGCACATCCCATAGCAGACATTGCGCAGCGGAGAGAGAGGGATTCGAACCCTCGGTGCCGTTTCCGACACACACGAGTTCCAGTCGTGCACCTTCAACCACTCGGTCACCTCTCCTGATGGGCACCACCGCGGTGGTCCCACTCCCGTCGAGTCCCAAGCATCTGGACCCGCGCACTGGCGGAGAGCATGGGATTCGAACCCATGGTGCCCTTGCGGACACACTTGATTTCGAGTCAAGCACCTTCAACCGCTCGGTCAGCTCTCCGCGGCGAAACTTACCAAAGCAAGAAGTCCTGTCAATGTCCGGTACCATGACGCCTGCGTGCACGTATCGCCTCGAAAAAGCCACTCAGCTGACGGGCGCATTCGTCCCCCAGAACGCCCACCTCGACCTCGAAACGATGATTGAGGCGGCCGTCGCTTCCGACCTGGTACAGGGTGCGGACAGCGCCTGCTTTGGGGTCGTCACAACCGTATACGACACGCGCAACCCGACTGTTTACCAGCGCGCCCGCACACATCGGGCAGGGCTCCAATGTCACGTAGACGGTTGCCTCATCGAGCCGCCACGAACGTTGCCGGGCGGACGCAGCGCGCAGGGCGATCATCTCCGCGTGGGCGCTGGGGTCCCTGGACGACTCGCGCAGGTTGTGGCCGCGGGACACGATCGCGCCATCGAGGACCACGACAGCACCGACCGGAACCTCGCCCCGGGCGCGGGCCTGCTCCGCCTCCCCGATAGCCTCACGCATGAACCGCACATCGTCTTCGCTTGAGCGGGACACGAGGAAAAATTTAGGGCTCCTTGAGCCGTGGCGCGGTCGGGAGGATTCGAACCTCCGACATTCAGTTCCGTAGACTGACGCTCTATCCAGCTGAGCTACGACCGCAACAGGGACGCGAATACTAGCCGGACCCGAGGCCCTGTCAACTGGGATGGTGCGGCGACGTCGAGCGCGCGTATCACGACGTGGCCGCCAAGCACGACATGGCTGGACCAACGGGCCCTCGATGGACGGCGCCCCAGTGGGCACCTCCCCCAAAAGGGGTTGCTGGCGGAGAGGGCGGGATTCGAACCCGCGGTAGGGATCAACCTACGGACGCTTAGCAAGCGCCTACCTTCGGCCACTCGGTCACCTCTCCATCCGATTTGCCAAACGCCAGAGGTCACTGGACCCCAATCGGACGCGCAGTTATGTAACGAGGAGCGGAGGCTGTCAACGCGTGAAATACCTCGCGATCCTGGCTCTTGTCCCCATCGTCCATGGGCTGACCGGTGCGTCACCGGCAGCGGCATGCAGTTGCGCGCAGGTTGACATCGACGCTGCCATCGAAGACGCAACGGCGATCTTCGAGGGTCGTGTCGACCAGGTCGTCGAGGCCCAGTCTGGCTCAGTGGCTCTGAGCTTCTCGGTCGTGCGCGTCTGGAAAGGCGACATCGGACAACATGCAAACGTCTATTCTTCGGCCGGGAGCGGGTGCGGCTTCCAAGCGCGAACGGCGGAAACCTATCTGATGTACGCACAAGCGCGGTCGGACGGGGAATTGCAGGCGGACGCCTGTAGCCGAAGCCGTCCGGTGACCACCGCGCAAGAAGACCTCACGCGTCTGGGTGCAGGCGTGGTCCCGTTCGATCTGGACCCCAAGGATGAGCAACCCGTGATCGCCGCGACTGCGCAGCCCCCGCCGGCCGGGGGTTGCGCGACCTGCACGGTGGGAACGGGTACGCGGAAGCGTGGTCCGCTGGCACTCGGCGCACTTTCGTCCGTGTGGTTGTGGGCCGCCCGCAGGCGGACGAGACGCCTCCACAGACAGGGACGGAAAGCGGCCACGGAAAGGCAACCCTGACGCGACCCGTGACCCTAGGGAGGGGCGCTTGCCCCTCCCTGACACGTAGCGGAGGAGAAGGGATTCGAACCCCCGGAACCCTTGCGGATTCAGCGGATTTCAAGTCCGCCGCCTTCGACCACTCGGCCACTCCTCCAGGACCCGGAGAAATGACATGAGGACCCCCTCGGGTCAACGTCGCGCCGCTCCAGCAGCCTCGGCGGAATCGAGAACCCGCCCCCCGGGCAGTCATGCCCAGAGAAGCCCGCCTTGGTGGATCGATCTAGTGGCCGTGCAAGTGATCGGCTTTGCAGGGGTTTCGGTGAAGGAGCGAAATACTCGCGGTATTCTTGACTGAGGCGAAAGCGCTCCGGAGTCGAGCAGTTGTGCGAGGGCGCGTGATTTGGTGATGGATGCGGGCTAGCCTCCGCACGCATGGCGCTGCTGCTGCAACTGCTACTGCTGATCCACGTATTCGCCGCGATGTACTGGTTTGGAGCCAGTGCCGGTGTCCCACGTCGTGTGCGAGAAGCACTGGCGGGAGACGTCCACCGTGCCCGCGCAGCCTTCGCGAGCCTTGCGCGGGACGCAAAGCTATTCATGGCCGCTGGTGTCCTGGTGTTCCTGACCGGGCTGGGCATGGCCCTCATCCGGGGCTTTGCTATGCTCCCCCCGCGTCTGCACGCAGGCCTGGGGCTCACGGTCATCTGGCTCGGTATTGGGCTGGGTGTCTTGCGGCCAACCATGCAGAAGATCGGTGCAGCCGTTGCCACGAGCGACTCCATCCCCGACACCACCGTGCCCCTGCGCAAGCGCGTGGCGATGTGGATGGGCATCCAACATCTGCTCTTTACGGTCATCACGGTCCTGATGCTCTGGCGCATCTAGCGTTCGCGTGTTCCCGCCCAGCGAGTCCGGATTGGCGAGAAACACCGCAAGCAAAGCGTACACCGTCCCAGGACGGTCGCGGGCCGGCGCAACGCGCGGTGCCGTCGCGCGTACCCGCGACGTCGTAGTGGGCTGGCTCCTAGCCGCAACGGTCGCGTGGCTGTGCGTGCTGATGCCGGAGGTGGTGGCCGGCGATCCAGACTCGCTTGCAGTGGGTGCTCTGTACGTAGCGAAGCTCAGCGGAATGACCACCCTGCTGGCAAGCCTCCCGGTGGCCCTTCCCCACCTCATCCGCGTAGCACGCGCGCGACAGGGCGGCCACGGAGTGCGCACCAGTACGGGTTTCGTCGCCCTAATGCTCATCTATCCCGCGTGGCAGCAGGCCGCGTTCTTGACATCGGGCGACAGCGTCGCCGATTCCCCCTGGCAGCTTCCGTTGCGGATCGCGCTGTTTGTAGCCGCGATGCTGCTAGGTACGTGCCTGTGGTGGTGGCATCTTCGCATCATCCATCCTCGGGGCTGCAGTCGTCGGCCACACAACGGATGGATATGGTTGGGTCTTTGGATATTGGGCGCGGCAGGCCTCGCCGCGTTGTACCACGTCCTGCGCCATGAGTTGCGAGCCTACGCGTATTTTGCCCGCACCTTGATGCTGGCCGCGTGGCTCGTGAGTGCCTCGCTGCTGTTCCCTGCCGTGCTCGCCCTCGGCCGGCGAACACGCTTTGCCATGGCGGCCGCCATGGCAGCGGGCGTCGCCTGGGCGTGGCTGCTGGTCCCACAAACACTCGCGGACGACCTGGAAGAGCAGCGCAACCTCCTGTTGCGGGAGGCACAGCTTGTTGCGCTCACCGACCTACTGGTCCACACACGCGACACCTCCGCTGCCAGCTATGATCTGACGCTTGCCCGCCAGGCGGGCTGCCCGCCCACCTCGGCCGCGAGCAATCCTCAACCACTGGGCATCCCGAAAAAACAGCGGCGCAACGTGATCCTCATCAGCTTCGACGCCCTCAGGGCAGACGTGGTCCACAAAAGAGTGGCCCCTAAGGACCATGCGGCACCCAAGGCCAAATCACCGCCTCTGCTGATGCCCAACCTTGCGGCCTTCGCGAGCGACAGCCTAGAGTTCACGAGCGCCATCACCACCTACCCCGCCACCCTGATGGCCGTTGGGAGCGCTCTGACAGGCCTCAGCGCAAGCGACATTCTGTTTGCGCCGCGCAGACCCGACAACATCTTCAGGCAAACGCGAGCACGCTTCGACCGCCAGGCGATCTCGCTGCCAACTAGCCCGTGGTTCAGCCTACCGATCATCGACGCTCTGTTCGTCCAAGGAACACCACTCGCTCGACACGGCAACGCCCACACCCAAACGCGATGGTTGATCAGCCAGCTTCGGCGCGCCCGCCGCGCCAAACAGAGCATCTTCGCATGGGTGCACTTCTTCGAGCCCCACAAACCCTACCGCAAACATCGTGAGTACGACTACGGACCCGGGCTCCGAGCCCGCTACTACAGTGAGCTAGCTAGCGTAGATGCTGCGTTCGGCCGCCTCATCCGACATTTGCAGCGAAAGCGGTGGCTCGAGGAGAGCTTGGTGGTCGTGTTTTCCGACCACGGCCAAGCACTGGGCGAGCGCAGCTACAGCGGACACCACGTCTACCTCAACAGTTGGGTCACCGACATCCCGTTGATGCTGCACGTGCCAGGTGGTCAGCCGGCCCGGACCTCCGACCTGGTCGAAATAGCGGACGTCGCTCCGACGGTCCTGCACTTCGCCGGCATCCCCTACCCGGAAACTCGCTTCTCCGGTCGCAGTCTACTTTCCCCCCGCGACCCCAAACGCGTGGGCATCGCGGAGGCCTTCCCAATCCGGGGCAGGGAGCTTTTCGAGCTCACCCATCAACGCGTGAGCAACGTGGAGGCCCTCACAAAGCGGGTGGAACTGATTCAGCGCGGCGCGCGGAACTATCTGCCCAAGATCGCCGCCATCGATGCCACCCATCGCCTGATCGTCAATCGCATCACGGGTGCACGCGAGCTGTACGACCGCCGAACCGACCGACAGGAACGCCACGAAATCTCACGCAAGATCCCGAAACGAGCTGCAGCGCTGGAGGACGCGCTGAGCAAGTGGACCCGACGCCAGTCCAAGCGCATCTATTGCGGCGTGTCGGCCGCTTCGAGCGCCTCCCCGAGCGCTTTGTGACTGTGGTAAGAACGGACCCATGGAACGGTGCCAAACTTGTATGGGCGAGGGGTTGACCGCGAGCGAGTACGGGCCGGAGGCCTGCCCCGACTGCTGCGGGATCGGTCGGTTGCCTTCAACTACGATCCTTCGCGAACGACGGTTGCGCGAACTCGAAGCAGCACATGGTCGCAGCGGTGAGACGGGGCAGGCGATCAGCTGGTTGGCCGACGAGGTCCGAAGGTCTCAGCACGTGCTGATGCAGATCATGGCCGCAGCGATGGAAGCGCCCGACACCGACCCGGTAGGAAGCAAGGTTCGCTTTCTCGCCAACCAGGCGCTCGGGCTCTATCCGGTCGTTGAAGACGTGGTCCAGCAGCATGCGGGCCAAGACGGACGCAAGGGCGGCACCTGACCCCGGCGAGGATGTAGCCACGTGACTCGGAACAAGAACGAACTGCCCGTGCGGAGCGACGAGCACAGGCTCCTGGTTCACGAGATCTATCGCTCAGTCCAGGGCGAAACAGCATTCGTAGGGCTGCCGTGCACGTTCGTTCGGCTGTCCGCGTGCAACCTTCGCTGCCGTTGGTGCGACACGCCGCAGGCCTTCTCGGGTGGCTCACGGCTACCGATGGAGGAGGTGCTGGCGCGGGCGCTTTCGTTCGACACCCGCCTGGTGCTCATAACCGGCGGCGAGCCGCTGCTCCAAAACGCATCGCTTCCCCTGATGGAACGGCTCTGCGACGCCGGTCGAACCGTGCTCCTCGAGACCAGCGGCGAGCGTGACATTGCACCGGTCGACCCGCGCGTGCACCGCATCGTGGACTTCAAACCGCCCGGAAGCGGCGAAGTCGACCGTAACCGCTTCGACAACGTGGAACACCTGACGCCGCGGGACCAGGTCAAGTTCGTATTGGTCGACCGTGACGACTATCTATGGGCACGCGAGGTGATCCTGGGGCGCTCGCTGGCCGAGCGCGTCGAGACTGTTCTGCTGAGTCCCGCCCACGGCCAGCTGGACCCCCGAAGGCTCGTTTCGTGGATGCTGGAAGACGGACTCGACGCCCGACTCCAGTTGCAGATTCACAAGTACATCTGGGGAGCATCCGCGCAGGGGGTTTGACCCCATCCGTGCTCGGGAAGCGACGGAGCGTGGAGGACGAAGCATGCAAATCCAACAACACCGGGTGGCGGTCTCGACGCGCGGACGCGGTACGTACGAAGTAACCGACCGGGTACAACACGCCGTCGCCAGCACGGGCATCAAGGACGGTCTGTGCACGGTCTTCCTCCACCACACGAGCGCCTCACTGATCATCACGGAAAACGCCGACCCGGACGTTCAACGGGACCTGGATGCCTTCCTGGGACGTCTGGTTCCCGACGGAGACGCGCTCTACCGCCACACTTCGGAGGGACCCGACGACATGCCGTCCCACGTGCGCAGCGCCCTGACCCAAACCTCGCTGTCGATTCCCGTCATGGACGGCCGGTGCGACCTGGGGACTTGGCAGGGCATCTTTGTCTGGGAACATCGCCACGCGGCCCACGCGCGTAGACTCACGGTGAGCATCGTAGGCACATGAGCCACCCACATCACCGATTCGACGCGGAGTACTACGAGCGCTTCTACGAGTCGCACGCAAGCCAAGTGTCGTCAGTGGCCGAGGTCGAGCGGCTTGCCCGATTTGTCGCCGCCTACTTGGCCCACCTGGAGTTGCCGGTACGGCGATTGCTCGACATGGGGTGTGGGCTCGGTCGCTGGCGCACAATTGCAGAGGACCTTTGGCCCAAAGCGAACTACGTCGGCGTGGAGATCAGCCCGTATCTGTGCGAAAAATACGGCTGGCAGCAAGGAAGCGCAGACCAGTACCGGGGGCGTGGACGTTTCGATCTAATCGTCTGCCAGGGCGTCCTGCAGTATCTCGGACGACAGGCAGCCCAGCGCGCGGTGGCCAACCTCGCCCGTCTGTGCCGTGGCGTATTGTACGTTGAGGTGCTGACACGCGAGGACTGGGAGCACAACTGCGATCAGGAGCGCACCGACGGCGACGTCTATCTGCGCCCCGCCGCTTTCTATCGTGAAGCGCTGCGCCAGCACTTCACCGCCCTGGGTGGCGGCCTGTACCTAAGCCGCGACGCACTCGTTACATTGTACGAGCTCGAAAAGTTGGAGTAGAAGATAAGCATGCACTCGACCTCGCTTCGCGGCCTGTATCCCAAGCTGGACTCCTACGACGCCGGGGAGCTGCCCGTCGACGACATCCACACGATCTACTACGAACAGTTCGGCAATCCACGAGGTAAGCCTGCCGTCTTCGTACATGGGGGCCCTGGCGGGGGCAGTAGCCCGGGACAGGCTCGCTTCTTCGACCCGAACCACTACCGGATCGTGCTGTTCGATCAGCGCGGATGCGGCCGCAGCCGCCCCCATGCCTGCCTGGACAACAACACGACGTGGAACCTGGTGGGTGATATGGAAAAGCTGCGGGAGCACCTGAGCATCGATCGATGGCAGGTGTTCGGGGGGTCGTGGGGAAGCACCCTGGGACTGGCCTACGCCGAAACGCACCCCAACCGCGTCAGCGAGCTGGTCCTGCGCGGCATCTTCACACTTCGCAAGCGCGAGATCGATTGGTTCTACCAGGAAGGTGCGAGCCGCATATTCCCCGATGCCTGGGAGCACTATCTGGCGCCGATTCCGCAGGAGGAGCGCGAGGACCTCGTCTCGGCGTACTACAAACGGCTAACAAGCGAGGACAGGAGCGTTCAACTCGAAGCTGCACGGGCCTGGAGCATCTGGGAGGGCTCGACGAGTTCGTTGGGCGGTAACCCCAACCTGCTAAGTGCGATGGGACAGGATCGCTTCGCGCTCGCGTTCGCCCGCATCGAGTGTCACTACTTCATCAATCGCGGCTTCTTCGAAAAGGAAACGCAGCTGTTTGACGACCTGGACCGCGTCCGACACCTACCGGCAGCGATCGTCCAGGGCCGCTACGACATCGTCTGCCCTATGGAAACGGCGTGGACCCTCAAGCGTGCATGGCCTGAAGCCGAGCTCACAATCGCTCCCCTATCCGGTCATTCGGCGTTCGAACCCGAAATCCAGCACTACCTTCTGCAAGCCACCGACCGTTTTCGATGAGCTAGCGGGTTGGCGCGCGCCGCCGAAGCGGTGAACAATAGTGCGATGGGCACGCTCGACGGACTTCCCCAACAGGT
>JAPPOR010000754.1 GCA_028817905.1 Myxococcales bacterium
GCCCGCATCCATCACCAAATCACGCGCCCTCGCACAACTGCTCGACTCCGCAGCCCTCTGGCTTCAGTCGATGGTCCGAGCTTCACCGAAACCCCTGCGAAGCCGATCACTTGCACCGGCGTCACGCGCCTTGGTGAAGGCTCCGGGTCCCTGCCACGGTCACTCGATATCTGCCAAATGCCAGGTTCCCGACTCCCGGCGCAGATGAATGCGCGTCCCATCGGGAGCCGTCGCGGTCGCCCGCTCGCCCTGAACCTCGATCCGTAGGTCCAGTGGGTCGGCGCTCGCATCCAGACTTCTGCCCAGAGCTGCTAGCCACCCGGCCCGCCGTTCACTCGTCAGAATACGCAAGAGTGCCGAAAGGTCGCGCCGCAGGAGCGCTCGGTGCAGCGCCACGACCGTGTCCCGCGGCGTCGCTAGCGCACGACCGTCGAGAAACGCGCCGGAAAGGCGCCAGCCACCCTGCTCGAGCACCAGCGTAACCAGCTCCCCGTCAGAGAGCTCGACCTCTGCACGCGCTCTCACCTCGATATCCCGGGTGCGCAGTAGGGATGCGAGCTCGAGCAGCTCGGCCTGATTGTCGGCGAAAGCGCGAGCGAAATCTGGAAACGAAGTGTCCGCGCGAGCACGGGAGTGCATACTCGCATAGACCCCCTTCGGATCCAGTCGCTCGATGGCGCCGGCAAAGGCACGGGCCGCCGCTTGGGGCCCGGGCACGGGCGGGGGCGGGCCTCGGTGTCCGGAGCCGCAGGCCGACGCGACGAACGAAAACCAAACTGCCCAGCGCCAGGCCACCAGGTAAGGCACCCGCGAAGGCTATCACTCCCACGTGCGCTACCGCACCTGGTACAGGCTCAGCGTACCAACATACACGAACCCGACGAGGAACAGGACCAGGAATGGGATCGTCACCCACGATCCGGTGGAGATGGCCAGCCCGATCGTGATGAGAAAGTACACACCAAAGGCCAGTTCCAGGAACGTGCTGACGTCGCCCGCGGCAGCTCGGTAGCGCTTGCCTATCCAGCTCGAATCGCTCCGATCGATCCCGTGCTTGGGGGTTCGCACGAACTCGCTCTCCTTGCCGAGCAGTCCCTCGAGCACGGCCCGAGCGTTGTTGATCGACAGCCCGATGGAGAGCGCCATCATCACCGGCAGCCGCTTGACGGCGTCGCGTAAGCTGCCGTAGAGCACCTTATGAGTCGTCAGATAGAAAGCCACGATGGACAGACAAGTCGCTGCGAACAAGGGCACGTCCAAAAGCAGTAGCTCGGGGTTGTCCATAGTGCGTCGCATCAGCATGTTGGGCAGCTGGAGTGCGGCCAGGACGACCAAGAACAGGTAGGCGAAGTTGTTGGTCAGATGGAACAAACACTCCACCTTGACCTTGAGGGGCAGTTTGGCACGCAGCACCGTCCAGGCGAGCTTCTTGGCCGTTTGGGCAGAGCCCTTCGCCCAGCGAAACTGCTGGCCCTTGAAGCTATTCATCTCGCATGGAATCTCCGCGGGCGCCAACGCGGTGGGCACGTAGACAAAGCGCCATCCTCGAAGCTGTGCCCGGAAGGACAGATCCATGTCCTCCGTCAGCGTATCGTGCTGCCAGCCACCTGCATCGATGATCGTGGACTTGCGCCAGACGCCAGCAGTGCCGTTGAAGTTGAAGAATCTCCCCGATCGGTTGCGTGCAATGTGCTCGATGACAAAGTGGCCGTCGAGCATCATCGACTGCACACGTGTGAGCAGCGAGTACTCACGGTTGAGGTGCCCCCAGCGCGCCTGCACCATACCGACCGTCGGGTCGCTGAAGTGGTGGATGAGGTCCTTCAAGATCTCGGGAGTCGGCACGAAATCCGCGTCGAACACCATCAGGAAATCGCCGCGGGCCTCCCGCAGGCCCTCTTCTAGGGCACCCGCTTTGTAGCCTACGCGATGGGTCCGATGGCGGTACACGACATCGTGCCCCTGCGCCCGCAGCGCCGCCACCTTCTCCTTGACGATCTCCACCGTCTCGTCCGTGGAGTCGTCCAACACCTGGATCTCAAGCAGCTCCGCCGGGTAGTCGATACGGGAGACACTCTCGAGCAGGCGTTCTGCCACGTACATTTCGTTGTACATGGGCAGTTGCACCGTAACGACGGGTAGCTTGCCAAAGCGCGCTGCGGGTCGCAGCGCCTCTTTTCGGTGGCGCCAGTACAGGTACAGCAACGATCCCCGGTGGGCGCCGTAGATCCCCAGGACCGACAAGACCAAGAGATAAAGTGCGATCACGACCGCTTCCATGTGATCTCCTTGGAGCCCCCAGAAGCGAAACCGGAGGGGACCCCGGCGAAAAACGCTAAGCCCGGGTACGTAAGCAGAGGAAGCGACCGGAATTGTCACCAGAATGTAATTTCTTGTACGGAAAGGTGACGTGCCGAGCGGGCAGGGAGGTCATGTGGTGGGACTTGCACCCGCCGCGGGCCCGTGGGATCCGGTAGGACATGCAACAAACGATCGCGCCGTCTTTGGGGCTCGGCCTCGCAACTGCCCTCCTGACCCTGGGCACGGTCGGATGCGACGAGGGCGCAGCCGGCGTGGGCGAGGCGTGCGAAACGGCCCAGGACTGCGACGGGAAACTGGTGTGCGCGAAGGTCGCGACAGACTCCAGCGAGCGCGTATGCGCCGACCAGGCGGACACGCGCGAAGACCCCAACTGCACACCCGAGTACGTCGGCATGATCTGTGGCGTCGTACTAAAAAGCTCCAGCGAGCCGGACGCAGGCTAGCCCGCATCCATCACCAAGGCACGTGATGATCGTGCAAGTGATCGGCTTCGC
>JAPPOR010000310.1 GCA_028817905.1 Myxococcales bacterium
CCAGGGCGGCGAAAGTCCTGTGGAGTCGAAGGACGGGCGGTCCGGCGTCGAAGTCATGAATGATCCGGGCTAGGACGGGCCACTCCCCCCCCTTGCAAACGGCGCGCGTTCGGCTAGATAGCGCGGGACTCGTTTATGGTCGCGAATGCGACCCCAAGAGGGAACATGGTCGAACAAATCCGCCCCCGCCGTAGCGTCCTCTACATGCCCGGCTCCAATGCCCGTGCCTTGGAGAAGGCGAAGACCATCCCAGCCGATGCGCTCATCCTCGACCTGGAGGATGCCGTCGGGCCGGACAAGAAGGACCTGGCGCGCGAACAGGTATGTGCCGCGGCGCGTTCGGGCGAGTACGGCCACCGGGAAATCGCCATACGTATCAACGGGCTCGACACAGCCTGGGGTCGAGAGGACCTGGCGGCGGCCTGCGCCGCGAGCCCGGACGCGATCCTGGTGCCCAAGATCGACGGCGCCAGCATGATTCGTCAGATCGGAGCCGCGATGGAGGCCGCCGGTGCCCCTGATAAGACCAAGATGTGGGCCATGTTGGAGACACCGCGGGGGGTGCTGCGTTCCGAAGAGATCGCCGGCGCAAGCCCGCGGCTCGAGGTGCTCGTCATGGGCACCAACGACATCGCCAAGGAAGTGCGCTGTGCACACCGCCCCGGGCGCGCTCCCATGATGACGAGTTTGGGCCTATGCCTGTTGGCAGCCCGTGCCCACGCCAAGACGATTCTCGACGGCGTCTACAACGACATCAAAGATGCCGAAGGCTTCGAGGCGGAGTGCGTACAGGGAGCTGAGCTCGGCTTTGATGGAAAGACCTTGATTCACCCGAACCAAGTGGAGGTCTGCAACCGCGCCTACGCACCCTCGCAGGAAGAAGTGGCCCAGGCGCGCGAGATCATCGCCGCGTTCCAGCAGGCGCGTGAGGCCGGCAAGTTCGTGGTGACCGTCGGAGGTCGTATGATCGAAAACCTCCACGTCGAGCAAGCCAAGCGCGCCGTTGCGCTGGCGGAGGCCATCGAGCGGAGCAACTAGCAACTAGCGGCGCCGGAAGCGATGGAAAGAGAATGCCTGCTGCACCCCTTTTGGCGTGGTATGCAGCGCGCGGTGCGCGTCGCTTGCAGCAAACCCCTCGCCCAGTTCAGCCCCAAGGGAGCGGAGATCGTAGCGAGCCACGTGAAGCCCGCTGCAGCTTGACGGACCATCCGGCGCGAACGTGGCGATGATGGCGTGGCCCCCCAACTTGAGCGCACGATGCAAGTTGTCGATATACGCCCGGCGGTCGTTCGCGTCGGTCAGGAAATGAAAGACGGCACGGTCGTGCCACAGGTCGTAGACGCCCTCCGGCAGGGTTGCGCGGGTGATGTCCGCCTGCAGCCATCGTACCGAGTCAGCTCGCTCGTCAAGACGTGTCTGGGCGGCGTTCAATCCCGCCTCGGCGATGTCGAGCGCGGTCAGGTCCCGGTACCCAAGCGCTAGCAAATCATCGACCAGGGTGGACGCGCCTGCGCCGACGTCGATCACTGCCGAGGTCGGCGCGGCCACCTCCTGGATCAAGCGCAGCGAGACGTCCAGCCGCGGAGCATACCAACTGACCCGATCGGCAGCTCGGTCGCGGTACGCGCGCTCCCAATGCTCGCGTCGGTCTGCCGCCATACGGTGCACCGTAGCATGCCCGAGGGCCCGCCTAGGTCCCAATATAAGGATATCCCTGGAACGCTGACAAACGGGGAATACGTGGCTTCCGAGCGCTTGCTTCTCGCTGCAGTCACGCTCTGGTTTGGTCACCACGCTTCGCCAGGTTCGTCGTCCACGTAGTCGGTCGGCCTGGTTTTGGCGTGACCCGTGGGCTACCGCGCTTCACGGTCCACCACGGCGCCGCCGTGTGCAGGTACGCATTCCTCGCCTGGCGATCGATGGCATCGCGTGGCAGCATCCAGGGTAGTGCTTAGGTGAAGGCTGCTTCGGGAGGCGCCATGCCGAGCCAACTGCACATGATGGGGGGGCCCACACGCGAGCCAGGCGGATGGCTCGTAAGCCTGTCAACCATCGTCGCCCTGTCCGCCGTCATCGGGGGCATCGAGCTGGTACTTGCGCCCGGCGGAAGTACCTACGTGTCGGCCGAGCTCCTGCGCCAGACGCCCTTCGAGACTTTCCTCGTCCCGGGTCTCCTGCTGCTTGCGACGGTCGGGGTCACGGCGATGGCGAGCGCCGTGCTGCTAGTCCGCCGCTCGCCCGTCGCGCTCGACGCAGCCATGTTGGCGGGCGGCATGATCGTGGGTTGGATCATGGCCGAGCTGGCCGTCACGAGAACGTTCCAGATCTCGCATGCGGCACACGCAGCGTTGGGACTTTCGTTGCTCGGACTCGCTGCCCGGACCGCCCTCCGTGCGGGCGATCGTCGCCATCGCTGGTTTCTGATCGTCACAGCGATGGAAGCGCTGGGATTCCTCGCGCCCGCGCTGACGGGCGTACTGCTTCAGCGCCTCGGTGCCAGCGAAGCGACGCTGGCACTGTGGGTGTCGCTGGCTGGGTTCGTGGAGGGCTGGTGCCTGGGTATGGGACAGGCACGAGCGTTGCCCGTTCAGGTCGCACGATGGCGCTTCGCAATGCTCTCGGGCCTGGCGGCCATGGCGGTGTGGGCATTGGTCATGGGCGCCATGGTGATGACGCAGGCGGGCGCGTCCATTCCGATGGTTATCGCAATCCCTGCAGGCGCGCTTTGCCTAGGCGCGATCGGAGGCGCCCAATGGTTCGAGCTTCGTAGGCATGCGGCTCGCGCATACCGATGGGTGTTCTGGAGCGCCGTCGCATGGGCGGTCGCACTCCCTCTCAGCTTCCTGCCCGGCCCGCTCGTCGACGAAGCCACCCCGCTCGCGAACCAAATCGTCCTGTGGGCCTGCGGGGGCTGCCTGATGGCCTATGCGATGACGGCGATCACGTGGCAAGGAGTCCGGCGCCTGTGGCCGACGGCATCCGCCGCCCCCGCCACCGTGTAAACAAGCGCTGGCTCGGAAGGAGCTCTTGGCTAGCCACTACTGCGGCGGGCGCGGTGCGCTACCGCATCGCTACCAGATAGGCACTGCTGCCTGTACGAAGGTGGCTCCGAACCACCCGTGCGCCCCGCTGCTCGAGCTTGGCGATCGTTCTCGTTTCACCGTTGAGCTCGCTCTTCCGGTCTCCGACGTACGTGAACAGGAACCAGACATCACCTTTCAACCCAGCCAGCTCCTGGTCTGAGACGCCATCCTTGGCCTTGCCCACAATAGCGACCGTCGGGTCAACGGGGGGCTTTCGGCCGATGCTTCGGTAGAACTCGAAGGCCTGGCGTGCGCCCGTATGAACGTACACCGACTGACCGTCCACCCAGTGGGCATTCACATACGCCAACGTCTGCTTGTACTCTTCCTTTTCGAAGGGGAATCGTGAGGCCCCCACTGATAGGGGCACAAGCCACGGTATGGTCGCCAGTATGGGCACCCACCTCCGCTGCCCAAGCGCCCTCGCCACTTCGCCGACGATGTATCCAAGCAAGAGCCCTGCCACGGGAACAATGTAGAGGGTAAGCCTGGCCGCAAACGGATAGAGCGAGAGACCCGAGAGCGCCAAGTGGAGCAGCACAGGCAAGCTCGCATAACTGGCCAAACGATAGTTGCGACGCCAGATGGCCCAAGCGATGCTGCCCAGCAAGGCGACCACCAAGGGCGCCCAAAGCGGTCCTGCCAACTGCTTGCTAAGCATCCCTACCAGGTGGCTGCTCACAAATGGTCCCATTGCGGGCGACCACGGCGGCCACGGCAGGAATGCGTGCTGCCAATAGCGCACCATGAAGTCGCGCGTAGGGTGTCCGTGAACGAAGAGCGCGAAGTAGGCGCCAAACGATGCCATCCAGACTACGGGCGCCCACGCCCATCGCGCCGAGCCCTCGGCCCGGAAGCGATGAACGACCACATGAGACCCACCCACGACCAGGAACAGCACCGCAATGTTGGAGAGCCAGATGCAGATCGCTCCAAAAAGGGCATAGGCAGCTGGCGTCCCTTTGCGGGCTCCTGTCCGGGCTCCTGTCCGGAGCGCGCCGGTCTCCATTGCAGGAAGACCTGATGCGGCCCCACGAGGCTGTCGTGACGCTCGGGTCCCGCTCTGGTCATCCACGGGCCCGACCACCGAAAGCGAAACCATGAACACCAGTAGCGCCACAGCGGTGTCGAGCATGTACTGTTTGGCCTCGCTGGCGTACCGAAGCGCATAGGGGTTGCTGCAGACAAAGGCGGACGCGCAGAGGGCCGCAAGAGCACTGCCGGTCAGCCGCCGTGCCAGGTGCCACGTCAGATAGGCGACGCCCAGAAACGCCACTAACGAGGGTAGACGCAGGCCATACTCGACCGGAAGGCCAAGCCCCCGGCAGAGCTCAAAGGACCCCTCCACCGTCCACAGATAGCCGATGGGTGCTACCTGGTCGTGGTCGAGTGGCGACAGCAACTGCAACCAGTTCCTACCCAGGAAGTTGCGCGACAGCTTGGCTTCATCCAGCCACAGACTTCGATTGGAGGCGTAGTCGCAGACGGCAAGCGCCGTACCGAGCCCGATCACGAGACGCAGCCCCAGGTACCGGTCCCATCGCATTCACCCTCCCTGCGCAGACCGCGCATACGACATCATCATGTCGGGGCCTCGTAGGCACAAAGGTCTGCACCTGTCAACCAGATGCCAGCGAGGGCACCGCCTCCACGATTGAGTGCCGGCCTCGATGCGGCTATACATCGAACCGAGCATCGTGCTTCGATACCCACCATGAATGCACTGACACGCCAAGAGAGTCGAATGCACAACCCTTCTACGGCAACGTCCATGGCTCCAGCCCAAGCCATGCCAGCCAACAACGACCAGGTCGCGCCGTGCGCATCCGCCGTCATGCCCGCGTACAATGAGGTCGCCACGATCGCGAACATCACCGAGGTGGTGCTCGCCCAGCGGCCGGTCCGTGAGCTCATCATCGTGGATGACTGTTCAACGGACGGAACGTGGGAGGTGCTTCAAGCCCTGGCAGACCAACACCCCAAGATTGCGCTTTACCGCCACGAGGTAAACCGCGGCAAGGGCGCCGCGCTACGCACCGGTATCGAGCACGCTACCTCGGACATCGTCCTCGTCCAGGACGCTGACCTGGAGTACGACCCGAGTGAATACTATCGCCTGCTTGGCCCGATCTTGGCCGGGAAGGCGGACGTCGTCTACGGGTCGCGTTTCCTCGGTGGCGGGGCCCACCGCGTACTCTACTACTGGCATTCCCTGGGAAACCGGTTCCTGACCGAGCTGTCAAACATGCTGACAGACCTCAACCTCACGGATATGGAAACCTGCTACAAGGCGTTCCGCCGCGAGTTGATCCAAGGCATTGCCATTGAAGAAAACCGCTTCGGGTTCGAACCCGAAATCACCGCCAAGGTCAGCCAGAAGCGGGCGCGCGTCTATGAGGTGCCGATCTCCTACTACGGCCGCACCTATGAGGATGGCAAGAAGATCGGCTGGCGAGATGGGTTTCGGGCCATCTGGTGCATCGCCAAGTACAACCTGCGCAGGTAGTTCCTGGTCGGAGCTTTGTCGGACTAGAAGCCGTAAGGGTTCTTGACTAGAAGCCGTAAGGATTCTTGACTAGAAGCCGTAGGGATTCTTGATCAGAAGCCGTAGGCTTCTTTGAGATCGGAGTCCTTCTCGGCAAGCATGCGCGCCAGTTCAACCATCACCTTGCACTGCTTGTAGGTCGCGTCGTCCTGCATCTTGCCATCGATCATCACGGCACCCGTGCCGTCGCCCATGGCGTCCATCACCTTCTTGGCCCACAACACCTCGTCCACCGGCGGGCTGAAAACCTTCTTGGCAATGCCAATCTGAACGGGATGCAGCGACCAGGTACCGACACAGCCCATCAGGAAGGCGTTGCGGAATTGGTCCTCGCAGGCAACGGTGTCCTTGATGTCACCGAAGGGCCCATAGTACGGCAGAATGCCGTGTGCGTTGCACGCGTCGACCATGCGCGCCAACGTGTAGTGCCACAGGTCTTGTTGCGCAGTCGGGCGCGGCGCCTCTGAATTGTCTGGATCCGGATCGGTCCTCACTAGGTACCCGGGGTGTCCGCCACCGACGCGCGTCGTCTTCATGCGCCGCGATGCCGCCAGGTCAGCAGGGCCGAGCGAAAGCCCTTGCATGCGCGGACTCGCTCCGCAAATCTCTTCCACATTGGCGACACCCTGGGCCGTTTCCAGGATGGCATGCACCAGTAGCGGACGTTTGAGCCCGGCCTTGGCTTCCAGCTGCGCCAGGAGTCGGTCGACATAGTGAATGTCAGCCGCCCCCTCGACCTTCGGGACCATGACGACTTCGAGCTTGTCTCCGATCTCGGTGACAAGGGTCGTCAGATCGTCGAGCGCCCAGGGTGAGTCGAGACTGTTCACGCGGGTCCAGAGCTGGGTGTCACCGAAGTCGGTCTCCCTAGCAACCTTGACCAGGCCCTCACGTGCGGCGATTTTGTTGTCGACAAGGATGGCGTCCTCCAGGTTGCCCAACAGAACATCAGCCTGCTGGGCCATCGAGGGCACCTTGGCAATCATTTTCGGATTGCTGGGATCGAAGAAATGGATCATGCGCGACGGCTTGAACGGGATCTCCCGCATCGGCGTGGGTGCACCGAGGGCAAGCGGTTTGAAGAACTCTTTGGCACTGCGCATGCTTCGCTCCTGTCCGATGGAGAAATCCAGGCTGCCCGCGTCAGCAGACCGCCCGGGGATCATACCTCAGTCGGTCCCGGTGATCAGCTCGATCAGGCGGGGCCGGATCTGACGAGCACCTATGATGGCCTCCAGCGAGCCGACCTCTCGGGCCCGCTCAACCGAGTGAATCGCGTCGAACTCCGCCGCCAGCTCCGCTCGTTTCTCGAGCGTGATGTCATGCCTGACACGCTCGAAGGTGGCACGCGCCTCGGCCGTGGGCGCGTCGCGTAGGGCAGCCTGCAGCTCCTGCACCCGCGGGTCCGATGCGACACGAGCACGTACCTCCCGCGGGAACACGACCGTCGCCGCCGGCCCACCGCCAATCACAGAAGCGAACGATCCCTCCACCGCCAGCACACGCAGGCCCGGATTGAGCTCGCGTGAAAAGACGACGTAGGCGCCCCCGTGGTAGCGAGAGACAACGAGGAACGCGATCGGACCGTCGAAATTGACCACAGCGCGCGCGATTTCCGCCCCGTACTCGAGCTGAAGCTTGCGCATCGACTCAGGTGAGCCGTCGAACCCCGAAAGGCTCGCGAGTATGACCACCGGACGGTTGCCACTGGCAGCGTTCAAGGCCCGCGCGACCTTCTTGCTCGACTGGGGGAACAGGGTCCCGCCGTTCCACTGCTCGGGACCGTCGAGCGGGCGATACCCCAAGCGCGGAAGGTTTTGGCTTTCCATACCGAGCAGGCATACGGGGCGGCCGCCCAAATGAGCGTCCCACACGATCGCCGTCTCGGCACCCACATGGCTCGCCCAGCGCTCACTGCGCCCGCCATCCTGATCGATGACCGCCTGCATCAGGGCTCGCATCGCGAATGGACGTTTGCGGCCTGGGTTGGTCTCCGGGTCGAAGACCTCACCGATCGCCTGAAAGCCCCCCTGCTCGTGACTATCGACTACGTACGGAAAGCGAGTGATGTCCCGATCCCAGGGGTCGGTGGTGTCGAGCAAGCGCGGCCCACCCTCGCCGGGCACCACGTAGGTGAAGTCATAGTGGTCGTAGAGGATCCGATAGGCGCGCAATAGGTCTGGTGCGAAGAACTGAGCCTCACCGTTGGGACCCATGATCTGTTCGTGCCCGCCAATAGCAAGGTCGTCCTCGGCCGAAACGGAGCCTGAAGCGGCAAGCGCCGCGGGTCCGGTGAGTACCATCGACGCGGTCGGCGTCATGATCAGGACGCCACGCGTGTGCATCAGCATGGTCGCGAGGGAGTCCCAATAGCTTTGGGCACCTACGTTGACGCCGGTGACGATCACATGGATGACCCCGCGCGCCTGCGTGAAGGTCACGATCCGTTTGACGACCCGGGCGGTGGCGTCCAGATTCTCGGTACCCGAATCCATTGCGATCCGAGCGCCACCGGACACCGCGATCCATTCGACAGGAAGCCCTTGCTGCTCAGCCATGTCGATAGCAGCGATCACACGGTCGCACTCGGGCGGGGCAAGCGCACCCATCGCGCGCGTCGGATCGGCCATGATCAGAACGCGCCGCATTCCCTCGGGAACCTTGGGGGTAGGTGTAGAAATGATCCCGAACACGATCGCCGCAACGTTCTTGCCAGGAGCGCGGCTCCCCACGCTGACGGCCGTCGGCTGCGCTGCACTGGGATCGAGATCGAACTCCTCAAAATCGCCGACCGGCAGCACCGGGCGAGTATCGTCCGTGTCCGAAACTTCCAGAGCGCGCTCGGTTGCCTCATCCCCGTGCGTCAGCATCCGAACGATCTCGTATGGGTAGACAAGGCCACGACGCTTGGCCACGGCCACCGTCCGCTCGTACTCCGTGGCCGGCTCAAGGGCTCTGCGGCGAGGCCTGCGCCACAGCATCTCCAGCCGGCTACTGGCCAGGTCAGCGAAGACCGCCTCCACGACGCGCGGTTGCGCCTTGGGCCGGTCCGGACTCAAGAGCCTCAATCGAACGATGGTCTTCTCAACGCCCAAGTGCCGCACGTGGGCCAAGAGGCGGCGGGCCAACTGCTGGGCGGTCTTTGCCTCGAGCAAAATCGGCTGGGCCATGTGCATGACGATCCGATTCCAGTACAGCTGACGGCGAGGGTCGCGCGTGCTGAGCACCAAGCGCATGGTGCGCGTTGCTTCCTGGAAAGCGCGCTCGAACATGGGAACGAAGAGCGTCGCGTCATGACTGTTGTCGGGTGTACGCCCGCGCACGTCTGCCAACACAAACACGCGGACATCCTCGGGATTATTGCGCGCCCGACCGATGAAGCAGTAGAGACCTTCGGATGCCCACAGGCGCTCGAGTTCGAACTTGCGATAGCGATCCAGGTCGATTCGGGAGGCTGCCTCCGGATGCACCTTGTACAAATCGACGCGTGCTGGGCGCCCGTCGGTCCACGTAAAGGTCTCGTAGGTCGAGCGCTCGCTGTGCGTGACGAACGAGATCGTCAGACGCGCGCTGGGTAGCTCCGCTGGCAGATGCTTGGCGACCTCGGCGGTGGCGACCTCCGTGTCGGCCCCCTCGCCAACGAAGACCACCAGCTCGAGCGCATCGATCGCCTCGCTTGCAGCCCCGGCGACCAGGGCAGCGGTCGCACCCGCGATATCCGGCACCATCGCACAAACGCCAAGCACCCTCTGACTGCCGTTGAACTCCAGCAGATCGCCGACAAAGCCTCGAATGAGCTGAATGCGGCTGTGACGGTGCGGAACCTTGGGCGCATACAGTCGCCGCATGTGAGCCGCGAGACCGAGCAATCTGCGAGAAGGGTCAGGCGCGCCGATCCAAGCCCGAACACTGCGAAACAGCGTCGGCGGCGCCACCGCAAGGTCGTCGAGAACCTCTTCAGGGAAGGTCGACATCGCGACATCGGCGCTCGCCTCCGACAGCCACCCCTCGAGCCGCCTCGCCGTACGGGCGTCGGCGGCAGCAACCTCGGGCGCATCGAACGCCAAGTAGTGGGTCTCCAGCGCCGTATCCACGAGCGTATTCGGCACGTCGCCGCGCAGCGCTGCGATTCTGAGTAGTGCTCGCTGAAGGCCCGCATCGTCCGTCAGAGCCAAACCTGAAGCGAGCAACGCGATCACACGCCTGAGCAGGGCCATTGCCAGCCGGTGGCGATCGGCCGGCTCGCGCTGCGAAGCGAACATGCGAAGAAGTGAGCGCTCCAGGCGATCGGAGTAGTCGAGGGAATGGACCTCGTAGTGCGACAGCGCAGTGCGCAGCATCTCGAGGAAGTCTTCGCTGATCCCCGTGGGGCCAGAGCGCATCCGCCGCAGGTACATCCGCAGACGCGCGTTGTTCGACGGATCGAGCGAGCCCCCTTCCGTGACGGGACGGGATCGGGAAAACAAACTGTCGACGTCCGCGAAGACCGTCAACTGGTGCCCGACCTCCGCCAACTCGCTCCGAAACGCCTCCGAAAGGCCGGCTGGTAGCGGCGCTTCTAGGAACTCGAGGATCTTCTCGAAGCGCGACGGCAGAATGTCATAGCCGAGCATCAGCCTGGAGATTTCCTCATTGACGGCAGCCATCGCAGCGAGACGTGCCGCCTCCGGGGCGCGGTCAGCCGCCGGCAAGTCTGGAGCCCCCAGCCCGCCGCCGGGCGTGGACTCGAATAGCACCGCCAAATGCTCCGTCTCGGCAGGCAGCTGCAGCCTGCGAACACTGCGACCACCCTCGGAGAGATCGGTGGCCGGATCGATGACCACCAGGACCTCACCCGGCGCCACCTGCTGGCCCTTCTTCACGCGTACTTCAGTCACGGTTCCGGGCACCGGTGCCGTGAATGCAACCTCCATCTTCATGGCTTCCAACAGCCCGAGGGCCTCCCCCGCCTGCACCTGCGAGCCCTCTTCGACGTTGAGCGAAACCACCATGGAGGGAGCGCCGGCGCGCACTTGACCGGCCGTCTGGCGACCGAAACGGTGAACCGCCCCTTCGATCTCGACATGCAGATAGGTCTCGCTGATGTCGTAGACGGCGCGCATGTAGCGGCCGTAGATCACCATGCGCGCAGTATGGTCGCCGCGATCGCCAAAACGCGCACTGATGACACGACCATCCATGTGTACGCGGTACCGCATCGAGCCAACCGAGAACACCCGCGTGCGGTACTGCTCACCGGCGTACTCGAGATCGAACTCCATGCCCTGCAGCGAGGGAACCTTGTCGCTCGTGACGTTGCTTGTGTCGCGAAAGAAGTCCCGGCGCTCCGCACGCCAGCGCTCGCGGTAGGCCAGGATTGCGGCGAACACGAGCGCCTCGACCGCATAGGGGCGTTCGTCATCCCGACGAGCCGCGGTGAACCGATCGAGCCATAGGGTATCGACACCGCCTCGCGCATACTCCTCGGCCTCGAGGACGTCGAGAAGGTAGCTCTTGTTGGTCGCGCCCCCGTCGATCACGAGATCGAAATCGCGCAGTGCCACCTTCAGTCGAGTGCGTGCCTCCCTGCGCGTACGACCTTTGGCCATCACCTTGGCGATCAGGGAGTCGAAGTCGGGCGGGACTAGGCTGCCCTCGGTCACACCCGTGTCGATGCGCAGGTTGGGACCAAGCGCAGGCTCAAAAAGGGCAATCCGGCCCGGAGCTGGCAAGAAGCCCTGATCCGGGTCCTCCGCACACACCCTTGCTTCAATGCAAGCTTGGCCGACGTTGGGGCCAGCGCCCGGTTCTGGAAGAAGCTCGGCGATCGACTCGCCGCGCGCGATCCGGATTTGCTGCTCGACCAGATCCAGCCCGCACAGTTCCTCGGTGATGCCGTGCTCAACCTGCAAGCGCGGGTTCATCTCCAAGAAGAAGAACTCGGACTCCCTCACGAGGAATTCCACCGTGCCGACACCGGAGTAGCCCACTTCGGCCGCCAGACGCTCGGCAGAGCGCATCATGTCGCGCAGCATGGCCTCCGACAGGCCCACCGGTGGCGCTTCCTCGATGACCTTTTGATGCCGACGCTGTACCGAACAATCCCGGCAGCCAAGCGCCCGGACATGACCGTGGGTATCTGCCACGATCTGCACTTCGATATGACGGCCGCCGCGCACCATGGCTTCGATGAACAAGCGATCGTCACCAAACGCTGTTTTCGCCTCGGAGGCCGCGGATCGGAACGCAGCAGACAGTTCCTCTGGCGCATGCACCATGCGGATGCCTCGACCACCGCCCCCGGCGGATGCCTTGACGACCAGCGGAAACCCTACAGTGCCAGCATGGCGCTCGGCGGCGGCGACATCCGCGACCACGCCCCCGCTCCAACGGGTCACCGGCACGCCCACCCGCTCCGCCAACTCCTTCGATGCGATCTTGTCACCGAGGGCGCGCATGGTGGATGCGCTCGGGCCCAGGAAGCGAATGTTCGCAGAAGCCAATCGGTCCACGAACTCGGGCGACTCCGCAACGAAGCCCCAACCGGGCCACACCGCATCCGCATCGCAGCGTTCGAGCGTGGCCAGCAGGCCATCGTGATCGAGATACGCCTCCACGGCCGTCCCGCGCATGGGCAGGCGATAGGCCATATCGGCATGGCGGACGAAAGGCGCGTCGCGATCGACATCGGTGTACAGCGCGATCACGTGCATGTCCGAAGCCTCCTCGGCGCGTAGCGCCTTGGCAGTACGGATGCAGCGGAGCGCAGCTTCTCCGCGATTGACGATCGCGAGCCGTCGGATGGGCTGTATTGGCGGCAACGGATGCTCCCGAGGCGGCCGACCCTATCCGAGGAAAAACAAGGCCGTCAATCGACTTGGCGCATCGTCAACCACCCCGCTACGGGTAAACACGGCGCCCGCTGGGAGTGCCGGGAGCCGTCCGTTCTCTTCACACCATCCCCTGACCGGACGGGGGGCACCGATCAGCCCGCTTCCCCCCGTGCCAAACCCTCCGAAGGCGCAACGCCTATTTCCGGATCCCCAGCAGGAGCCCGTCGGGCGTGGGGACGCACGTCGTGTCAAAATCCACCGCGCACTGCTCGTGAAAACGTCGCATCGCCCGAGCCCCCTCAGAGTCGTCCATCAGCTGGCCAAAGTAGTAAACATTGTCGGCCAGGAGCAGTCCCCTAGGGCGCAAATGCGCAGCGGCCCACGCCCCATACGCGGGGTAGTTCTCCTTGTCGCCATCGATGAACACAGCATCGAAGGGCCCCTCGGAGGCAAGTTCCGGCAACAGGTCGATCGCTGCACCTACCCTGACTTCGACCCGGTCGGAAAGGCCTGCATCGGCAATCGCGCCCCTCGCAAGGGCTGCGTGCCGAGCGTCTAGCTCCAGCGACCACAGCCGCCCGCCTTCCGCCAGCCGACTGGCCATGTGAAGCGCGGAGTAGCCCGCCAACGTGCCCACCTCGACAACCTTGCGTGCGTTCGACATGGCGAGGATCAATCCCAGCAGACGCGCCTCCACACGGGAAACCTGAATCGCTGGAATTCCCTCCCGCTTCGGGGCATCAAAGGCCGCTGCGAACGCCCCAGTGTCCGTTGCGTGCACACCTTCAACGAAAGCCAGGATATCCGGGTGCACGTAGCGCTCACCCTTCCGTGAGTTCTCGTCCGCCATCAACGGAGCCTACCCCAGGCTGGCAGCGAGTTGCACCTGCCGCAATTTATCGGTAGTTCAGGCTCGGGTGCGGCGGGAACATCATCCGATTTGGCTTGAGCGACTCACCGATCGGGCCTATCGAGCTTGGGCTGGGCACTTCCTTGCTCCCCAGTTCGACGCCCTCGGCCCCGGCGCACGATTCTTGAGTCCGCGCCACGTTCGCCTGCAGGGTCCAGACATTCGCGCGGGCAGGGATCTGCACATCTTCGCCAGCCGCGACGCGCCAGTGTCTCTTTGTGTCAATCCATACGAGGGAGGAGCTGGGCACATCACCCTCGGGGACTACTGCATCCTCTCGCCGGGCGCGCGGCTACGCTCAGCCGTGGGCATCGACATCGGACACAGCTGCATGCTCGCCGAGAGGGTCCTCATCACAGACGCCGACTGGCACGATCTGCACCACCGGATCTTCCCGGGCAAGACGGCCCCCATCCGGATTGGAAGCAACGTGTGGATCGGGGACGGCGTAACGATCTGCAAGGGCGTCACAATCGGGGACAACAGCGTAGTGGGAGCTGGTGCGGTCGTCACGCGCGACGTTCCCCCGAACAGCGTCGCCGCCGGAAACCCTGCCCGCGTGGTGCGCGAGCTGGATCCATCCGCGGGCTTTACCCCGCGCGCGTCACTCTTCGAAGGCACTGTTCACTACGACACGCTCAAGGCCGACTACGACCGCGACCGCCTGGCGGGAAACAGCCTGAGCCATTGGCTACGGGCGCGGCTGTTTCCCGACAAGCGAAGTTAGCTAGCGCGTATCCAGCTAGCCAGCTACGGAAGGCAGCTGTCGGTCGCGTCGTACGGGCAGGCATCCTCGCAGTTGAAGACGCCATCCATATCGTCGTCGTACATGCACCATGGATCGCTGCAAGTCGGATCGTCGTGCAGGGGACAGAGGTCCTCGCAATCGACGACGCCGTCCGCATCGCTATCCACGCTGCAAGGGTCGCAAGTTGGGCTCGGGTCGAACGGGCATGCGTCCTGGCAGTCCGGTGCGCCATCGCCATCGCTGTCGACAGAGCAGGGGTCCGGGGGAGGCTCGCTGCCACCCACGCAGCTCGGGTCGGGATCGTGCGGGCACATGTCCTCGCAGTTCGGCACCCCGTCCGCATCGTCGTCGTTGCTGCACCAGGGGTCGGTGCAGTTGGGATCCGGATCCTGCGGGCACATGTCGTCGCAGTCCATCACACCGTCGGCGTCGGTATCAATCTGGCATGGGTCACACGCTGGATTGTCATCGAAGGGGCAGGGATCGTTGCAGTCCATCATCCCATCCGCGTCGCTGTCCACCGTGCAGGGGTCCGGCGGAGGCAGGCAGTCTGGGTTCGGGTCGTGCGGGCACGCGTCCTGGCAATCCACAGCGCCGTCACCGTCGCTGTCCACCGCACATGGGTCGCACGTCACGTCGGGGTTGTTCGGGCATGGGTCCTCGCAGTTGTACATCCCGTCACCGTCGTCGTCGTAGTCGCACCACCCACCGCTGCTCGAGGTGCAGCTCGGGTCGGGATCGTTCGGGCACATGTCCTCGCAGTTGTACGTCCCATCACCGTCGTCGTCGTACGCGCACCAGTCGCCGGTCGACGTGCAGCTCGGGTCGGGATCGTGCGGGCACATGTCCTCGCAGTTCGGCACCCCGTCCGCATCGTCGTCGTTGCTGCACCAGGGGTCGGTGCAGTTGGGATCCGGATCCTGCGGGCACATGTCGTCGCAGTCCATCACACCGTCGGCGTCGGTATCAATCTGGCATGGGTCACACGCTGGATTGTCATCGAAGGGGCAGGGATCGTTGCAGTCCATCATCCCATCCGCGTCGCTGTCCACCGTGCAGGGGTCCGGCGGAGGCAGGCAGTCTGGGTTCGGGTCGTGCGGGCACGCGTCCTGGCAATCCACAGCGCCGTCACCGTCGCTGTCCACCGCACATGGGTCGCA
>JAPPOR010000258.1 GCA_028817905.1 Myxococcales bacterium
GGCTCCCTTCTGGGGTCTGAGGTGCTGACCTAACCGTAGCCAGAAGGGGCGCCTGACCTTTCGAATTGAATGTGAAATCGAGAGGGGCGAAGGTGGTCGAGACCAGTGCCGAAACCGAAGAACAGACAGACGGAAGTGGTGGCGTCGCCAGACGACGATCGACGTCAACGGCGCCGCTTCAGCGCGGCAGACAAGGAGCGCATCCTCCGGGAGGCTGATGGGTGCACCGAGCGTGGTCAGCTCGGGGAGCTGCTTCGCCGTGAGGGCATCTACAGCTCTCAGCTGAGCACCTGGCGTGCCCAGCGTGATCAGGAGGGGCTGGCCGGGCTTTCGGGCAAGCGCCCTGGCCCCAAGCCGGCGAAGGACGCCAAGGACCGTGAGATCGAGAAGCGTGATCGGCGGATCGCGCAGCTCGAGAAGGAGCTGCGGATCTCGAAGGCGTTGATCGAGCTACAGGAAAAAGCGCACGAGATCCTCGGGATAGCGCTGCCGGGGACCGAGGACGCCGACAGCGCCTCACCGACCTCGTCCGACAGCGCCCGCCGGAGGTCCCGATGACCCAGGCATGCAACGCCGTCGGCCTGTCTCGAGCGACGGCCTACCGGCGCCTGCGGCCGCCCATGGTGACGTGCGCGCCACCGCCGAAGCCATCCCATCGACGGATCCCGGATGCCGAGCGAGAAACGATCCTGGCCGTGCTCGACTCCGAGCGGTTCATCGACCGGCCGCCACGGGAGGTGTAGGGGGCACTGCTCAGCGAAGGCACGTACCTGTGCGCGTGGCGAACGATGCACCGGGTCCTAGCCGAGCGTGGGCCGGTGCGAGAGCGACGCAACCAGCGAGAGCCCCGACACCACGCGATTCCGCGCCTGACGGCGTCCGCGCCCAACGCGGTGTGGTCCTGGGATATCAGCAAACTCGCGACCTACGAGCGTGGCGTGTTTCTGAACCTGTACGTCGTGCTGGACCTCTTCAGCCGCTTCGTGGTTGCCTGGATGGTCGCCAAGCACGAAAACAGCGCCTTGGCCAAGCAGCTGTTTCGCGAGGCCATCGAGCGCTATGGCGTTCCGCCTGGCACGCTGACCGTGCATCAAGATCGCGGCGCACCCATGACGAGCCACGGCTTCGCCGAGCTGCTGACCGAACTCGGCGTCGACCGCAGCTTCTCACGGCCCCGAGTCTCGAACGATAACCCCATGTCCGAGTCGCTCTTTCACACGACGAAGTCGCAACCGGACTACCCTGGTCGCTTCCGCGACAGCGAGCATGCCCGCGCTTGGTGCACCGACTTCTTCGGCTGGTACAACGCCGACCACCACCACGACCGCCTGGCCCTTTTCACGCCTCAGCAGGTCTATATGGGCCACATAGAGGCCGTTGCAGCCCGCAGGCAGCAGGCGCTCGACGCAGCCTACCTGCGTCATCCTCAACGCTTCGTGGCGGGGCCGCCAATCGTCAAGCGACCACCGGAGCGCGTTCTGATCAACCCGCTCGATTCGGCTCCGCCCACCGCTGACACCGTCCTGCAAACCCCCGACGACCAGCTCGCCGAACTCTGGCCCGCACCTGCCGGCACCGATATCCCCGTCATCAACTTGCCCGGCGTTGCGCCAAGCACCAACGATCAGGTGATCACTACATAGAACTCAGGCGTCGGCTGTCTCATTTGCGTTGACACGTTCCGCAGGCACCCCTTCGGGCAGCACAGGGGGCCAAGAGCGAGACCGAGGCTTCAGCGTCGACGCCCCGTCATCTGGCTCCGATGGCCGACGACAAGCGCGCTCGCCGTTGCGATCGGCTTCCGATGGACCTGGTCGCGTACGTGGAGCTTCTGGAGTGGAGTGGGCGAGCCGCTCGGGCGAAGAGCGGGGGACGCCTGGCAGGCAGTCCCCCAGAGCTGCTCATCCGCCTTGGACTCAGTCCCGAGGGGTGGAGCCGCATCATGTGCACCCATGGGCTCGCCACCTGTAGCGCGCTGGGCCGCCTGGAAGCCCTGGAGACGGAGGCGGCACGCCGCGCCTGCGCGTGGATTCGGGGCAAGGGCGTGAGCCGCCGGCTGGCATCGTAGACACGGACAAGCGGCGAACCACCCGTCTGACCAGATTGTGGCGCGGGCACAGCATGCTCATACGGGTGAGCTCGTGGCTGCGCAGCCTCATCGGTCGGGTTCCCTCCTCGTAGCGGCAAGGCGCACGCCGCACTGAGAGTGGCAACCCCTGCATCCAGCGGCGACAAGCTGGGAAAGGTCTGGGGCATCGTGGGCGCTGCGGTCCGCCAATACTTGGGTGTCCCCCATTTCGCTTTCCCCATTTCGCTTCCAGGGCGCGAGCTGCAAGCGCCTTCCTGCCTAGCAGCAGCGCCGCTTCCCCTCAGTGCCCGGTCAAGGGTCCGCCCGGTCAAGGGTCCGACGGATCTTCTGGAGGATCTTCTAGACCGCCAGCCCTCGAAGCCCAGTCAAGCGTCGGACGGGTCGCTTGGACGGGTCGCTTGTCGGATCGCCTAATCGCTTAGAAAGGATCATCGGACGGATCTCCCGGATCTCTCGGACGATCAGCCACCGAACCGGGTCAAGGGTCGGACGGATCTCTCAGGATCTCTCATTTCTCGACGGATGGATCTCTCGCGCATCAGGGGTGCCCTCCTTCGTGGCTTCGCAACCTGAAGAACGGGCTCCCGATGCTCTTGTTTCTTCCGCGGTTTCAAAATTTTGAGCGTTCTCGGGCACTAGCCACGAGCGCCGCGACCCCAAGGAGCCCGGTCAAGGGTCCGACGGATCTTCTTTCTCATCGCCTATCGCCGGATCTATC